>JBILHQ010000093.1:0-21754 GCA_044350415.1 Saprospiraceae bacterium | reverse complement strand
CGCTGGTTTTATCCTGACGCCATGCCTGCCGCATTCCTTCAAGGAAGGTTTGTAGCGCAGGTTCCTCTTCCCCTTTCACAAAGTCGCAGTCGCGAGTCGGCTTGACGGTTTTCACCGTTTCATCTTTGATCTCTTGTGCGTCTAATTTCTTTGCTTCCTCCTCATTTTCGCCTTTGTTTTCCACCTTTTCTACTTTACCTGCCTTTTTAGTAATTTTGGCATCGTCGGCTTTTTCGTAGTCCGTTTTTGCGGCATCACCTTCCACTACATACATTGGATGTCCTTGTTTATTGATGGCAATTTTATCGCCATTTTCAGGATCCGCTACCATCGGTGCGACAACTACCGTTTTTTCCTCTGGCGTAACCAGTACGATTTCATTCTCATCGCAGTCTGTCCTTCCTACTACTTTTGCCGACTTCATTACTTTGACAGGCAATTTTTCGTCAAATTTCACTACAGATAAATCTTCACCGGCAGATCCGACTTTTATTACCGCATCCGGCTGAAACATTTCTGTTTTGGTCTGTCCGCTTTTTGATTTGTACTTGACCTGGTGTCCTCCTCCACGTTTTTTTGCCAGGTTGATAATCGTCCCAAGAAAGGATCCGTTTTTGTTGGTCACCTGAACGGTATCACCCACCTGAATTACTTCTCCATTTAGGTCGAGCAGGTTACCATTGGCATCCATGATGGTAACGCCTGATTTAGTTTTGTCACCCGGATGAAGTTCTGGATGCCCAACTTTAGTTTTTCGAGCGGAGGGCGGATTGGGTTTTCGGCCCCGCTTTTTAGTTTCACTGGCTGGTTGGGGTTCATCAGAACCATCCATTTTGGCCAGTTCTCCTTCAAGGGTAGCGATTTCCTCCCGGGCGAGTTCTTTTTCAAAGTCATCAACGTCTGGTGAATTAAGTAATTCGCGATAATCATTGATTTCCTCCTGTATTTTTGCTTTTGTCATTTTGATAAATATTTAGTGAGCAATTTAATACGTGTTGCTGCCAGTTTCTTTTTGTCCCCGTCCAGGCGGCCTTCGGACTTTTCAAGCAGTTTGAGTCGAAGTTTGGCCATTTTGGTTTTATCGGGTTCTGTTTTATTCGCTTTTGGGGGTTCACAATATCGTTGAACACGTTGCACTACCTCTTTCGGAAGTCGACCAATGATATACCCCTTAAATGCCTCATCGGGGGATACTACTTCTGCTGCGAATAAGGCATTATCACCAGCGTGGGCCTGACTGTCATTGTACTTCCGAATGGCATCACGGAAGATCCGCTGTCCTTCATTCATCAATCGATTGATGTAGACAGTATTGCACTCCGCACGGTCATCAGAGAACATATTGACCTGATTCACAAAGTTTTCCCAACCAAGGCCCGAAGCAATTACTTCGCCTTGATAGCGGATGGCGGCATTGATATGGGGTATCAGGATAGCACTGGTATCCAGATTTTTATTAGCGATCAGTACCGGTAGCGCATTAACTATTGCCTGCCGGAATGAACGAACGCCATCCCGGTTGGCGATACGCAGGGTATCTGGCTCGAGAATAAGCGATGCAAGAATTGTTTCCAGGAGCGTTTTTCCATCTTCGGTGAAATACCCGTTTTCGACGTATGCAGGCATATCCTGCTCATTGAGCACACTACATTGCTGCATGGCTGATACCATTCGCTTAACAGCGCTGCGGTCGGCATAGAAGTCGCTGAGCGTATCAAAATCACCAATGATTTTGGGAATATTCGTTTCACAAAGAATCTGCTCGCGAAGTGTCGTTGCGAGTTCGGCTGCCCTGTCTACCGGACTTTTCCCCTTCATGGATGACGCATTATATTTGGCCATGTTGGTGGTAGTCAGGTCTCCGAAGTCGGAGTCGATACGCACCAATACCGGGGCGCTCATTTCTGCCAGGTTATCCAAGGCTGATTGATCAAAACCAAATACATCGGATTCGTTTTGTAAAGCGGCCTGGTATTCACGCCATTTGGCATCGTATTTTTTACGCGCCAATTTGAGCGACATGGTACGGTTATTACCACTCACGACGATACCGTTGGGGGTGATAATCGGCGTTCCCTCCGGTGTACTGGTCAGTGCAATCACTAAATCTGGATTCAGGTTCCGGGCATATTCTTCTACCAATTGCTGCGCGCCTTTATCTGTCGCGTAATTGCGATCATTAAGGTTGCCACCCAAGGAGTTGCGCGGATATCCTTTAGTATCAGCAAAGGTTTCCTCATGATGGCTTGCCAAAATAGTGTCTAATTCCACGATCGCATATTGTGCATCGTGTTTTTCACCATTGGGAAGCGTAATTTGACGCTTTTTCCCTAATATTTTGAAGTCCACTTGCTTGCCTGATGTTTCAATTTCAGCAGTTACTGCTTCAATTTCAGCAGTTACTGCTTCAATTTTCGCATTTGTATCTTCCATTTTTGTTTTTAAAGGCAAAAGCGTTTCGTGTTTTAGTTGAGCAGTATGTTTTTCATCCTGATCTGCCCCTGAAGCGCGAACCACCATCATTGGCGAACCCTCCTTTAGTCCTAAATCGGCACGCCAAAGTGCCAACATTTGGTTATATTCATCCTGATCCTGACCGGTTACTTGAAAAAGTAATCCAGGCTGATCCTGCTCATACGCTACCCAAATCTTTTTAATCAGATTTATGCGCGTCACGGCTTCGTTCATCTTTCCTTGATGAATTTTTTTCGCTCTATCCGACTTTTTGGGTTGATTCATTTTATCGCGTTCGGCAATAGCCTCCCGAGCGGCATATCGAAGACTTGCCCATACAGCGGTGGGGAAACTATTAAAACGCCATTTTGGGAAGTCCGATGATTCTCCATCGCGCAACTCCCGATACCGGCTCCACAAACTCAAATAAGCCGGAACGGAAGTACCAGGTTCTGATTTGAAAATCCATCGGTTCTCCCGGTTCTCTGTTTTTTGTCCACCAAAGACGGCCATCATTACCGAGGTGACAATATTCTTAGCCTCCATGGTACCGGCGAGGCGATAACCATCAATTTCGACAATCCCCGGCATCTCGCCTTTGTCAACATATAAATTCGGGTCCAATATCTCACCGTCAGCGATCTTAAACTTACCATGCTGCACCAGCCGGTTGAACGGAACATGGTATTGATCTGCAACAAGATCAATCACTTTTTCCGCTGTCTTTTTTTGGATATCGGCCTCCAGTTGCTGTATATCGTTGATATTTTGTCTTTCTATTTTAGGATTATAATCGTGCCCTTTTACGGTGTTTTTATACCTGAATTTCAAATTACCGTACGAAACGATACCATCATTGTCTAAGTAGATACTATCCGTGTAGTGCGAATTAGCCTTGTTTTTTTTCAATTGTTCAATATCAAACGCGGCATCACTCATGGAGGCATCCCGCCATTGGAGTTCTGTATCTGCCAGGTAGTCTGTCGAATCGTCCATACCATTGAATTTTTTATAGATGGCCATTTCCAGTTTACCAGCATTTATTTCATCGCGAAGGATCCCCTGAGGCACTTTCCCCTTTGAAGTAAGTACGGCCAGCGTAATCAACCGGACATTCGGATCATTTGGAGCATGTAATGGCATAGTGGCCGGGGTGTCAGAATGCTCTGTTTCACCGCAAATGTCAATGGCAAACTGGTGCAGACTTTCTGAGTACTTCACGTACCAGAGTTTTTGGAATTTTGACCAACGAAACCCTTTGGATTTGATACGGGCGGCGATATCGTCCGAGGGTTGTTTGGGGAATTTAATTTCTATGCCGTTTTGCTTCAAATTCCGTGTGACGTTGCAGATAACGGAATTTATTGCCGGGGACGGCTCCGCGTCCACAACTGGCTTTTTATCCAAATGCTGCCGAATATTATCGGCCACCTCACCGAAAAAAATCAAATCCCGCGCAGGAATAGCGTTCCGGTTTTGGCTGATATGGTCTTTTATTTTTTGATAACCATCTTCGGTATGCGGGATGGATGTGATGTCAAACTTATCATCCTGCTTTTCTTTATTTTCAGGCTGATTCAATTCAAAATAATCAGGGTCCGCCTTGTGAAGTGCTTCCCGAAGCGTCACTGGTGTCCAATAAAAGTCAAGTTCAATCCGACCATTATTGACCAGATCATCAAGCGATGTTGCGCCCAACTCCGCCATTTCAGTATCACCGTTGAGAATAGTGAAGCCAAACAAGTTTTCGGCATCTTCATCAAAGTCCGTTTCTGTGATAAACCAGTCGCTTTTCCCCCAGAAATAGTGGGCAAATACCATTGCTGCGCGGCCTTTGCCGTCCTGTGAGCCGTACCCACCCAATTGCCGCAGGTTCTTTTCAATCTCTTCGAGTATACCTTTTTTGTCGTCATCATCATACCGTTGCACCAAGTTTTTTTGGTGTTTAGGCATGAATTTAGCGGCAAGCGGGTAATCAGAAAACGATACTTTAGGCTTCACAGGCACCTCTTTTTGCTTTGAATATTGCTTCAGTTGCTTTTCTGTTTTGTCTATGGAATCGTAAAAATCATCCAATTGATCGAACTCCTTTTTGGCAGATTCCAATGCAGCGGCCAAAGCGGTACGTGCATCACCCTGGATAGCTGGATTGTCCAGCCCTTTTTGCATTTTGGCAATTTTCTCTTGTAATTCCTGCTTTGTCATTGTTTTAAGCAAATTCTAATGCCACTTCGAGGGCTTCAATAGCCTCCTGGAGTGGTTGTTTATTGTCAGAAAATTCGAGTGCGATACGGAGTGCGTCAATGGCATCCTTAATGGGTGATTCACCCTTTCCTTTAGCCATCGCCTGTTTATTGGAATTTTTGGAGGAAGGCCGGTCCATATCCTCACTGGTGGGTTCACTCTTATTACGGCCGTAAATGGTGCACATATCCACCTGGAATTTACAATCCAGCAGGTAGTTAAGCCTGGCAAATTCTTTTACACGATCATCCACACTACGTCGGTTGGCGGCTTCCTCCGCTTTTTTATCCGTGGCAGATTGAAGCACTTCCGCAAAATATTCGTCTGAATTAATATGGTTTAAAGTTTCTTCAGCCTGCTGCAGCCGGTCTGCAATCCGGTTAAGCGCCTCATCCAATTGCGATACCGGCAGCTTATACGCAGATAAAATGGTGTCTTCTACCCGTTTGAGTGTCTTTTTGGCTTTAATGTGGTCATCAATGGACCTGGTATCTACAAATCCTAAAGTGTAGCCGGAACTGGTAGCCGACACAAAACGGGAGAACGCTCTGATTTTGCGGTATACCGATGGCATATCTGAAGCAGTAGCCTGCAAAGCCATGATTTCATTGAATTTCTTTACCCTGTCCGCGTACTGACCGGCCCACCAATCCGGATAAGTTTTTTCTTCTATTTCGCGTAGGGTATTCAATAGGTTCTCTTCGAGATTTTTGAGCAAGTCGCGGTAACGAATAGCCTCCTTCACTTCGTTTTCCTCTGCTTCCAGCACTACTTTCTGGCTTTCGTACAGCGATTTTTCTTCACCGATTTCAAATTTTGCCAATTCACGTGGATCAGTAATCAGTCCTTTTTTGAGTTCTTCGGCGTTCAGTTCGCCTTCCTCAAACATCTTGGTCACCCCTGCCCGGGACCAGATCGAATTCAGGCGGCTCATCTTCTCCGACAGTTTCTGCCAGGTAAAAATATCCGATGAGTTTTCGACCTGCGGGGTAACGATCCTGACATGGCTGAATTTATTCCCAAAACGCCAGCCCCGGCCAAACAACTGGTGCAGATCGGTGGGGTTCCAGTCCATATAAAGCACGTAGATTACACTGCAATGATTTTGCAGGTCCATTCCTTCCCGGATCGCGGAAGAGCCGATGATGATTTTAATACTATTGTCCTGAAATCCTTCTTTGATCTTTTCCCGTTTCGCCTGCGGAGTCTCGCCGGTGAGCAACTCCACTTCATGGTCGGCGTAACCAACCTCTTTTATGAGGTATTCTTTGAAAAACGGGAAGAAACTGGTAGCCGCATTGCTGTAAAGGATTTGCCCGGACACAGGTGTATTGTTCTGCAAATGCCAATCCCGAACTGACTGCACACATTTCATGGTGTAGTCTAATTTCGGGCTGCTTTCCACTACATCCCGAAATGTAAATTTGTCTTTATACTGCGCCTGGCCCCGCAGGGTAATGGCCAATGGCGTGATCGTGGCTATTCGGGACACATTGAGTGCTACTAATACCTGACCGTCAGGCTTTTTGGTTTTATCGTTGGCAGGGTAAAGACCGGTTTTATAAATTGCAGAATCCTTGAAATCCCGGGATGCAAAAAGATAAGCCTCTTTCAACCACCTGCTTTGTTCGGCTGTTTCCGGCAGGCGGGTTTCGATTACATACTGCTGTGACAATGGTAGCCCTTTGTCATCGTTGTACAGTGGCAAAACGATCTTCTGTGGCCTTTGGATATTGGCCTCTTCACCGGTTTTGTAATTGATCGAGCGAAACAAAATCGTTTGTAGTACCGGCACGTTATTGTACCCGCGTATCACATACCGGATATCGAATTTACCACTGGCCGTCCACACCGTTTCACTCGTTTCATTGATAAAGACCTTACAGAACTGGGCGAGGTTATGCACCCCAAATTCGGCCAGTCCGTCGTAATCAAAGTGTGCCATCATGGAGTAAATCTCCGTAGCACGATTGGTGAATGGCGTAGCGGAAAGGCCGATGGTGTTCCGGCCACTGTGTTTACTTTGGATGTACAGGTTGAGCAGGAATAACTTAACAGACCTGGTAGAGGGCTGACCGGAACCACCTGACTGGAAACGTTTGACTTCCCGTTCTCCATCGTTACCGACATCACCTTTCACTTCCGTAAATAGTACCCTGAAATTGTGGCATTCATCAACAATAATGGCATCGAATCCGAAACCCTCGATGCTGTATTCCGTTCCGGCCAGTGCTTTGTCTAACCAGCCTTCGGCTGCTTTTTCTTTCAGTGCAGCACCACGACCGCTCTCGCCCTGGGAAAGTGCGGACAGGACTTTTTCGACTAAAGTCCGTTCGCTGTTTTCATCAAAACCAATCTTTTCCAGACCTTCATACGTCAGCATGGTGATACTGCCTTCTTCCACCATTTGGGCCTTGCCTTTGGAGATGGACGGGACAGCAACACCGGCACCGAGGTTATACAAGGTATTTACTTTCCGATGAGGCAGGATACCTTCAGCGATTAAATCACCTTTTTTAGCTACTTTTTTGCCGTCACGAATAATGTCTTTTTCGGCTTTGATCCCGTTGAGTTCACCTACCCACTTCCAATAAACACCATTCGGGGTGACGATTAATGGCCGTTTCCAGAATCCTTTGGAAAATCCATCTTCGATGGAAAGGATTGCAGTGGCCGTTTTACCCACACCTACGTCATATGCGACGATACCGGTACCGCGATGCGACAGGAAAGAAACACCTTCCCGTTGTGCCGGTCGAATCTTCAACTCGCCGCCTTTAAATTTGTTACCCACCTCAAAACCTACGGGGATACGGTGGTATTGCACCGGCGCATAGTGGTTGCGGGTACTGTTGAACAAATATTCGATTTTGACCTGCATATCGCGGCTGATTCCCTCGATACAAAAACGCTCAAAGAGAATTTGCCCGACGATGGTAGCGTTGCGCTTTTTGGTAGCCTTTTGCTCATCGGTTAGTGTACTGTTTCGGGAAAAACTGGCACCGTCCATCCATATACGGGTCACATCCTGTTCATTGGAAGTGATCTTACCGGCATCAGCGGTAAACTGATTGCCAGGTACCTGACGTACCCAGTGCTTAAAGGCACTGGTGACCGGGAGTGGATTTTCGTATAGTTGACCGTCGGTATCTTCCGTGAACACTATTTCATCCCAAATTCGATCAAAAGGGCTAATAATCAGTGCTTCACGAGGGTCAATACTAAAGCGTAACGGCTTTGGCCGGACATCATTTAAGCCATTCTGTATTTTTTCAAATCCCTCATCACCCACCTGTTCCACGATTTGTGCCCGGTTTTTCTGGATGGTCTGGATTTTGTCATAAATGTTTCCAGCATAAAACAGGGACGCAGGTATCCATTCATTTCCATCAAATGTAAGAATATTACGGTCGAAATATTCGAGCATAGGAAGTGCGGCCTTGTAATACTTCCCCCAGGCATTGCCGGTGATCGCCTTTTTATCCCAGATATTTTTATTGACCTGATACGTTACAAAAGCAGTGATTTCCTCCTCTGAGATATCGTAAGTGCCCATTGCGCCATTGGGGAGCCGGTATTCAACACCTTTATTGTATTTGGCGATGCTATCATCCAGACAAACGATATCCTTCCCGCAGACATATTTCGCCTCGGATGGCTTATTCTTATTTTCACGTTCAGTAAGTTGAATGATTTTTTCGGTCCTATCCCTTAATTTAGTATCTATGGTGCTTTGTTGGGCCGTAAAATGAACATAACGATCTACGTTGGGTGCCTCAATACGGGAGAGAGCATCCTCCAAAGCACCCCGAACTTCCGGGCGGGGTTTGCCGAAAGCATCTGTTAGTACCCGGCCTGTGTTGGGGTTATGCGTTACTATTTCCCCAAGTACATTTTTGGGATTTCTATCAAAATATGTTGTTTCAAGTCCCATTTAAAATGGTTTATTTATGATGTTATTTCGTAATAACTGAATAAGCGGGGAATGCGTCTTACTACATTCCGGTTAACTCCTGCTCTAATTCAGCCAATGCGGTTTGAACAGAAATTACTTCTTTCGATGCCATTAGTTTCGCTGTAATTTTCTCCAGCAATAACAAGAAATTGTCATCACGTAGTTTGCAGACTTCGGGGTGCGTTTCGCACAAAAGTTTGTCGGCTTCTTTCTGGATCAGTGCTATCAGTTTTGTCATAAAATTATTTTTTGCGATAAACAACAATATCGGTGGCCACATCAGTCTGGCCACCGAAAGTACTAATGGGCATCCTGTATGCTTCTAATAGTTCCAGTCCGGGAACATCCTGGTTAGAATCTATCCATGCCGAAGGGATAATAAAAACAATCAATCCACCGGGCAACAGTAAGTCCGCTGAGCGCCGAATAAAGTATTCCGGATAAGTCGTGGCGCCAGTGCGTTGTTTCTCCTGGGCCGTGAGTCGTCCGGTAAAAGCCCCATAAGGAGGATTGCCGATGATGAGGTGATATTCGGCTTTTATTGGTTTCAATTTTCCGGAGCGATCGGTGAATAATTCATTGAAGGTTTGTTTTTTGATATCGTACCCTGGGAAGTTGGCCTTCGCGATGGCTGCGCTTATTTCGTCGGGTTCGCAACCGGTTACCGGCGTTGCAGGGCTAAAATAATGAAGGAACCGGCCAATACCACAAGATGGCTCCAATACTGGACCCCCTTGCTGATAACCATACTTAACAGCCAATCCGACCATTTTGGCTACTACATTCCACGGCGTATAATATTCATACAGTCCGCGATCCCCTTTCAGGTTTTCGTCAAACTTCCACATACCACCAAAACCGGTATACTGGTTGATGTATGCCACCTCATCGGCAGTATATGGGGTCTTTTTAACCAGGATAAATTCCTCAATTTCTTTGTTGAGGTCGTATGCTTCACGTAGATTCATTTATTATTTATGGTGCTTTTTTGATTATTTTTTTACAGATACCTTACCGAATTTAGACTTCTCCCGTGCCATTATGCGCTCTTCGTTTCCATAAGAAAATGGTAGCCCCATCCATGGTGAAAGCGCACGAACGGCGAGATTACACTGGTGGTTAGCGGGATCCGTAAACACGGAAAACCGGACAACTTGAATGTTATCCGGCTGTTGCGGCTGTCTGAATGAAGGCGGCATTACAAATGCCTCCATCTCCTTTTCGTAAATAAATAAAGTGCCTTCCAAAGTAGTGTTGCAGTTTTATTATCTGTGGCACTGCAAAGGTGTGGGAAATGTGTTGTAATTCCAAATAAATGCGGCGTTTATTAATTTTTTTCTGTCGGCTTGTTAATTTCTTGAACGAAGCGAGCTTCAAAGACGGTGTTTTATTATTCCGTCGTTAGTAGGTTCATTGCAAGTCTGTTTGCAAATCATTAACAAGTATATTTTTTTGCGAATGTGCAAAATAATATACTTTTTTACAATAAATATAATTGTTTTTTAGATATAAAAAATTGCGTTTACTAGTTTTTAAAAAATTAAAAATATTTTCTATTTGATTAACGATCTGCTTGATTTCTTACTTTCATATTATTAACGTTTCCTTTGCAAAAGAGTTAATCGTTGATTTGTGTACCAATTTTTATTTCATTGTTTGCATTTGTACAATGAAGATTGAATGTAAAAGTCGGATCATGATAAACTTTATTGACTTAAGCGAAGACCAAGGAACTGGATAAGAGTTGTATTCCTAATCGTGTTGTTTTTTTGCTTCCTCAAATAAAATTTTACCGTTTTGTCTTATCAGTAAGCCAAAATTTGAAATTATATCTCTTACTAATGCCAGTAAATAAAAATGCGAAACACTTACTTATCTCTTCTGATTTTCCTTGCACCAATAGGAGTGAGGTCCCAGTCTAATGCCGCTGATTGCTCTGGCGGTATTCGCCTTTGTAGTAAAAATTTAATTTCAATCCCCGCATTGACATCATCGGGCGAGCTTGTGTCCGAATTGAGCACTCAAATTTGCTATCCCTCGAAACCTTTCATCGAAACGAATTCAATTTGGTTAAAATGGGCAATTGCTGATCCAGGATCACTTTCATTTACTATTCTTCCTCAGAATGAGCATGATGACTTTGATTTTGTCCTGTTTAAATCGCCTGATGGAAACACATTATGCGAGAACTTAGAGGCTGTCAGGTGTATGCGAGCAGGTCCTACGTTAGGTGAAGACGGAGAAACTTCTGGCGGTTGTACTGGTGCGACAGGATTAAGCGACCTAAGTGCTGATATAAACAGACCAACAGGTTGCAGCATTGATATTGCCAACTTTCTCAGCCCTGTGGATACCAAAAGTGGTGATATATATACTTTATTAATCAATAATTATCATTCCACCAGCGGTTTTGCGCTTGGATTTGATGGTACGTCAACATTCCGACCCGAATTTGGAGATTGCTCTCCGGTAGTTAGTTCCGTTATTGAAGAGCCATCATCTGGATTTACGATTACCAACGCCTATCCTAATCCAGCTTCTGATAACGTATTTGTTGATATTACATCAAAAAGTAGTTTTGATGTAACAGCCCAGATTATTTCGACAGATGGTGTTTTGGTAGTTAGCCAGTCAG
This sequence comes from Saprospiraceae bacterium, assembly GCA_044350415.1. Lineage (GTDB taxonomy): Bacteria > Bacteroidota > Bacteroidia > Chitinophagales > Saprospiraceae > M3007. The sequence goes on along the minus strand of JBILHQ010000093.1, from coordinate 10,466 downwards.
TTTTCGTCAATGAAGGCTCATCATCGTATAGTCTTCCAGTAGAATCATTGATTGCGGGTGTTTATTTTTTGAAAATCAGGTCAGCCAACCATACTGTAATTTCCCGATTTTATAAGCAATAGCTAGTAATTTCTACTGCAAATGCCCTATTCTAAATTAATGCTCCAATAAACTTGGCATTAAGGATAGCGTAATAACCTCTTTCCTCAAACATAAAACAATTGTACTTCTCATGCAGAAATCTACATGCCTTGCCTATATTTTTCTCTTGTTGCCATTTTGTGCTCCAGCACAAGATAAAAACTTATTATCTGCTGTCAATTATGGCCAAAATAACACTGGTTCAACGGAATTAAAGCCAGTTACTTTAGGGGCACCTGTAACGCTGCCATTCGAAGAAGGGTTACTGTTTCGGTGGGAAAAAAACACTCCTGACCAAGCAATTGCTACAGCGTATGAGTTTATCATAAAGGATGGTGATGTGGTGGTCTTGCAGGAGTTTACACTTAAAAATGAATTTTATTTATCCAAAAAATACTATCATCAACTTAGTACATCCAAAAACTATACGGCTTTTGTTAACACGCGGGTTACTACGGATAAATTTTCCTATACATTAACAGGAGAACAATCTGGCGTTGCTTTCAAAATCGAACCTGATTGCTCAGCCCCATCAAATGTGGTGATACAAAAAAGAGGGGTCAATCATGTTCGTATTGCCTGGGATGGGTTAGCCGCCGAACCTAAAATTTTATCCTACAAAGTTAGGTACCGCCCTCAAAGCAACGTTCATTCCTGGAATGAAATACTTATTAATTCCGGGAGTCAAGCACTGATAGATGGGCTGGAGTCGGGAATACAATACGAGGTTGAAGTACAAAAAATATGTTATTGGCACGATGGGTCGGAATTATTCTCAGAATGGGTTGCAGCAGGAATACCTGTTGCAGCAAAAGTGACCCTCCCTTCTTTTTCATGTGGTCAAACATATACATATACTACTCCTAACTGTGATTCGACGAATCAAGTAGTCAATGGGGGGCAAAATTTTACAGTCTTGTATTTGGGGGGATTTCCTGTTGAAATTCAACAAATAACATCGGATTCGTCATACGAGACTGGAGAACTGGAAGTTTTTTGGACAGGCACAGGTTTGGTGCCATTGCCATTTGGTGTGGACAAGTACGCTACAATTGAATTTACCAGTGTAATTATTAATTTAGATAATCAGATTTGTGCCACCAGGGGAATTACTGTACTCAGAGATGTGGAACCTAATTTGCCGGATTTAACGTCAACCAATGGCTTTGGGAATGCTGCTATTTGTATCCCTCCACCCACAACAGAGGGCTTCGATTCTGCCGGTATTCATAGTGTAACCGGTCTTCATTGGGACCCGTATGGCTTTGGTCCGAATGGACAGTTTATTAGGAATCCTCCGTACCAAGGTTATATTCCAGGATTCCCCTTTGACACGACGTTAACTTACGACCCCAACGGGTTCGATGTACATGGAATAAATGCACTAACGCATACACTATACAATCCACAAGGCTGTAACAGAGAAGGGCTGGATTCCCTAAATCAAATTTGTGAACCCAATATACCACCCTATTCCTGGATGGATACCACAAATACCAATCCTGCTACACAAGCGGGATTAGCATTTGCAGGGCAGGTAAATGATTCTCTCAAACTTATCCTGATTCCTATATTAAATGCGCTAAATGCAGCGAATGATGTGCTTTTAGCCGCAAAAGCAGCGCAATGTAATAATATTCGTGCTGATATGCGGGCCGACATCGCTCAGTCAGGTATTGACAGTTCCTTCATTTTTGGGGCAGACAATGAGTATTTTGACACGGGTATGCATTTAAATTTTTCTGCCCAGCCGGAGTTAATGCAGCCTGGTTCGTGGATGCCTCTTGCGCTCAATAGTGCAATAAAAGATCTGGAACAGCAGCATGTAGCACTTTATGGCTGTGATAAAGGGCAATATGAATTTATTTACATGAAAGCGATCATTGAAGATTTTCTAAGCATTGGCGGATTAGCTGGGTTAAGTGAAACCATTCTGGAAAAAATAAAAAAGCAGCCGCAAGAAACGATTGATAAATTTATTCAGGATCATGCTTTTTTCCTTACCTGGCTGAAGGATCAGGTGAAACTGGAGATTTTCTATCAGTATATTGAACTTCACGGTACAGGAAGTACCAGTATTGACCCCGTAATTAATGGTGAAGGTGATTTCTACAAATCGCTTTGTCAAAAGAGTACGAAAGGTCCAATAAGCCAGTCAACCACCAGTTTTTTGGCAGGTACTGACATTTTGCCAGAATTATTGGCACAGGCTACTGAAGTGCGGTATGAAGATCTGAATTTTGAATACCAACAGGGATTCCGGATGATTAACGGAGTCAACAGAGCGTTTTATTTGGAAGCCATTTCTAATGCCCGAAATGCAGATGGAGGTTTAACGCAGGCTAATCCATATCTTGAGCCCATCGAATTGCTGACTTATGGAGAAGATGGGAAAGGGTTCAGGATATATTTAGATAACATCCAGTTTTATACTGATCAGCCTGCCACAATGGATGCGTATATTGTTATTGATATTCCTTACAATGGGCAACGGATTGTATTTGAAGCACATGACGTTCCATTCACACCCAAAGGACTGTTAACATCCCAAGGTGTAAAACTACAATTAGATAATGATTTTCCGATTCGGTTAAATAACAATGCCCGTATGACGATAAAGGGAGACACTGGTACTTACGTAACCATGAATTGTTTGGGGTATGCGGGCATGGGCATAAGTGCGGATGTTGAATTATGCAGGAATATTGTAAAACCAATAGACCGGGTGACTAAAAAAGTATTATCGGAACCCCGTATGGTCACGGGCCATTTTAAGACAGAATTGGCCAGTTTCAGTTCTTTATATATTAATTTTGTAGTTGATCCATTTGTTATTACAGGCGCAGAAGATGTGAAATGGGCAATTGACTCCATCACACTCGATCTGAGCGATACAAAATCGCCAACAGGAACTCCCCCAACAGGATATGTAACACAATTGGCTGGTCCTTTTGGATTTCGGCCGCTTTGGAGAGGCTTTTACGCCAGAAATATTGAAGTAACATTGCCCGCTAAATTCAAAAAAGACAGTACACCTATCGTTGTTGGAGTGCATGATTTGATGATAGACCACATGGGGGTAAGTTGTTCCGTAACAGCCTCCGACCTGCTTCCCTTAAACCAGGGGAATGCAGATGGATGGGGATTATCGGTCGATGAGTTTGAGTTGACTGTGTTGATGAGCAACATCAGCAAGGCAGAATTTCTTGGTAAGATCCATGTTCCGCTTTTCCGGGATTCCACCAATACCAGCGACACATTACAACCAAAGGATTGTTTCAATTATGCTGCGATGATCCAACCAAATGGAATATATAAATTTGCAGCTGCCCAGCAGCCTGGGGTTGTTTATGCGGCAGATTTGTGGAAAGCAGGCTCTGTTCAAATTAGCAGTTCGTATTTGCAACTAACTTTTGCAAATGATTCTTTTAATATTTTTGCACGAATCAGCGGAGGGGTCGCAATAAAAACAAACATGAGCTCAAATGTGCCGGTCAATATTCCAACAATTACGTTTGAGAATTTGGAAATTTCCAACAAAGCACCCTATTTCAGTCCGGGTACCTGGGGATTTCCGACAAAGGTTGGTGCCAGGTTTGCTGGTTTCGAACTCGGTTTCGATCATATCGGGATGTTTAAAACACCTGAAGATGAACCCGCTCTCAAATTTAATGCCCATATCCAAATTTCGGATGATACAACAAAGATAGGAGCATCCGGAGGTTTTGCTATTGTCGGGAAATTAGTCGTTGTGAATGGAGAGCAATATTGGCGATATAAACGACTGGAAGTGCATCAATTAAGCATCAATGGAAGTTTTGCCGGAGTGGCAACGATCCATGGATCGGCTATATTTTTTCAAGGTGATTCTATTTACGGTACAGGGTTCCGGGGGGCTTTGCAGGCAAAATTTGAAATGGTTGGAGCAGAAATACAGGTAGTTGGTCAATTTGGCCGGGTAAATGATTATAAATATTTTTTAATTGATGCGATGTATTGCGCAGGACCAGGAAGTGGTATCAATTTAGCGGGCGCATTTGAATTAAATGGCTTTGGTGGTGGTGCATATTATCACATGAGCAGGCCCAATTATGCAGCGAGTTTCGGAGGGTGTGGTAATCCAATCCCAACGGCAATAGGCGCATCTCTGTCAGGAATAATTTATGTCCCTACAGATACTGTTTCACTTGGTATCAAGCTGACAGTGGCTGGTGCGACCGTCGGTACACCAGAAGCCTTTAACGCCAATGCGTCACTTGAGTTTCAGTTTAGTTCCTCTGGTGGTTTAGACAAAATCTGGCTGTATGGAAATGGTAAATTTATGGCACCACTGGAGTTGAATGGGGTGCCTTCCTATATAAAAAACCAGTTGCCCAATAATACGGCTGCTGTTAAGGCTAATGTAAGTTTATTGATGGATTTCCAAAACAGTGAGTTTACGGGCACCTTAGAAACCTATATGAATGTAGCAGGAGTACTCAGAGGTATCGATCCGGTGGTTCCCGACAGGGTTTGTTTTGCCCAGGTAAAATTCTCCAAAAATGAATGGTATATAAAAATAGGCGGCCCTGCAGATTCGAGTAGGGCAGGTATCATGGTAATGATACCAGGAATGAAAGAACCTGCATATATATTCAAATCATATTTGCAAATTGGCAATAATATTGATCCATTGCCTGTACTTCCTCCTGATATATTGAGTGTGTTAAACCCTGACAATATCAGCGAGTATCAAAACGGAAGGAGTAATAACCAGAGTGATGGAATTGCATTTGGTGTGGATGTTCAAATGGGCGGTAATTTTAAATTTTTAATTCTTTATGCCGATATGGACGCACATTTTGGTTTTGATGTTAATATTGCGAAATCTACCCTGCCAATGCTATGCAACGGAGAACCATTTGGTATAAATGGGTGGTATGCCCAGGGGCAGATTTATGCCGCAATTAGTGTTAAAATGGGACTTGAAGTAAAAGTATTCGGGAATAAAAAGCAATTCGAAATAATGAATGTGCAGGTAGGTGCAGCCCTTGAGGCCAAATTGCCTAATCCATTCTGGGCCCATGGTGCTGTGGCATACCACTACAGCCTCCTGAATGGATTAGTACAAGGTGAAGGCGATTTTGATTTTGAAGTTGGAAAAAAATGCGTATTTTCTGCCAGTGGTTCTGTCGCAGACTTACCTGTTATTTTAGACGTAAGACCTGCCCAGGGCAACTCAAAGGTAGCTGTTTCCTCTCTTCCATCTGCAACCTTCAATTTCCCTGTTGACGAAATATTTAGTTTTACAGAGCTTGGAGGAGTATCTAATTCCTTTAAAATCACCTTAGATACTGCCAGATTATATTGGCGCGGATATAGTATTCCGGTAAAGAAAATTATTTGGGCAGCGGACAAACGCAAGATTAATATTGTCCCAAACAGTTTCTTACCTGGAAATGATACCATAAGGATGCTTGTCTCTGTTCATATTGATAGCAATGGCGTGATTATTGGCTATGAACGCAGGGATATATGGTTCACTACGGGTAATGGGTTACACACCATACCTCCCTCCAATGTATTGGGGTCTTATCCGATGGATGGCCAGTATAATTATTATAAAGATGAGTTAAGCAGTAGTAATAAGGGATATATCCAATTAGACAGGCCGCAACCAGATGTCATGATTGGTGAAAACCCATATATAAAAGTCGTTCGGTTCCGTGGACCAGGAGGCGTTTGCAGTTTCAAAAAGCTTAATTTCTCCGTTGAAAATTTCTGGGAAAATAAATTAGAGTTCCCGTTGCCGGAAAATACATTCTTTGAATCGAATAAAATTTACGAAATGCAAATAGTGGATTATCCCAAAGATGATCCTGATTGGGGAGGTGATTTCTCGGGCCCGGCTCCTTGTATTTGTAATGGATGTATTACGCCTGTTGTTACTCCGCCAAATCCACCCTTCGGAGGACTGCTTGCTACGTTAAATAACTATTCAACAGGAGAGGAAGTTCCTTCTTCACCAACGGCCAACAATAGTAATCCTTCTCTCGCGCTTACAGAAAGGATTGTGTATAGTGCCTATTTCCGGGTAAGCCAATATGGCAGATTTTCAGATAAAATGGCGGCACTGCAAGGCTCATTACCGCAATTGAAAAGCGGAGATGTGGGGGAAATTGGACCTGCTTTTGGTCTGCCCAAAACCTTTGACGTTCCCATTACAATTGAGCCCTTTGACTGGTGTGACATGAAGTTTATGGATAAGAGAATTGAAATGAATAGCGTTAATCTGCCCATTTCATTGTCACATTCTCATTTTAGAACTGGTTTGCCTCTTTTGTATCTTGAACCTCTGTTAAAGCCGAATTATGTGTACACGTTACCTGGCCCTGGTATGGTGACGACCTCATTACCACCCGGTTCATTTGTTACAGCCCCCGAATTTGCACTTTACCTTTCCTGGGCGAATAATACAAATTTGAGGATTTTAAAGTCGCATTATATTAACAATTTACCAGCTGCTTTTGCCGGGAATCAAAAAATGACAATTGCGGCAGTGAATTCAATTGTTGATGGTGCTCAAGGTTTATTAAATAGTATGGCTGACTATGAATCCCAAAATATTAGTGCATTACGCTCGGCTGCGCAGTGTTATGGGAGTGAACCACTTTGTGATTGCTCCGGAATTTCGAACCCTTCTGAGTATGATAATTTTGTGCTGTTATCATGTATATACCCCGCTTTCCCGGTTACTTCCGGTACCAAGTCATATCCACTTAAATTTAAGTATATGCTGCCTGGCATAAATCAGGCGGTTGGAGATTATTATTTTATCGACGTAAATCATTAAATAAAAGAGTATGAGAAATTTTATTTTTATTGGATTAATATATTGGGGAAATATATTAAGTGCGCAACAACCTATCCTGGTAAAGGATATTTATCCAGGGATGGAGGGTAGTACTCAATATTCATTTGGTTCATTCTCACTAGACACTTTCTATTTTTTTCAAGTGGGAGATAACAATAATAAGCAATATTGGGTAACTGACGGCACTAATGATGGTACAAAATTATTGAAGCAAATCGTACCGGAGAATATTCCAGTTACACAGGTTCCACTTTTTAATTTTGATCATGTTGCATACTTTTATTCTACTGATGACGAAATGGGTAATGGAAGTTTATGGCGGACGGATGGAACGACTGACGGAACATATAAGTTCATGGAATATTGCGGTGCAGGGTGTAGGGTCGTTGACAATAATGCTGTTTTAAATGATAAATTATTATTTACAGGCACGGATGTAAATGGTGATGAACTTTGGATATCAGATGGAACTATAAATAATACCATTCTACTGAAGGACATTAATCCTGGCCCCGGAGATGGAAAGCCAACAGGTTATTATAACTTTAAAGGGAAAATTTACTTTTCGGCAAGTAGCAATGGAACGAACAGAGAACTTTGGCGAACAGACGGGACAACAACAGGAACTGAATTGTTTATTGATTTAGATGGCAATGAAATGACTGAGAGTGCTCCTCAAATATTAGCCGTCAGCGGCGATATTATGTACTTTTCGGCGGTTGGATCCATCGCAGCCGGACGAGAGCTTTGGAAAACAGACGGAACCATCCCAGGCACAACCTTAGTAAAGGATATTAACACTGGAGAAGGTAGTGGATTTATTACTCCTTCCAATAACCTTTTGCGATATTTTAACAAAGTTGTTAACAATAAACTTATTTTTTTTGCAAATACTGTTGAATTTGGCAGAGAATGGTGGGTTTCAAATGGCTTTCCAGAAGGAACCCATCTTTTGAAAGATATTGTTCCTGATCCATTGGGAGTGTCGTCTAGTTTAATGCTTTTTTCGAATGATTCTTTTGCTTTATTTCAGGTGAATGACGGTATTCATGGGAGAGAGCTTTGGAGAACTGATGGAACTGAATCGGGTACATTATTATTAAAAGACATTTTTGAGGGACCGGATCATGGGTTACTCTCAAGTACCGGGCTATTTTATATCCAGCATGGTAATAAATTGTATTTCGTTGCTTCTGACAGCACCTATCGTTCAGAAATATGGGTAAGTGACGGAACTCTTGGCGGCACAAAACGGCTCACAGATATGTCATACGAAATTTTTGGAGGCGAATCCCCCAAAAATCTCCTGCAAATGGCCGGAGATTATCTCTACTTCACAGCCCCCACCGATGAGTACGGTTCAGAAGTCTGGAAATTGCTCATAGATGCCCCTTCAAATACCCAGGAATCTCCAGATGGTTTGATAATCTCATTTGCTGTTTACCCCAATCCTAATCACGGTCAGTTTCTGATCTCCGGCAATGCTTCGGTTCCTTCAGATGTGCAGGTTGCGCTGTTTGATATGCAGGGCAAACTGATAGTCAGTCAAAAATTTAATCAGTTAAGCGGTGCCTTTGTCAGGGAAGTGAACGTTGCGGAGGCACCTGCCGGGCTTTATTTGTTGAGCCTTCAGACTGAAACAGGCATTCAAACCAAACTCATTTCCATAATTAATCATTGACCTGTTTTAGAGGGAGTACCATGTCCTGCCTTGCGGGATGGGCCAGGGCACTCCCTCCAAAACAGGTCTTGATTACTTCCCAAAATAATTAAACTATCATGCAAATGCATAAACTTCTCACTACTATTTTCCTCTTGTCTGTTGTGGCTATCGCCTTATCAGCGCAGGATACATTAAGGATTATTGCCAAATCCACGCAGGCAAGTGAATCCGAATTGTTGGTTCGTTGGGTTCCGGCAAACTACGCTACCTGGGAGTCAGGGATTGCCAATGGATATACTGTCGTTCGGTACACAGTCGCGATTGAAGGCCAGTATCTTAATACTGATGATTATGCCGCCAGCAGAGTTGATATTGGTCCATTAACTGTTGCTTCTGAAACTGATTGGACTAAAGAAATGGAGAAAGAAGAGGAGGAACACAGCCAAATAGCTGGAGTTGCAGCATCATGTATATTTGGTGACAGCCTGAATATATTGCCTGGCGGAGGTGCGAGTTTGCTCAATGTCTACAACAAGTCAAAAGAAACTACAACCAGGTATGGATGGGGCCTTTTTGCGGCTGACCAAAACTTCACAGTGGCAGAATTAATGGCATTAGGCTATCGGGATAAGGATATTAATAAAAATAGCCAATATGTCTATTTTATCACACTAAATATTGATCCCTCGGAATATCAGGAGCAAGGGGTAACCAAGGTAATATCCGACCCTCCTGTGTCCTTACCTAAGCCTCAAAGTATTACCTATGATCCTAAGGACCATGGCGCATTAGTAAAATGGGACCCCAGTGAGGAAGAGTTTTCCAGTTTCGATATCGAACGGTCTGATGATGAAGGATATTCCTTCCACAAAGTAAATACCAGCCCGATTGTCTACACATCCAATGCGTTGAATAGTTTATTCAGCAAGTGCACCTTTCTGGATTCGCTCGCTGACAATACCAACACCTATATCTACCGTATTGCCGGAAGGAATGTATTTGGCCAACTTAGCCCTCCCTCCGATACCATACATGTAAAAGGCCAACCACCCCGGCTTGACTTTATCTGGCAGGTAGATGAAGTAATTGAAACGGAGCATTCGGTTACTGTCAAATGGGTATTTCCAGTAACCCTGGAGTCTCAAATTAATGGTTTTGAAGTATGGCGTGGTACTAAACAGGAAGGACCATTTGTTAAAATCAGCAGTAGTACTATTTTTGTTAATATTCGGTCATTTCAGGATAATAGCCCCAAGCCATCCAATTATTATGTGATTAAAACCAAAGACACTAACAATTACGGGTATGCGACATTCTCCTATCTTGGACAACCTAAAGATAATACACCGCCAGTTGCTCCCGTATCCGTTACCGGCGTGTGTTCCTCAACTGGATTAGTAAAGTTGTCCTGGAGAAAAAGTACCAGCAGTGATGCTATGGGGTACCGGGTGTTTACCGCTAATGTGCAGTCTGGCGATTACCAGCAAATTACCTCAGTCTGGATACAAGATACAACATTCACCTGGGAGGTCAACCTTAATACCCTTACCGAAGATGTATGGTTTGGCGTTAAAGCCATCGATTACCGCCAAAATCAGTCCGTAATGTCAACGCCTGTTCGGGTAATTCGTCCGGATATCATTCCGCCATCACCACCGATTATCAAAAGTGTGGTTACTTCCGGGGCCGGGGTAAGGTTTGTGTTTGAAATGAGCAGCAGCACAGATGTGGTTTCTTACCGGTTTGAACGGAAACGGCAGGGTATTCCTGGCTGGACATCTTTATTAACTTTCCCTGTAGCATCACCGG
>JBILHQ010000282.1:0-6580 GCA_044350415.1 Saprospiraceae bacterium | reverse complement strand
AAGGCTGGCAATATGCCTTCCGGGATCGTAAATTCAAAAAACGCGTTTATCGCCGCCTTTGGATTGCACGTATCAACGCAGCCGTTCGTGCAGAAGCTGATGGCCTTAATTACAGCCGCTTTATTCATGCCCTCGCCACTAAAGGCATTGGCCTGAACCGCAAAGCACTTGCCGATCTGGCACTCAACAACCCAACCACTTTCAAGGCGATTGTTGATGTTGTCCGTCGGGAAGCATAAAAAATATTCCTTTTTGGAAAAAGCGTGGTCGCCGATTCGTTGAATCTGGCGGCCACGCTTTTTTTCGTCAATTGCCCTTCTTCTTATAACACTAACAGTATCAGCAGGTACAGACTAACCATTCCAATTAACGATGCCATTCCGATAATTATGGCTGTGCGACCCTGTCGCCTGATTTTTTTTTCAGAGGGATGAGAACCTGCTTTTTTCAACATTCGCAAGGCCTTCTCGCCCTTTACCATACCAATAATCATAAAGGTATAGGCAAACACGCTGAGAATTCCTATTGATACCGCCCCTACCAGTGAATAGATATAGGCATTTCTCGCCAATCGCTCCAAAGGATCCCGCTGTCGGGTTACAGCCTTCTGGTTGTTTGAATGCACAGCAACCCGGATAACCCTGGCCTTTGGAAGCGTATAGTGCTGCCCTGAATCATCGTCACATAAAGTGTACTCTACTTTTGCATTTGTGGTCCCGAAGTATTTGATCAGATACATTTTACCATCTTTGGTAAATAACGTATCACAGTCCAATGCAACGGTGTCTGCTGATACAGATGACAATATAGCTAAGCCAAATACCAGAAAAAGAATTTTTTTCATATAAAAGAGATTAAAACTGCAATAATAATAATAATATACAATATTAAAAGTCCTAACCATAACAACGACATCGCCATACTCCATTTAGACATTTGACGATGCTTTTTATACTCCGGTTTATTTTTCGTACGCCTGAGTACCTTTAATGCAAAAACCAATCCCATAATACTGAGCGGAAGTACTGTTATTCCAAGAACGGAATTAAAAGCTATTGAAAAAAAGATCATAAACAACGATCCAAAACCGCCAATTGCAGCCATCTTTGACCAAAAAGTAAGCATTTTTTTTTCTGCTTTAGCATCTTCAGGTTGCTGAAGCGGACCTGGTATTGCCCCTTCCTGCACCATTGGCTCCGAACCATCCGGCAATTCCAAACTCAATACGCGGGCTCGGCGAATTTCCCGGATCATCGACCGTTCCACTTCCACCATTTTTTCATTGTTGTCGCCACAATGGGAGAACCGGACAATCGATTCTTTTTTACAAGGCACAAAATGAACCAGCAGCACCTGCCCACCAGTGGTAATAAGGGTATCGCAATCGGAAACGGGCACTTTAACTGCGGCAAAAGTTGGAACAGGGTAACAACAAATCCAAAGTAACAGGATGTTAATAAATCGAAAAAACATGAGGAAAAAAGTTGGGTGAAGTTAATGTAGTGTTAGACAATTACACAAAGAGGCATAAATATAGTCCCATGGTTGTATTGGGATGAAAAAAAATATTGAATCATCATTATTACAACGAAAATAATGAAGTTCTGCTGCTTTCCATTTCAAACAACAAAACTTCCAAGTAACTTTGCACCGCTATGATAAAATCGGCTACCCGTCGCTCACCACGTGCTCAGGCATTATTGCAATTCGGCCTCGTCTGCGGCATTTTGCTGTTTGCCAACTTTCTGGCGAATATTTTTTATACCCACTTCGATTTAACGGAGGAAAAGCGTTTTACCCTAACCAGGCCCAGCCGCGAGTTGCTGCGTGGCTTAGATGAACGGGTATACGTCGAAGTGCTGCTGGAAGGCGAATTTCCAGCCGGGTTTAAGCGTCTCCAAACCGCTACCCGCGAAATGCTCGACGATTTTCGGTCACAATCAGGTTATGTAGACTATCAATTTGAAGACCCTGCTGCAGGAAGTATTGACGATATCAATGCAAGGCGAAAAACCCTGACTGAAGTCGGTATTAATCCCGTAAATCTGCGCGTTCAGGAGCAAGGTGCATCCAGCCAAAAACTCATTTATCCATTTGCTATTTTCCATTATAAAAACCGCCAAATGGTCGTTAAATTACTGGAAAATGAATCGCCCTCACTTTCACCAGATGTGGTGATTAATAACTCCGTCAGCCTACTGGAATACAAATTTGCCAATGCCATTAAAAAACTCATGTCGCCTTCCCAGCCGATTATTTTGTTTACCAAAGGGCATGGAGAACTCACCGATATCCAAACTGCTGACCTGGAACAAAGCCTTGATCAGTTTTATGATACCGGGCGAATTACGCTCGACTCAGTTGTGGAAATACCAACGGCAGCGATCCTTGAAAAGGAATCGAAAAAGTCAGGAGAAATCGTTAGAAAACCTTGTGAATTACTGATTGTTGCCAAACCACGAACGGCTTTTTCTGAAAAAGATAAATTTAAGATTGACCAGTACGTGATGAATGGCGGGAAGGTCATCTGGCTGATTGACCGCCTGGGTGTCAGTTTGGACAGTATGCGTATGGGTGGGCATTTTTTCCCAACCGATTATCCGCTCAATATAGAAGATATGCTGTTCAAATACGGCGTACGTATTCAACCCGACCTGGTCGTGGATATGCAATGTACTAAAATCCCACTCGCTACCGGCCAACTGGGTACTGCTCCGCAATTAGAACTGTTCGATTGGTATTATCACCCGGCAGTGCGCCCATCCGCCGACCACCCTATTGTAAAAAACCTCGACCGTACAGAACTAAAATTTTGTTCCTCCATCGATACTATCCGGACCAAAACACCGGTCAAAAAAACGATCCTGTTGCGTTCGAGTAAATACAGCCGCCTGCAATTCAGTCCGATTGACCTGAGTTTTGATATCCTCAAATACAATCCTGACCCCAAAAAATTTGACAAAGGTGAACAAAATGTCGCCGTTCTGCTGGAAGGTATTTTCCCTTCAAATTTTGAAAACAGGGTCTCTCAGGAAATGTCCACTGAACTACAAAAAACAGGGATAAATTTCAAATCTGTCAGTGCCCCGAACCGCATGCTGATCATCAGCGATGGCGATGTGGCAGCAAGTAATGTCCGCATTGATGAAAATGGAAAACAGCAATGGCTCCCATTGGGTTTTAACCGGTACGAAAAGACCATGTACGCTAATAAAGACCTGATGCTCAATGCCGTAGAATATCTCTCCGATGCATCCGGGGTAATCGAAGCACGCAGCCGGGAGGTCAAATTGCGCTTGATGGATAATGTTCGCGCCAAGGAAGAAAAACCATTTTGGCAGGCCTTCAATATCGGTTTTTCGATATTATTTATTGTAATATTTGCGATTATATTCGGCTGGCGCCGGAAGAAAAAATACGCTAATTGAGTTTTGAGTTATAAGTTTTGAGTTATAAGTTTTGATACAAACACCGTAGAGAGAATCTACGGTCCACATCACGAGACTCATAACTTATACCTAAATAACTTATACCTAATATCTACCTGCTCATCGCCAATATCGCAGCTATAGCCAAAACAAATCCTATCCAATTGATGCGGGAAAGGCGCTCGTGAAACAGGAGTACGGCACCAATCGTGGTGGTGAGAATAATACCCACGTTAATCACTGGAAAAACAAAGGAGCCCTCCAAACCAGTACCTAAAGCGAGCAACAGAAAATACATACTGCCAAAATTGGGCACACCCAATATGATACCACCAGCGACATTTCGCCAGGACCAGACGCGGGTTTGGGCAATCCATCCATAAGTTGCAATGGCCAGTCCCAGTACACCCGCCGTGCAAAAAATAGTGCTGATAAATCGTACATTATCAGGTACCACATACTTTTCGCCTTGTACCCATAAAAAAACAATTTCAATAACACCTGCGAGCAGCCAGGTAATAAGAGGCAACCCAATCGGACCTTTTTTCACTGCCGGCTCCAGGAGGGTTGATCTTTTGGGCCAATTCACTAAAATAATAGCGACTAAAGCCATAAAAACACCGGTAATTTTGAGCAGCCCTGCCGATTCATGGTACATTAATATCGCAAAAGGCACCGTCATCAGAATACTCATTTTTTGCATAATCTGGCTGATCGTGACCCCAAAATAACGTACGGTAAGTGCGGCACCTGTAAATCCGGAAATAAACACTGCCCCCAAACCAATGGCATACGGCAACCACCGCCCTTCATCGCCCATATCAGGTCCAATAGGAAGCGATCCCGAATACATCCAACCGCAGATGACGCAAGTAAAATAATTAAATACAATTGCCTGAAAACTGTCGACCTGGAAGCGGCTGTACAATTTGAAGATAAATCCCAATAAAACCGAGCAGATAATGGACAGCCCTAAATAAAGCATAAGTTCGTAGTTCTACATTTCAGGCGACTGCAATTGCCACACGCCATTATCATTAAGCCAGACTGGTACATGGCACATTTTCTTAACCCAGTTCATTTCGAATGCAAAGGTACGCAGCCGTTCCGATGGCAGGTCATATTCTGAAACCCATTGCAGGAATTTGAGATAAACACCGTTCAAGTTGCCGTCGGGCAACAAACGCGCTTCACCGTATCGGGAAATTTCGCGAAGACGAATCCGTTCCATCCGAATTTCGATAGGTGCGGTACAAAAAATAACAGTATCGAACAGTGGTGCAAAGACATCTCCCCAGCCGCATAAAGAACCCGTCAATATCCATTGAGGAGTTGAGGACAGGTCAGCATTAAGTAATTGGCGCCGATGATCGGGGTTTCGGCGCCGACGATAAGACTCCGGATCGGAGGTAATCCAGTGATAGTCGTCGGTATCAAAATGAACAAAGCCCAGTTGCCCGGCCAAATGTTGCCCCATGGTAGTAATACCAGAGCCCGGGGCACCCATGATGTGAATATGGGATGCATTAAATTGCGGAAAATCAATAGATGGTAGATTCACCGGACAAAGATATTACGGTTTCTACCCTTTTTCAAGTTCAAACACCGTAATTTCTGGAAACACCCCTACCCTTGCGGGCATACCGAGCCAACCAAAACCACGGTTGACATATAGGTATTTTTTCCCTTCCCTGTACAAGTCAATCCAGTGCGGGTAAACGAGTTTGGCAAAACTAAGTTTCAGCCACGGAATATCAATACCCATTTGAAGGCCGTGAGTATGGCCACTGAGGGTCAGGTGAATTAATTTTTCGAAAGATTGAACGTGTTCATCCCAATGTGTGGGGTCGTGTGACATGAGAATTTTGAATTCGCTATCATCGACGTCTTTGGTGGCTAAAGTAAGATCGCCGTGCTGAGGAAATGGCGGTTTACCCCAATTTTCCACACCGATCAGGCGAATAGAGGCGCCGTCTTTTTCGATCTTTATACTTTCATTATTCAACAATCGGAAACCTGCGTTAGCATATTGTTTTCTCACCGCCTGGTGATTCTGGTCGAGGTCTTCCTGAGTTAAGAAAGTGCGGCCAAAGCCATAATCATGGTTGCCCAGAACGGCAAATTTGCCGAGTGGCGCATGTAAAGCGTTGAAAAATGGCAGAAATGGATCGGCTTCATTGGCCCGCTCATTTACAAAATCCCCGGTAAACAGCATCATTTCGGGCGATTGTTGCTGAATCATCGCAATACCTGCCTTTACTTTTGCAATATCATCAAAACTGCCACTATGCACATCAGAAATCTGGGTGAAGCGGAAACCGTTAAATGCGTCAGGGAGGTCGGGGAAACGCAGTTTTACTTTTCGGACAGTGAAATCGTATTTCCCTTTAGTGATACCATAGAAAAAAGAGAAAAACGGAATAACGGCGAGCCCAATGCCCATTTGTCGAACCATCCTTCGCCTGCCCGGATTGGCCAATTGAGGCGACGTACCTGTTATATAATAACGACTTAATTTACGAATCCCGCTAATAATATCACTGGCGAGGAAAAAAACGACCAGTGTAAGGAAGGTAAAAAATATGACAAAAATCAGTCCGAGGAAAAAATTTACCGGAGCATCTCCTTTTTTCCACCAAAGGATGAGACCACCAATTGATAATGGAAGATAGGCCAACATGGAAAAAAATATCCATTTGGCGATATTTTTCTTTTTGGAGGAATGGAACGCTTCGTAAGGTTTCTTAGCGATAAGATAGCCAACGACAAAAATAATCAATGCCAAAAAAATAACCGGACCGAACTGTCTTGGACTCAAGGTATGAAATGATGAATGATGAAATCTTGCAACTGCCCTAATAATGAATTCAAGGCCATTGCAACAACGCTGAGAAACGGAAAAAGTTATTAAAAATCGATGAAAAGGCTGATTCTATCGGCTATTTTTGGGTTTTGCGAAGATGCTTTGAAGTGACCAGATACAAAAAAAGCGCATTTTCGGTTACACCGAAAATGCGCTTTTAACTTTTAACACTGACGTGGTAGCGAATGAAATATAAATCAAGAAAAGATTTGAGTAGTCGTTCCTTTCTAGTTATATACTCTTAAAAGGAGGTGTTCCAGCCGCACCTTCCGGTACGGCTACCTTGTTA
>JBILHQ010000092.1:0-22123 GCA_044350415.1 Saprospiraceae bacterium | reverse complement strand
GGGTGCGTTATGTGTACTTAAGAGGGGGTGCGTTATGTGTACTTAAGAGGGGTGCGTTATGTGTACTTAAGAGGGGTGCGTTATGTGTACTTAAGAGGGGTGCGTTATGTGTACTTAAGAGGGGTGCGTTATGTGTACTTAAGAGAGGTGCGTTATGTGTACTTAAGAGAGGCGGAGGGGCGTATTCGGAGAGAGTGTAGGAGGAGACACCACGAGATCCACTCTCCGGTCCACGTTAAAGTCCACTCTAAAAAACTCATAACTTATAACTTATAACTCATAACTCCAAAAGCGTTTTATGTTCCAGCACGCCCAGAATTGCGGCGCGTACTTCAATAAATGCGGCGTTAATTGCGCAGTGTTCTTCATTGCAGTCGGCACATTTTTCGTAAAAACAAAGACTTACACAGGGCAAAAGGGCGATGGGGGCCCTCTACAATCCGCATCACTTTGGCGAGGCTTGTTTTTTCAGGGGAGTCTTTCAGGAAATAGCCGCCACCACGACTTTTTTTACTATCTAAAATATTGGCTTTTTTAAGCTCCAGTAAAATGTTTTCCAAAAACTTGACGGGAATATACTTGTCCGCAGCAATGTCCTGGATTAACACTGGCCCTTTACCGTAGTGTTTAGCCAACAATCCCAATGCTTTCAGCGCGTATTGTGTTTTTTTATAACATAACGAAATAAAACAATGTGCATCGAAAACAATAACCCAACTATTGAAGTTGTTGTTATATCGTTGTCAATAGCTAAGGTAAGAATAAAAACTAACACCATCAGTCTACTACTTCAATAGGACTTTTTGTGCATTTGTAACATTATTCAAAAAAAATCCATATCATGAGTTTACGTCTTGGCGATATTGCCCCCAATTTTACAGCCGCCACGACTGCTGGCGAAATTGATTTTTACGGGCACCAGCCTAATTTATTGGAGAACGAATGGCTGCTGGAACGAATTGACAATTTCGGTATATCCTCAACAGCCTTAACTGGACGCCCCCCGACTCAGCGTAGTTAAATAAAAACAAAATCATCGGTTCTTGGAAAAAACTGCAACGCTTCCTGCACCACAGCAGGTATGGGCGAAACCAGTTTGCGCAATTGGGTATCCAACCATGCGCCATCCAGTGTCAACAGCGCCAGCCGCTTGCCTTCCTCATTCAGAAACTCATGCTGAAAGGTCCATCGCGAACCGTCTGGTCGCATTTTTGAAACTTTGGTGGTGATAAAAACCTTATCATTCACTTTGATTTCTTTGCGAAAAACACACTCTTCCCGAAAAATAATAGGACCAAAGTGCTGCTCCTGCATCACTTTGGTGGTAATACCCAGCCCATGCAATACTTCTATGCGTTGCTGGGCACCAAAATCGTAATACACACTGTGCCGGAGGTGAAAATTGGGATCAAGATCAGCCCATCGGATAGAAATTAAATTGCTAAATGTCATGGTAAAATAGAAAAAAAATAATAAAAAGGCAAAATATGTCTGGAATTTCTAAACTTATTATTTATCAACAACTGAAAACAAAGTCAGTTTCATGAAGGCATAAACCCATTTTTTTTTATATTTGCGTTCACCTCAAACGAATTAATACACCTCAGAAGCTTTTTTGAAATAATCCTTATACCAAAAAAGCGCAATATTTATTGGCATGGTAGAGACGGAAACAGGACAGTATCATTTACTCCTGAAGCATTTACAATCAGGGGTACTCATTTATTCGCCAGATTCACATCTCCTTTACTGGAACGACGAAGCTGCCCGAATCTGGAGCATCTCCGCTGATGAACTATCTGGTATACAGGTCACCACTGACGATTGGTATTTTATTTCCGAAGCAGGAACTCGCCTTGCGCCTGAAGATTACCCGGTTTTCAGGGTACTCAACAATCCCGTTCCTTTTAGTAACCAAACCCTGGGCATTAAATTTCCCGACGGCCGCGAGATAACCTGGGTAAAGGTAAACGCTTATCCGGAATTCAGTGAGGAAGGCAAAATCACTCAAATTAAAGTCCTTTTTACTGATATCACGGAGCAAATTAGGGTAACTGATAATTACAGACTGAAACGGTACGCTTTTGACAATGCCAGAGAAGGTATTCTGATGACAGAAGTCAGGCCAGATGCAGCTCTTATTTTTTGCGCCAACCCTGAATTCACCAAAAATAGCGGATATTCAGAACAGGAAATAAAAGGAAAAGATATTCGCTTGCTAAGCGGCCCCGCTGCTGACCCTTTGATAGTCGATCAAATATTTAGGAAAGCCTTTCCAAACAACACTCCGCTGTGCCAGAAAAAATGGAGAGGCTTTATGGTGCGCATTGCACCGGCACCCAACGAGTACGGGCGTATCACGCATTACATGTGGTATTTAACCGATATTACCTGAAAAGAGCGATCAATAATGAAATGGTCATCAGCCGGAAGGTATTGGAACAAGCACAAAAAGTAGCCAGAACAGGGCACTTTATATTGGATATACAAACCAATACCATCGTCTCATCTCCCAGTTTCGATGATATTCCGGGCCTCGACGTCAATTTACCAAAATCGATGGAGCATTGTTTAGGGCATATTCTTCCGGAGTTCCAACCGAAAATATGGAACCGCTTACAGGAAATCATGCAAAATGGCGGTCGTTTTGCAGAAGACTTTATTATAGTACGGCCAGTGGATGGCGAGCAACGCTGGATTTCTGCCTTTGGCGAACTAAGCCGCAATACGGAGCACCAAACCGTCACACGCAATGGCGTCATTCAGGATATTAGCGAAGGAAAACAGGCCGAAGCAGCAGCCGAATTTGCCCAACGCGATTTGCAATCCATCATTTCCACTCTCCCGGATATCGTACTGCGGTTTAATGCTGCATACGAATTCACTTATTGCCACACCAACAATCCGGAAGATCTTTTGGTGCCTGCGGAGCAATTGATCGGCATACCAGTAGACGCCGTAATACCCCCGGAAATAACTCAAATCTTTCATGAAAAAGCCGAAAAAAACAGAATTTCAGGTAAAGTTGAATCCTTTGAGTATTTTCTTCCCATCAGTTCGTCAGAAAAAGAATGGTTTGAAGCACGGATGATCAGTAACACGCAGGATGAAATCGTATGTGTTATCCGCGATATTACCGAGCAGAAACACGCAGCTAATGCGCTGAAAGAAAGCCATCCAAGCAGACAATCTGAGATCTATATCAGATACAAAGTAGATAATCACCGGACGATTCTGGAAATTTCAGATAATGGATTGGGAATAGATTTAGAGAAAAATAGGGATAAAATTTTTGGGATGTACAAAACATTCCACGGAAATATAGTCACCGCGAAGTAGTTTTGTAAAATGATCGGTTTTCATCAGTTCCGTTGACAAGGCGTAAAACGCAGGCGATGCAGCGCATCGGCGAGGCTTTACAACGCAGTCAGCGGAACTGATGAAAACCGAGCAATTACAAAACCACTTCGCGGTGGCTATAAATACGCGAAAGGACTGGGGCTGTTTATTACAAAAAACCAAGTGGAAGCCATGGGTGGCACTCTTGAAGTAGAAAGTAAACCAATATCGGGACAACTTTTAAAATCACTATAATATGAAAAAAATTGAGACCATCTGGGTAATTGATGACGATGAAATCCATCAGCTTTTTGCCAAAAAATCAATACAACACCTGGAAATATGTAACCAGATTCTGCCGTTCTATGATAGCATCGAGGCGATGGCTAATTTAAAAAAATTATGCGCCCAAAATGCCGCGTTGCCTGATATTATTTTTTTAGATATCAATATGCCGCGAATGGATGGATGGGAATTCATGGATGAACTCAGTAAAATACTGCCCAAAATTTCCAAAAAAATTATTATTTTTATCGTCAGTTCCTCTATCGCAAGCATTGACAAAGATCGGGCGCAATCCTACCCAGCAATTACAGATTTTTTGGTCAAACCGGCTTCTCCCAAAACTATTGCCACTTTATTGAGGGAAATAGAATCCGCAAATTAAAAAGTAATTAAATATCCTCCTTTTGTTTTTTGAATAGGATATTGCCCGGAAGGAATGACGGGAGCCACACCGGGACCCAGTTTTTTCAATAACTTGTCGGTTAAATAATAAGGAGCAGACATAGGAAACCAATTCTGGCTGAATATAGCATCCTTAGTACACTGTAACATCCCTTTTTCGGGAAAAAACATGACTAAATCGCCATCGCTATTCAGGCATATTTCAACATCGGCCTGCCGACATTTGCCATTGAATTGATCAACATGTTCAGAGCGACTTATTGCAGCGGATTCAAACACGGCGTAATACCAATTTTAAGCAATCTCCTTGCCGCTGAAATAATCGGCCTGCAAGTCAGTGCAACTGTGATAAAATAGTAATCGGTATCGATTTCGGATTAATTACCAAAAGAAATGGTAAATATAATATCGTTAATGTTTGAGTCGCAAACATCAGGCCAGCCAATTTCCTTATTGTCACCCAAATATGGTATTTATTCGGTAATAATGCGAATAACGGAGTTGTCGACTCCCGGAAAGTAAGATTATATAACCAAAATCAGGTATTGAATTACCAATATAGTCAATATCGCCGGTTGAATGCCGGAATGACCGCTAAGAAAATTTGTGGTGCCATATACCTGTCTTCCATAAAATATCCCACTTACAAAAATCGCAAAGGCATACCGCATGAGTTGTCAATTCAAAATCAGATATTTGTGCAGTAAAACAGCTCATTCAATATGAAGAACCGCATACTCGAAACCGAACAAAAAGCATTGGAAATCAATTTGGATGAGCCAATCTACGGCGCATTTGCAGAAATAGGTGCCGGGCAGGAAGTCGCAAGGTATTTTTTCCAGGTCGGTGCCGCCGCTGGTACGATCGCTAAATCCATGAGCGCTTACGACAAAACTGTCTCCGACGATATCTACGGCCCCGAACAGGTGGGCAAAGGCCGGTATGTTTGTGAAAGCAGGTTGTATAAAATGCTCGACCATGAATATGATCTCATGGAAAAAAGGCTTCGCGCCGAACGACCGGAACATACTTTTTTTGCTTTTGCGGATACTGTCGCCGCAATTAACTATACAAAAACCATTAAGGGCGATGGATGGCTCGGACTTCGTTTTCAATTGCACCCTCATACGCCGCCGAATGATCTGACACTGCACGTTCGCCTGCTCGACCAGGACAACCGCCTTCAACAGCAGGCTATCGGGATTCTGGGGGTAAATATGTTGTATGCGTGTTTTCGGTACCATCCTGATCCCGAAACCCTGATCAAAAGTTTGCTCGACAACCTCCACGGTCGTGCTTCCATCGATATGGTGCGCCTCACAGGTCCTGATTTCGACCATGTCGACAACCGCTTGGTGTGCCTTTGGATGGTAAAAAATAAATTAAGTCCGGTTGCTATCTTTGGCCCCGACGGTGTAAGCCTTCACGCCGGGGAATTCCTTTACCGCAAATCTATCCTGATTGCCCGCGGTAGCTACCGCCCCCCCACCCTTGTGCAGCAGAATATGATCAGAGAAGCCAACGATCAGTTTTTAAACGAACCTGATGTTGAGTCGAAAAAGGCGTATTTTCTCACAGAAATTACGCTTGAAAATCTGCGCAGCGGTGATGCCCAGATCAACGAGCGGGATTTTATGGACCGGGTTACGCTGCTGTGCGCTATGGGACAAACTGTTATCATTTCCGATTGTTTGCAACACCAACGGCTGATCGCTTATTTTTCAGAATACAAAGTGCCGCGTATCGGCATGGTCATGGGTGCCCGAAAATTGCAAAATATTTTAGGTGAAACCTGCCGGCAACAACCCGACAACCTACTCGCTGCTTTTGGTGAACTTTTTCCGCTCAACGTCCGTTTTTATATCTACCCGGCACGCAATGAGCATAGTAAAGAGATTATTACAGCAGAAAAAGTAACTATTCCCCCGGAAATTCATTTTCTGTTCAACTATCTCCTTGTCAACAAAAATATAGTGGATATAAAGGCATTCAACCCCGATGTGTTACACATATACCACAAAGATGTGCTCCGTCAAATTCAGCATAATGAACCCGGGTGGGAAAAATCTGTTCCCGAAGAAGTAGCCCAAGTAATCAAAGAGAAAAAACTTTTTTTAATATGAAATTTACCATACAACTTACACCCGATGGAGGTCAAACGATTGCCACCGACGAATCCGGCAATTCCATTGCTATGTACCTTCCCGATGTGGCAGGTGGCTCAGGTAAAGGCGTACGCCCTATGCAAATGTTGATAATGGGTGTGGGCGGTTGTACAGCGGTGGATGTACTGATGATTCTGAAAAAACAACGGCAAACAGTTACCGACTTTCGGATAGAAATAGAAGCCAACAGGCAGGCAGGAAAAGAACCGTCGCTGTGGGAAAAGGTGCACATGAAATACTTTTTCAAAGGCCAGGTTTCCCTGGAAAAAGCGCAGAAGGCTATCGAAATGTCGATCAAAACCTATTGCAGTGCCTCCGAAACACTCCGTATCGCAGGCGCTGAAATTACGTGGGAAGCACTTGTTTAGTGGTGAGTGTTTAGTGGTGAGTGTTTAGTGGTGAGATTACCCACCCACTAAACACTCACCACTAAACACTAAAGTAGTGTTTCAATGATATTCTCTTCTGTAATACCTTCTGCTTCTGCTTTGTAGTTGCGCACGATACGGTGGCGCAGTACGAGGTTGGCGATAGCCTGAACGTCCTCTATATCGGGGGCATATTTTCCTTTCAGGGCAGCATGGCATTTAGCGCCCAGGACCAAATATTGGCTGGCGCGCGGTCCTGCTCCCCAAGTGAGGAAATTATTGGCCTCCTTGGTGGCACGTGGCGTACCGGGACGGGTTTTAGCTACCAGACTAACCGCGTATTCCAGTACGTTATCGCTAACGGGGATTTTGCGAATAACTTGCTGATAAGCGAGAATTTGTTCGCCGGAAAGGATATGTTTTAATGCCACATTCCTGGAAGACGTGGTATTTTTCACCACTTCCACTTCCTGCTCATAAGTAGGATAAGTAAGTGGAATATTGAACATAAAACGGTCGAGCTGTGCTTCCGGAAGCGGATAGGTGCCCTCCTGTTCAATTGGGTTCTGGGTTGCCAGAACGAAAAAAGGAGCAGGTAAAATATGGCGAATACCGCCTACTGTTACCGACCGTTCCTGCATGGCTTCCAGCAAAGCAGCCTGGGTTTTAGGTGGCGTACGGTTGATCTCATCCGCCAAAACGATATTGGCAAAGATGGGGCCCCGTACAAACTTGAAATGGCGGTCTTCTCCCAGAATTTCAGAGCCCGTTATATCTGAAGGCATCAGATCGGGTGTGAACTGAATTCGCTTGAAGTCAAGATCGAGCACTTCAGCGATGGTACTCACCAGCAACGTTTTCGCCAGTCCGGGAACACCTACTAACAAGGAGTGCCCGTTAGAAAACAAAGAAATAATAACTGCGCGTACGACATCATCTTGTCCGACAATTACCTTTCCAATTTCGGCGGAAAGATCTTTGTACGATTGTGCCAGCGCATCCACTGCCGCTACATCTGATTGCATTTTGATTGATTTATTTTTTTAGTTACACAATTATTTTGACCACAGATTGTATTTCAAAATACAATAAACGGCCCTGACGGCATCTTTCCAGCCTATTTTTTTGCCTTCTGCATAAGTCCGCCCGTAGTATGAAATACCCACTTCGTAAATACGGACATTCTTGATCCGGCTGATTTTTGCAGTGACTTCAGGTTCAAAACCAAACCGGTTTTCCTTCAGGTCAAGCCCCTTAATCATATCGGCCTTGAAGATCTTATAACAAGTCTCCATATCCGTCAGATTCAGGTTCGTCATAGCATTGGACAAAAAAGTAAGGAATTTGTTGCCTATGCTATGCCAAAAAAATAAAATCCGATGCGGACGACCACCCATAAAGCGCGACCCATACACCACATCGGCAAATCCGCTGAGCATCGGGCGAAGCAGTATGTTATACTCTTCCGGGTCGTATTCCAGGTCGGCATCCTGAATAATAATAAAGTCACCAGTTGATTCCCGAATGCCTGTATGCAACGCTGCACCTTTGCCTTTGTTCACCTCGTGCTTGCGATACTGAATGTTCAACGACGGATTCTCCGCCATATACCGTTTAATCGCGCCTTCAGTGTCATCTTTAGAGCAGTCGTTGGTAATAATAATTTCTTTCTTGATACCACCAGTCAATTCCACCGCTTTCACCTTATCTAAAATGTGGTGGATGGTGCGTTCTTCGTTGTACGCAGGTATCACTATTGAGAGCGTTTGTGCCATAATTGTCCGTTTCAGGAGCCGCAAAGGTAACTTTAAGTTTGGAAATTCCCGATTGAGAATAAAAAGTAACGAAAATGTGCACATTTAACATTCAGCTATGAAACTTTTTGTAAAAAATGCGCGTTATTTATATTGATAATCAATCGATTATTTTTAAAACATTCATTCATCGTTAAATCTTTTTTTAATCATGGCTCGTACCACTCCTAAGTTCATTCGTCTGTGGATCAAATCTCCACGTTACGCAGTAGCCTTTTTATTCCGGCGCGCAACCCGCAAAGCAAAGCAGCTATTGCCGAAGGAAGATTGGAATATTAATTGGCTGGGCGAAGAAATGCGTCCGCACAATAGTCTGCATCAACATCAATAGTTATCAGTTATGAGGCGTAGAGTGGACCACTCTACGCCTCATAACTGATAACCTGATAACTGCTCAATTGATAATTAAACCACCCGTATCCTGTTATTTTTCGGATGATGCTTCAGTTGCACCAAGCCAAGTACTCCCATTAATGGCGGCACATACATACCGAATCGCCCCCTGAACCCTTTTTTCAAGCCTTTACATATAATTTACGATTAACACAAGACTCCGTTGTTTATTTCCATTCGCCAAAAAACAATGGAATCTTGTATTAATCATACTTCGTAAATCGAACTCAGCGTACTATCGTAACCTTCCGCACAGCCACCCCTTCTTTACCGGTTACCCGCACCTGATAAATGCCTGCTGGCAATGTCGCAGTATTGAATTGCAAAGTGGAAGAACGGCTGAATACCTGTCCTATCACCAAACGCCCTGAAACATCCAACATATCCACCATAATTTTACCGGTCAAAGCACCGTCGATGAGGATATTGACTTCATTAGTGGCTGGATTTGGATAAACACTTAACCCAAACGCCTCGTTGATATTTTCAGTGCCTGTGGTCATTACGGTGACTACTTTCTGGATAGTATTGATACAAGTACCATTATTCACCGTCAATATTACCGTGTAAGTGCCCGGATTGGTATACGAATGAGAAGGATTTTGCTGCGTGGAAGCAGCCGACCCATCCCCAAAATCCCAGGACCAGGAGGTAGGATTCCCGCTGGAAACATTGGTAAAATTGACACTCAACTGATTAGCAACAAACGTAAATCCTGCAATTGGGCCAGGTGTTACATTAACAGTTATTTCCGTTGGCGCACTGGTACAACCCCTTTCCTTTACCTCCCAATCGTAGAAGTAATAATAATAGTTCAATATATTACCACCGGTAGCATTGGAGCTATAAATGGACAGCATATTATCCAGTGTATATGGATAGGAAGCACCGGCATTGTTCCGGTACAAGTCCTGACTGACGTTGCCAAGGCTGTATTTTCCTGGTTCAGGCACATCCAGATTGAGCGTGATTCGGCTGCCACCATTCGGAACATTAAGGGTAACTGCTTTCACCAAACTGCCGTTTTCTTTGTACAAACTTATTGTACGATTACCTGCGCCCTGCGCATACACCAGTACAGAAACGATGGTTAATGGTTGATAGGCTTCAAATAACAACCGTCCGTCAAAACCGGTAGCGTGATTTCCACCACCAGCAAAAGTATTATCGACCGGGCCAACTTTGCCAACCGGAAAATCTACAAATTCCTGTAGAGAATAGGTGGTGGTAACCGGGAGATTGGGCGTATTGAACACTGGTCCTGTATATACCAGGTTGCCACCAAGGCTCCAGTTGGCTGAATTTCCTGGTGCCACAGCAGCGGTCAACGTGGTGGATGATCCTGCGCAAACAGATAAATTACCTGTAACCAAAGGGGTTACTAACGGATCATAGGTAACCATAAGCGTATGATTATCAGTGCCTAATGAATTAGTCACCGTAAGTGTAACGGTATAAATACCACCAACGGTGTAGGTATGTGAAGGATTGATGGTGGTACTGGTAGTCCCATCGCCAAAATCCCAAAGCCATTGTTGTGGAATATCCGTAGAAACATCAGTAAACTGAAATTTTGCAAAGCACGAGGTGGCCAGGTCCACCGTGAAATTAGCCGTTGGAGGTGCCACTGCGATTTGGCAGAATGGCGGAACATCAAAATCAGCAGTTTCGTCGCCTGCCGTATCTGCGCTGCCTTGCAGCGCATTAAAGCCCATACCTCTCCCGGCAAAAGCTTCCCAGATCATACAACGGTGTGCATTATTGTACAACAATTCATCAGCAGCGAGAATAGCATCGCGGCCGTCGAGAAAACCAGGACCACAGGGCTGGAGTTTCATCCCTTCCAGCACCAACCGAAGTGCAGTGTTATTTCCGCCATTGCCCTCATACCAATCGGAGTCAAAACCTTCCACATCGATCAGTTTCCAGGTCATATCCCAAAGTACCTGACTCCATATTTCACCAACATCATGTACTTCAGCACTACTGGCTAGATCAGCGTAAGTTTGTGGATTAATCGACATATCCGTAGAATATGGATAACGGCGAATACCATCTCCATTCGTAGGTTCTGCGAGGGCATAAGTACCAATCCCCCGTTTTCCGGCGCCAGTATCACCCGGTTCGATGGTGAGTATCAACGCCAACCAGTCACTCCAGCCTTCTCCCCCCTGTTCACCATTATTCAAACAATTGGAATTGGAAGGACCACCAGTCAGGCGATTAGACAAACCATGTCCATATTCGTGAGCGACAATACCATTGTCCAATGACCCATCGCGGTCGGCATTAGCACCGCCAGTGGAAGTCAGGGTAATATTTACTTCTTTTCCTTCCAGCAATGCCGTTTTGATCAATGCACCGTCGGCTTGGGTCACCATTACTGTTGGAATAGCCGATCCTGCGCCTCCGATAGAAATCGGTGCGCCAGCCACATTGTTCACAATAATAACCGCTATAGCTCCGGCGGCCTCGGCGGCGGCAATTTTGCTGACAAAAGTACAAGTACCCCGGTCAATCACCACAATTTTACCATTGATCGCTGCAGCATTGACAATTGACTCACAAGCATCAGTCGTTGGCGGGACGCCGTCATCTACCAGCACAGCTGATCCAGTGACCGGCGGATTTAAGCCTGCGCCGCCAGAAGCCAGTATAGCCGTATAATCACCTGCTATTTCTGAAGGCAAATTTACTTTCATAGTTGAAGGAGCGGTACCCGGCCATAAGTACATTTGCATGGTACCGTTTTGGCCATCATCGGGTGTACTGAAATTAGCATTATTGGTGCCGCCACCATCCTGTGCCTCAGCGAGGACGAAATCATTTTCTTCTCCGCCATTTCCATAATTATTCGCCTGAAAACTACCAGATGCTTCATCAAAACCATGCAGGTATAAGATATCGTGCAGGATGTTATTCAGGTAAAACAGGTTGGTAATAATGGCATCCTGGTTTTCAAGTGGCGTGATGCTTAAATCAAGCGGAAAATCAAAATTTAAACTGGCTCCGCCATCAGGCGAATATCCTGGCTGATCAACATTATTGCGATCTTCGTAAGCATGCACATTATTGCCCTGTGTGATCGTGTATTCAGCACCTTCCACACCATCAGTGTCGTGCCATCCATAAGGCGAAGCAACTGTTGAATTCGGATCGGTCAGCAGACTCCTTGTTCCAAAACTGGCGGCTTCCAGGGGCAAAGCAAACACACTATAATTCGCCCCTGCAGCATTTTCGGCAGGTGCTGTTGGTTGCGCGCCAATAATTTTTTCGCTGGTAATACATGCCGGCGAATGAGCATGACCATCGCCAAAATCACAACTTACCGTCAGGTTATTTTTCCCAAGTACTGCCCCTGTAGTGGCATCGATCCGGGTATTCCACCAATCAGAAGTATTACGCATATCAATGAGCACATTCCAGGCTAGCCGGAAGGTATTGTCCACAGGGACATACATCAACTGCACTTTGACAGGTTTTTTTGAAATACCACAATCGTTAAATATATATTCGCTGCGGTCTTCTTCAAAAGACTGTTGAGCAGGTGCAACGGCAACCGGAGTTCCCCAATGACTAGCTGCAGCAAAAATGGCTTTTTCAGGCGTGAGCAACGGCGTGGCAATATTGATTTTCCCAGCCGCATCGCTGTAAAAACGATTGGCGAAATGCGCAACTTTCTGGTCGCGAATTGCCATGGTGCTCACTGCATTAAAAATTCGGATGCCCCCTACTTGCTGGTGCAAATAAGTATAGGTCACACCGGTTTCTTTGTTGGTGTACTGGTCAGAAACAGCCCAATTGCTGATATCCTCCTCCGTTAATTTCCATTGAGAACGATGGTCCTGGAGATATGCCTTAATTTCAGGCTGAAATTGCTGTGCATTTGCCGAAAGGGCACAAAAGCCCAAAAATAAAAGCAGCATCACGCGGATGCTCGGGTAAAATTTGTACATAAAGGATTTGAATTGGTAAAATGCTTATGATCAGAGTAAAGGAATAGGATGGCCCTTTTCAGAATGGAAAGGTAAAGGTATTTTTTAAACCGTTTATAGGAAGGAGATTTTTATGTTATGACAAATTAAGGCAGAATTGGGAGGGTCGATTGACGGAGGCAGGATGGTTGGGAGAAGATTGGTTCCTGTTGGCCGAGGCACAAGTGCCAGAGGCGCTAGTAATTATGTTATTTACTACGCCCCGTTTTTTTTCCACTTCTGCGCAATCCGCATCGCAGTCTCTACCATATACGGTGCCCAATGCGCTGTATCCCAGGCAGTATTCGCCAGACAGGAAGCGGCCAATTGGGCCTTAACATCCTGGTAATCAACGGCATTTTCAAGAATTCGGGACAATTCAAGTTGTTGCCGGTGCAATTCCACATCTTCAACCGGCAGGCCGGGAGCAGCAATTGTTGTTGGCATAAACGACAGTGGAAGTTGCGGCGACGGGGAAGAAAACCGGTGGACAATGGTATCCATTTTAAAAAAATCCTGCTGAAATAACTGCCTGCTGGTTACTGTAGTTAATGCAACTCCCAGTTGTTCCATTACGATATATTTCAAATTGGGACAAAGTGGAATAGCGCGTTCCAACAATTGAAATACTTCTTCCGGAACCGCATTGTCGTGGGTGTCGCGCCTTATTTTTTTACCGGGCAGGGCCATCGTATCCTCCCAACTGCCGCCTGAAATATGAATTTCCCTTACCCGACTGAGCGGATAAAGGGGCATAATGGCCTCAAACGGGATGTCAAAATTGTGGATCTGGCAATAGAGGTTATGTAGGTCGAGGATAATAAAACCATTGACTGGCTCTACCAACTGATCCAGGAATTCTCCATGTTTTTTTACTTCATCCAAAGAATAAGAGAAGGCCAGATTTTCCAACCCGACCGGACATCCGCAAGCCTGTTGAATGCGTTGAAGGCGATCAATGCCGATCTTCAAAACAGTATCGGTAAAAGGCAAACTAATCGGTGCACCTGCGTGAAAATCTGCACCGGTCATAAAACCGAAATGTTCGGTAATATGGTCAAAATGAAATGTAGTGGAAAGTTGTTGAAGGTATTGGAGCCAGTCTTGCTGGTGGGATGACCAGCGGCCGGAGAACAGCGAAAAAAAGACACCGTGCCCGATCAGGCATTGTTCATTAGAATAGGTATGCAGGAGTTCATTAAACCACGCTGGTACAGTCTTCCATTGATGAAGACCATCAAACGACCATTCTATAGCCTGCACCTTTTCCGCTTCCAAAAGTGGCAAAACTGCCAATAAAAGTTGGGCGTCGAGGTTACAGGCTACAGATGCATGGAGGGTGGACATAGAAGGTTGTATGCAATTCGTTTTGGTCCAATGTTGAATGGGGAATGTTTATTTTTTTAACCCATACCACAAGTTTGGCAATTGTAAAAACCCGGTAGCGTCTGAGGCTGGGGCTCGGGTAATAGCGGATCCAGGATACTACCCTCGGTTCTTTCGAGAATCGTTTCGTTAGCGTCCTGAATTTTTTCGCAGGAGGTGGCGGCGGAGCTGACGACCACCCCGACCAGGATTGCTTGTAATAATGATTTTGAAATTTTCATAGCCTATTCATTTAATGTGAATATTCAAGAAGACGAGGGATTTTGGAAAAAGGTTTGCTCTGTTAAAAAATTAATCTGTTTTTTAGAAAAAACCAGATGCGCTGCCAAACGTTGCCGGGTTAAACATCGTCAGCAGTTTGAAATAGGTGCTGTTGCGGAGGAAGTCGAAACACAGCACCGCATATTATTCATATCTTGTCCGGGATTAAGAAAACATATCTGTATAAAATAAAAAACTTACTTACTTTATTTTTTTTGCTGACGACCATACTGGTCACAGCCGGCAAACAATAAAATAATATTCAGGTTTCCGGGCAACCTACCTCCATGAAGGTTTAAAGCCTTTGGGGAGGCAGATCAGATCTGAAATAATATAGTAAAAAACAGCACAGTGATTGAAATTACACCCCCAAACACCCTACAGTCGACACAACATAACTCATAACTCATAACTCATAGCTAAAAAAAATTGCTCAATACAATCATTCGCCAGTGGTGTCTGCCCATTAAATAACACACAAATTCCGATACCTTTTTTCCGGTCGAATGCGATCTCTCCCCGATATCCATTGACATAACCGCCATGGTAAATAATTGTATTGCCCTGGTGTTCAATCACCCGCCATCCCAGCGCATAGGATGCTTCATCGCGATCAATCCATCCACGCTGGATACGGCGTTCGTTACCGGTTTTGACCACCGGCGTGAATACTTCATCCAGGGTAGTTGACGCTACGATATCGGGTCGTTCGCCCAATAATACTTTCAGCCATTGTGCCATATCAGAGATACTGGCGTTCACTCCACCCGCCTCTGGTGCGTTATAATAACAGGTTTCGATGGTTTGAGGTACCCATGAAGCACCCGTCCAGGTGTGCGGCAGTGCTTTGTCGGGCATGCTTTCCATGGCTTCAAAAGTAACAGAAGCGTCCTTCATTCCTGCCGGAGTGAAAATATTTTTTTGAATTAATTCGGTAAAAGAAAGCCCCGTCACCTGCTCCATCATTTCTCCTGACAGGCAAAATGCGGCATTTTGGTAAGCATAGAACTCGCCTTCTTTTCCACAGACCGGCGATTGGGGGAAATAGTCTGTAATAATGGTATTCAAATCAAAACCTTCCTCGATCAGGTTGGTATACGCATGATAAGGCAGGCCGGTAGTGTGCGAAAGGATATGTTTGAGCGTAACGCGGTTACCTTGCGCTTTGTCCTTCAGGTGAAACGCCGGAATATACTGCACCACCTTATCGTCCCAGTGTAATAAGCCACGCTGCACCATGATACCCGATAATACGCCCGTAAATCCTTTAGATAACGAGCCGATGCGGAACACGGTATGAGGTGTTACGGGTGTTTTAGTGGAGGCATTGCGGAAACCATAGCCCTGGAGCCACACGATCTGGCTGTCCTTGACGATAGCCACTGCAGCGCCAATCGCCTGTGTTTCCCGCATCGCATTCCTGAAATAATGGTCGTAATTCATTGCTCCTTTAAGAGCCTGCGCATCCATGGGTACAGGAGTATGAGCAAGAATAGCAGTATTTCGGGGTTCATCCGTGTTACACGATAAGAGCGGCAACAGGAAAAACCCGGCCCATAAACGAAAATTCAGATTCATGCGGTAAAGGTAACTGCACTAAGTGGTCTGCCAACTATAAGTTACCCGCCTGTTAAAAAACAGAAAAGCCCCTCCCGCGACCGGGAGGGGCTTCATCAAGAATTAAATCGTGGATTTAATTCTTGAGGTTGTGGGTCGAAATTACTTCGCCGCTAAAATGCTGCCTTACCATCTCAAAAAGATTAAGCTGAAGGAAGCGGTGTGAAAAATGGGGAGCACACCGCATTTCCTCAGTAAGATTAAGAAGTCTTATGCGTTAAATACCTGATAGGTTATTATTTCGTCTTGATCATTTTACGTGTTGCATTGTACTTTGGTGTTTCCACCCGGTAGTAAAGCAACGACGCATTAGCCTCCATTTTTTCAGTATCAATCAGTACCCTGTTGTACCCACGGGAATAAGTGCCGTTTTGGGTCAAAATTGTACGTCCACTTTCGTCGAATATGGTCAGTTTAACATCGGCAGCCTCCGGAAGGTGGAAACCGATTACCGTTTTGTTCAGAAATGGATTCGGTTGATTTTGGTATAATTCGAACCCTACCCCTGCAAGTGTGGATACACCATTGGCTGAAGTAAAGCGCAGACCAATATCCAGTTTTTCCGCTGCCAATCCGTATCCTTCTGCTTTCGTTATTGTACTGGAGATCGACATCAGGTCGCTGAGTTTGGCTGCGACATTAGATTTGAACTGCACTTTAAACGAAGGCGCTGCATGGCCGTCCCAACTGCTGGTAATCGCTTTTTTATCAGGGAACATCGCAAAATTTTCTTCACTTTGTCCTTCTCCAGGGAATATATTGAGTATTTCCACATCACCCAATTGCAACGTCAGCTGATAGCCCAGGATTTCATCGGTACACTGCAACTTAGCAGTAACTAATTCACCCGGCCGAACATCCTGGTCTTCCACTTCAAAGTAGGCCATTCCGTCAGTTCTTTCGTCCATCGAAGTGAAGTTGTTCGGAACATTGGTATCATCCACATCACCGATTTTCACTGCCACGAAGTTTTCTTCCATCATATCCTGCATGGTAGTTGAATAACTTTTGTTTTCCGGCAGTGTTTCCACAAATGGGTTTTCCAAATTCGGGAACGTATAGTTTTCGGCAATAAAGCGCCAGGATGCGTTATTCGGCAACTCCAGATAAGTGCCAAGAATCAGTTTCCGCAATTCGACAATATCAAAAGTGGTAATAGTTCCGGACTTATTAATGTCTGCTGCGATCAGTTTATAAGGCGTATTAAGTGGTTCGAGCCCCAAAATGTGCCGGCTCATCAATACAAGGTCATAAGTGGTCACCCCATTCAACGGGTCATTATCTTTCAGCGGCGTCACGACATAATTAGAGGCCATCGGTAACACGTGGTTGAAGTTGAATGTGCCCGTAAAATCAGACCAGTTAAAGACTTCCAGGTCTGGTAATCCGTTACCCGCTGCGCTGCTCAACTGAACAGTCGTTTCTTCCACGCCACTTCCATTCTCTGTATTGATCGCTCCTGCTACAGTCACATTTTGGCCGCAGACACCTGCATTATCCTGTACAATGGCATAGGTTTCGCAGAAATCAGCATTTCCGTATTGATCCTGGGCCCATATTTCTACTAATTGCGTACCCAGTTCTGCACAGGAGAAGGATACACTCGTTTGTGGTGTACCGTTCGGATTGGTTGGAAAGCCAGCTCCTGTTCCCGATTTCCGGATAGCGATTTTGATCAGGTTCGAAGGTGTACAATTATCATCAGTGTGCAGTAAAAACTGTGTTGCAAACATCTCAATCATTCCTACCTGCATCATATTGATCGTCAGGCCATTGATACAGGTCACATGAGGTATTTGGCAGTCTCTTACACTAATGGCATACTCGCAGACATTTTCGTTGCCGCAACCATCGGTGATAAACCATTTCACCTTATGATTACCCAGGGGGAATTGCGGAGTTACATAGTTGCCCGGATTACCAGATGTATTCCATTTGATACAAGCGGTTACATTATTTCCTACAGTAGAGGTTTGTAAACCCCAGCCATACTTTTGGTTCTGGGAAACACTCCTGTTGTCGAATGGAGTGGATATACCACCATTATAACTTGGATTAGTCGCATTGCCGTAATTCACGGTGCCGTATGCAGGTGGATTATTGCTGTTGACTACCGTTTCCATTACACCATCGTTGTTCAAATCAAGGAATAACAGGTAATGGAAGGAGACATTTGCGCCTGAACAAGCGTCCGTACCAGTTGCACAAACATCTGCAGGACCTTCACATAAATTATGGCCATTATTAGCATCCACAAAAATATTGGCATTCCAAAGTGTTCCATCATTGTCCGTATTATCGCAAAATGGACTCGGCGAAGCAGGACAAGCTATGGTTGGTTTCTGACCGTCAATGATTTTAATAATCTGTTTGTACTTGTAACAATTTGCATTCGGATCGAAAAAAGTCGAATAATTAGTCGCTGATTGGTCAGTTGAACTAATTTTCACATTGGTCGGTGCCCATGGCGCTGCGGTGCCATAAGGCGACACTGTTGGTCCGGGTAAGTTCGATGAATTGTTAGCGGTTGCATTAGGGCTAGGGTTGGGCACATAGATACAAGTGCCATTTGGGTCGTATTTGCACCAGTTAATAATGGTCCAGGTACGTTCAATTTTGTAGCAGGCATCAGGGACAACTGTATACACTGCGTCGGAATAAGAGGTGGCTAACAGTTCACAGTTCTCTCCGTAAAATGAAGGCTCTCCAAATGCACCAGTCCCGTCACACACCGTAACAATCGCATCATTAGGGAACTTAATGAAATAGTTTTGTTCATAAGTAACTATGATACGCTGGGTACAGGAATTAGAGTTGCCATAGCAATCAAAAGCCCTGAAGGTCCTGATAATGGTTCCTTTATTACAAACGGTATCAAATGAATTGTAATTGACCGTCGTTTTGATCGTGTCCAGGCAGCAATTATCGTAAGCAGCAGGCTGACCATGCGCCCAAAGACTGGGATCAAAATTTTCGCAACTCACCGTTACGTTAGCAGGTGGTACACATACAGGCTTTAGCCGGTCTTCTACATATACCTGGACGATACAATCATTGAAATGCTGTTCGCCAAAATCAAGACCAACAGCACCTGTGGGTAAAGGAATATCATAAACCCTCAGGATTACCTCAATCGTATCGCCAGTATCTTCGCAACAGAATTTCACTGTATCATAAAACAGGTCATTAGACTGGCAGGTATTGGGTTTCAACCTGCGTATCTTGAAATTGACAGGACTGCAATTATCATACGATCCGTCGTCAAAAGTTGCAGCATTGACAAAAGCCATTCCGTCGATACCCAATACTACTTGTGTATACTCATCGCATACTGCCAGCGGTGGCGTACCATCGGAAACCGTAATCCGAAATGAACATGTTCCAACATTGCCACAGGCATCTTCGCCCTGGTAAGTCACTATGTGTTGGCCGATGCCAAGACATGGGGAATTCGGGAATACAGCAAGAGTGTCTTTGATAGACAGGTTATTGCCAGGGAAAGACGAAAGTGACCCAAGAACAACTTGTATATTGGTGGTATCGCCCGTAAAAGGGTTCAGCGAAACGATGATAGCAGCGACATCCGATACATAAGAACAACCGTCAAGCATGATCACATCGGGCAGATCTACTGTAGCGCAGCAGTTTAAGGCATCAGTGCTGACCGTCAAATTGGTTGGGCAACTTAAGGTCGGACCTGCTAAGTCGGTGATATTAATCAATTGAACATAAACAATCGGATTCGCCGGAGGAGCTACAGAATAGCCCAGACAAAGATCAAAAATTGTCCACGTCCGGATTATTGATTGCTGTCCGACACAGGAAGATACTACCTGGTCAACCTTGGTGACACTTATCTCACAGTATCCATTATCAGGATAAAGCGGAAACTGATGTCCATGTGATGCGATGTATGGCACACCAGTTGCCATTGGATTGGTATTCATGGTAACACAACTTACTGTAGCATCTAACGGCAACTGGATTTCAAAAATATTGGGCCGCTCAAAATAGATGTACTGCGTGCAACTGGCACTAT
The DNA here is from genome assembly GCA_044350415.1 of Saprospiraceae bacterium. GTDB lineage: Bacteria > Bacteroidota > Bacteroidia > Chitinophagales > Saprospiraceae > M3007. Next base: position 2,080 of record JBILHQ010000092.1, on the reverse strand, counting down.
TGTTATAAGCATCTTTGGCCGTCCAGATACGCTTGATGTACCCACTCAGGTTGGATTGACCTTGAAATATATCACCACAATCCAGATTGACCCAGGTATCAAATTTAGTCAACGTATAATTACTGCAATTTTCTATTACATTAGGAATTGCGGCGGCAATACCCAATGCATCGCGCATATAGTTGGGGTCATGATTGGTCAGCGCGCAAGGTACTGTAAAATTCTGGCAGGTAATCACTGGTGCCAAATTGTCGCCAACCTGAATGGAGGAATAACAAATATTACCGTTACAATTGTCTGTAACACGCCCGATTAAGGTAGAACCAACCTGCTGGTTTGTTATGTGGTTGCCAAGATTTACGCCCTGCTGGGTGAAAATAGTCACTGAATATAATTCGTACAAGGGACTGCCTTCCAACAACATATCAGGACTGATATCCACAGCGCAGTCTTCATCCATGGCTAAAAATACCGCATCGTTGCAAACCATAGCAGCAGGGTCACCATATTGAAGTAACACCTGATCAGCGACTGCTCCGCAGGGGCCTGTAGGATCGTTAGTGGTTAATGTAAGAATAATATTACCAGAATAGTTATTGGGTGGATCATATTGAGCGTTCATCGATGATGGATTGGGAAGAAAACTCCCTCCGCCCACTGATGCTGTCCATCCGGCAGAAGAGGCGCCACCACCAAATGAACCAGCCAATTGCGCATTGGTATTGCGGCAAAGAACCTGATTAGGACCTGCATTTACAGTAGTTGCAGCATTTACGGTAACAGCGATAGTTCCTGTGGCTGTGGCGGCTGTAAAATCCGTAACGGTAACGGTGTAGGTGCCTGTAGCGGCAGGCGCGACATTGGCAATACTTGAAGTTCCTGAATTGGAGGTAAATCCATTTGGTCCTGCCCAGGCATAAGTATAAGGAGCTGTTCCACTGGATGGCGTTGCGTGTATATCTAAAGTAGAACCGCTGCAAACAGGGCTGTTGGTGCCCATAACAATGGTAATCATCATCGGTGCACTATTAGATATACCGATATTTTCATTAAATACTTTTGAAAAAGTAATTGGAATGGGTGAAATGTCTTTCACAACATCGGTGTGAATAAATGGTGTCCACAACTTGAACGCCAAGAGAAAATAGATGGGAATGAAAAATGAGAATAAGCGATTCATAATTTCAGATTATTTATAGAGATGGTAATATGCTATATTTTTTAATTTATTCCAATGTTTTCAATGTGCTGCTAATCAGTCAACTGTGCTCTTTTCTTACTGAAAACCACTGTGAGCGTGGAGCCCGTTTCCCAAACCTGGTAAGTTCCGGGGTAAATCCAGCCAGACTTCCAGTTGATTTGTTTGCACAGGCGGGCAGAAACCCTGTATGGCTCAACTACACTGAAGAATCCCCATTGGAAGTGGGTTTTCATCTGCTCAGGCGTCAGGTCACTTTTTTGAAAGGAGAACCGGACATCACCACCGGGCGTAACACTGAGAACGGCATTCACCCTTGGACACGATGCAGTGGGAAATGCTCCAGTTCCCATTACCCGACAAATACCTACTCCGTTGCAGCGGGCACTTGGAGATCCCAAAATCACATCCGATTTGATGGCATTATTCACGTTGGTACTGGGGTGTCGGAATTGAACCGAATTTTGTTTAACAATGACAGTTTCTCTCATAATTATTTTAATTTTTTGCAGGGCAATGTTCCCCTTTTGATGTTGCAAAGGTGAGGCGGACGATTATCAAAAAAAGGACAGCATTTTCAAAAATTAGATCATAAAAAAGCCGCAAAAACCGCAATTTAAAATATTTAAATACTTGATTACCAAATATTTAAAACGCAAACATTTTTAGAAAAAAATCGCTGTCAAATAGCGTATTCTCTAAAAAAATGAATAAAATAAAGTTAAAAAAACAAGGAAATGGCAGCAAAAACGGCTTTTTAAACCAGCCATTACAAGGCCCGGCAGGTGACAACGCGAGAAGATTTTCTGAAAAAAAAGCGCTGATTTACGGGTCAGGAAATATATCTATAGAGCAGTGATTTAAGAGGGGCCGAAAGAGGGG
>JBILHQ010000002.1:0-78357 GCA_044350415.1 Saprospiraceae bacterium | reverse complement strand
TTTTTTGACGGTGACACTTGTGCGAAAGTCGTCATAACCCAAATAGGTAACTACCAATTGGTACGAACCGACTGGTATATTAGAAAGCGTGAAGAAGCCATTGATATCCGTTGATCCTCCGATAGGAACACCTTCCAATTTTATGGAGGCGAAGGAGACAGGTTGAGCGGTTGCCTTGTCGTAAACATTGCCCCGAATGGTAGCTTTGTCTGTTTTTTGGGCAAAAAGAAAAGTGTGAGCGATTGATAACAGGAACAGCGTAACGTAAAATCTCATTGCTTTGTGTAAATTCGTTTAAGGGTGGCAAAGGTAAACGATATTTACGTTAGCGTATCTATGCGGGATTACACTTGTGCCTGAAAACGGCATTTCTTTTTAGGCAAATTTATTTTTTGTTCTTTCGTGCTTGTTTTTCACATAAAACACACAGGGGTTTCACATTGACCACGTAGCGTGCGTGATGTCTGCACAGGATTTATCCTGCTCACTTTGCGTTCTATGTGAAAACCCTCTCGTGTCTTATACGGTAAAAAGGCAAGTGTTTTTTATCCAATACACCTGACTAAGTACTTGTTTTTCTTACCATTCTCCACCATCATATAACGGCCATGGAGCAAGTCTTCGGTAGTTAATGGATGATCCAATGAATTGATTTTCAATTTATTTACCGATACGGCGTTGCCTTGTACCGCTTTTTTGGCTTCACTCCGGCTTTCCAGTATTCCTGCTTCCACCAACAAGTCAGTAATCCCTATTCCGGCCATTAGAGCGGACATTGAAATTTCGGGAGAAGGAATTTCTGCGGATACGAGTTTCAGGGTGTCGGCGTCCAGGGCTGCCAATGTTGCTTCGTCGGCCTTTGGGTCAAACAGCAATTTGGAAACATTCAGGACATTTTCGTAATGCGCATCCCCATGAATCCTGCGGGTAATTTCTGCGGCAAAAATTCTTTTCAAATTTTGGCTGGTTTCACTGGCCTCCAGTGTTTCAATTTCTTCCTTGTTCTTCAGGGAGAAATACCGGAGAAATTTGGGCAAATCCTGGTCATCTGAATTCAACCAGAACTGATAAAACTTATAAGGAGACGTCAATGCCGGATCGAGCCAAATATTACCTTCTTCGCTTTTCCCGAACTTGGTACCATCCGCTTTGGTCAGCAGGGGAGTGGTGACAGCGTGCACTTTTTGTTCCCGGATCTTGCGGGACAATTCAACTCCGGCTGTAATATTGCCGAATTGATCACTGCCGCCCATTTGCAGCGTAACGCCATGGTTTTCATTTAACAGCACAAAATCGTATCCTTGCAGCAACTGATAACTGAATTCTGTAAAAGAAATGCCCGACTCGCTTTCTATGCGGCGTTTGACACTTTCTTTGGACAACATGTAATTGACAGTGAGGTATTTGCCTACATCACGCAGGAAATCCAGGATATTCATGTTTTTGTAGAAATCCAGGTTGTTCACCAGAACAGCCTTGTTGGGCAGGTTTTCATCAAAATTCAACAGTTTTTTGACTTGTTCCACCTGATGGGCGGTATTATTGTCCAGTTCATCAAAACTTTTCAAATCCCGTTCCTTGTCTTTTCCTGATGGATCGCCGATTCGTCCTGTAGCCCCGCCCATGAGCACCACTGGCTGGTGACCCGCCCGTTGCAGAAAGGTCAGCAGCATAATTTGCACATAATTGCCTATTGTCAGTGATGGTGCAGTTGGATCAAAGCCGATATAACCGCGTATGATTCCACTTTTAATATGCTCTTCAACGCCCTCGGTAACATTGTGAATTAACCCTCTCCAGCGTAGTTCCTCAATAAAATTTGACATCTTTTGTTTAGTGGTTAGTGGTAAGTGGTAAGTGGTTAGTGGTAAGTGGTAAGTGGTAAGTGGTAAGTGGGGGGATTAGTGACTGAAACGACTACTAAACACTTACCACTAAACACTCATCACTAAACACTCATCACTAAACACTCACCATTAAACCGCAAAGGTATTTTGAAAATCCAATTTTGTTACTGACAAAATGTATATCTTTGCGACAAAATGTCATATTTGTTTGAACAAAAAGACTTTATTGTTATTTATTTACAAATTGACAATTGTTTTAACACCCAAACAATATAATTATGTTCCGCAATTTCCCCTTTATTGTTTTTTTAATTTTTCTGATGGCTGCTTGTAAGCAAGCCCCGAAATACGATATGGCGCTGCTGATGGGAGAGTGGAAAGGGGCAGAATGGATGGAAAAAGGTAAACCCTCCGGTCGCGATGCCAGGGAAGTGCGGTTTGCTTTTGACCCTGCGATGACCTATACAGCGGCTTATGGGGAGCAAAAAGAAAGTGGTTCTTTTAGGGTTGATGGAGAAAAGTTATATACAACCGCTGAAGATAAAATTGAAAAAGTCGTGCGGATCGAACGGTTATCCTCCGATTCATTGGTTTTGAATATGAACCGTGTGGGACAGGAAGAGTTATTAATCTTAGTGAAACAGTAATCTATGGCTGCAAGCAATCAACAGTTACAATCCATAAAAGCGCGTTTTGGTATCATTGGTGTCTCGCCTTTGCTTGATGCCGCATTGGAGACAGCCATGCGTGTAGCTCCAACCGACCTTTCTGTCCTGATTTCTGGAGAAAGTGGGGTAGGTAAGGAAGCCTTCTCTAAAGTGATTCATGCATTATCCACCCGCAAACACAGTGATTTTATCGCAGTCAATTGTGGGGCTATTCCTGAAGGAACTATCAATTCGGAATTGTTTGGTCATGAAAAGGGTGCATTTACAGGTGCTGTTGGCGACAGAAAAGGGTATTTCGAAACGGTCAATGGTGGCACTATCTTTCTCGATGAAATCGCGGAACTGCCTACAGATACACAGGCATATTTGTTGCGGGTGCTGGAGAATGGTGAGTTTATTAAAGTAGGCTCCTCGAAAGTGGAGAAGACCGATGTGCGGATTATCGCCGCTACGAATGTCAATCTGGAAGAACGGGTGCGCAGCGGTAAGTTCAGGGAAGATCTTTTTTACAGGCTCAATACTGTGCCCATTCGTGTACCTTCTCTTCAGCAAAGACGGGAAGATATTCCTGTGCTATTTCGAAAATTCGCCTACGATTTTGCCGAAAAATACCGCATTCAGTCGCTCCGACTTGACAAACAAGCCGAAATTACCTTGGAAAATTATCGCTGGCCTGGAAATATCAGGGAGTTGAAAAATGTTTCTGAACAACTTTCCATTCTTTCTGAAACACGGGAAGTGGGCATTGACGAACTTATTCATTTAATGCCCCAATTGTTTAAAAGAAATTTGCCAGTACCTGCTCAACAGATGAATAGCGGTGGGGAATACCAGGAGCGCGATATTTTATATAAAGTGTTGTTTGACATGAAAAGCGATCTTAATGATTTGAAATCGCTTATTTATGAGTTGGTCACCAGTAATAACTTGCGGATGCCTGATCTTTCCCGGCTGCGCAGTTTGCCGGCTCCATCCATTGATTTTGATGGCCCGGAGCATTCTTCCGGGTATTCCACAGAGAATTTGGGTTCTCCCTACCAGATACACCAGAACGAAAACAGTAAATTAACGCCAATGGTAATTGATTCAAAACGCAATGTTTCCGGTGACTATACCCTGGGCGACGGCGAAATTGTCGAAGGCCCGATAACCCTCAGTGAGATTGAAAAGGAAGCCATCAAACGGACCTTGAAGAAATATAAAGGGAAAAGAAAAGAGGTCGCAGAGGAGTTGAAAATATCGGAAAGAACCCTTTACCGAAAGATAAATGAGTATAATCTATCTTCCATTAGTTAACGTTTACTAAAAGATAGGGTATTTCGGGTAACGTATCGGAATTTTGTCCGCTCATTGCGTCTTGATAGCAATGAATGATCATTTGTATTTGAAAATTATGATTACAACTCACATGACAAAACGTATTCTTTTTTCCACGTTCGGTATTTTACTTTCTTTCGCTGTGATGGCGCAAAAGGGATATAATATCAGGGTTAAATTAGATAATTACCCTTTTAAAGAACTTATTCTGGGGTTTCATTTTGGCGAAAAACAATACGTCAAAGACACGGCATACCTGGCCAATGACGGCTATTTTACGTTCAAGGCAGATACGCTGTTTCAGCCTGGTGTTTATTTACTCGTGTTGAAACCCGACAATAAACCAGTGGAAATGATGATGCCCGCCGTTGATCAGGACTTTACCCTGACTACGGATGCCACTGATCCCTCTTTAAAAATGAAGGTTAAAGGCTCTGATGACAATGAATCCTTTTATGAATACCTGAAATATTTATCAGCCCAACGCCCGGAAGCAGATACACTGCGAGCGCAAATGGGCCGTGCTAAAACAAAAGCAGACTCCACTGCCATTTCAGCAAAATTGACGGAAATTGATACCAGGGTTAAAAAGTACCAACGGACTTTTATCGACAAACACCCCAATGATGTTGGCGGAAAAATCGTGAAAGCATCCATTGATCCTGAATCGCCGGAATTTAAGGGCGATGATGTCGAAACCCAGCGAAAACGATACTACTGGTACCGCGGGCATTACTTCGATAATGTTGATCTTTCTGATCCTGTGTTGCTGCGCAGCCCGGTCTTACACTCCAAATTAGAATATTACGTTAATAAATTGTTGCCACAGCACCCCGACAGTATTAACGTGGGCCTTGACTATATTTTTGAAAAGATGAAGGGGAGTCCTGAAACGCAAAAGTATTACGTCAGCCATTTCCTGAATTTCTTTGCGAAATCCCAATTGGTAGGTTTTGACGCCTGTTACGTTCATATTGGTGAAAAATATTTTTGTACAGCCACCTGGCCCAACAAAGAAGATCTCGAAAAAATATGTGATAACGTAAGCAGACTAAAGCCCCTGCTGATCGGCAAAATTGCGCCCAACATCATTGTAAAAGACAAAAATAACCAGAACCACGCCCTTTATGACGTAGATGCCGATTATACTATTTTGTTCTTTTGGGCAACTGATTGTGGACATTGCAAAAAAGCAGCGCCTTTTATGGTGGACTTCGCAAAAAAATATAAGGACAAAGGTGTTACAGTATTCGCAGTGTGCACGGCTGTGATGGAAAAAGGAGCGGAGTGCTGGAAAGGGGCGGAGGAAAAAGGGTTTGATGATAATCTTTTTCTCAACTATTACGATCCATATATCCAAAGTAGGTATAAAACCCTCTATGATGTACAAACTACGCCACAAATTTTTATCCTGGATCGTAAGCATGAAATACTGATGAAACGCATCAGTGCAGACCAGTTGGATAAGGTATTGGAGCAGATTATGGAAATTCAGGCAGCCAAAAAGAAGCAAGGGAAGTAATACTACAGTTCAGATTGAACTATTTTTTTACATTTTCTTCTTAAAACATAAACTTTATCTACCTTTGCGTGCCTTTTTCAAAAAGGGGATAAAGTTCAATTGATTTTATCCTGCACAAAGGGATTTTATTATTTCGCAAATTTGGTAATCAAACAATGGCAAAACGCAAAGTTGCACAAGAAGAAGCAGTTGTAACACAACCAGTTCAGGAGACATCAGCCCCATTTTGGGTGACTTATCAGAAACAAATCATCTACGCTGCCGGCGCAGTGATAGTACTTTTCATTGGCTGGTGGGGATATAAGGTCCTTGTTGTTGAGCCCAAGCAAAAAGAGGCTATCGACTCCATGTGGCAGGCACAAATGCAGTTCGACAGGGACTCATTCAAACTCGCCCTGGATAATCCAGGCGGTGGCGCTGACGGTTTTCTCGCCATTATCGACAAATACAGCGGTACAAAAGCAGGTAATGCAGCGAATTATTACGCAGCAGTATGTTACCTCCAGAGTAGCGATTTCGATAATGCCATAAAATATATGGAAGATTATGACGCCGATGGTGATCTTTTTCCAATTATGAAATATGGTGTTTTGGGCGATTGTTATTCAGAAAAGCAGGATTATGCTAAAGCATTATCTTTGTATGAAAAGGCAGTTGATGCCGGCAATAATGACGTACTCGCTTCAGTATATCTTAAAAAATTAGGTATGCTCAATGAAAAACAGGGTAATAAGGACGCCGCAGTAAAAGCGTTCGAACGCTTGCGCCGTGATTTCCCCAACCCATCTTCAGCTGATTGGAGGGATGTTGAAAAATACATCTACAAAAACGGCGGCAGCAGTAAGTAATTGGGCTGATTTTGGGAAGTGTGGCCTGGGTAACTATCTCACATTGCCTTCTAGAACACTCATGCGCTAATAAAAAAAGGTTATTCATGAAAAGTTTATCGCTTTTTTTGAATAACCTTTTTTTATAGACTCTTTTCTACTGAATTGAAGAAGGAGGAACTCCAAACTCTTTGGCGAATAACCTGGAAAAATGGGCCGGACTTTTAAATCCTGTCAGGAAACAGACGTCACTGACGCTTCTGTCAGGCGATTCCAATAATATTTTTTTAGCTTTTTGAAGTCGGAACGTCCGCAGCATTTGTATGGGAGACTTGTCTGTCAATGTCTTTATCTTTCGATCGAGCTGTGAGCTGCTCATGTGCATTATCCGGCACAATCCTTCCAAATCAAGGTCCTCCTCTGTGTAATGTTGTTCGAATGCATTGTACAGTGACCGGAAAAAAGCATCCTCAATGGCGATATCCTCAACAGGAATTTCTGACGGCGCATTTTCCGCGTTGATCTGTGGAAATTTTTTATAACGATTTTTCCACCGCTGTCTGGTTTCCAAAAGATTATGGACTATATGCAGCAATTCTGTTTCATTAAAAGGCTTGGTGATATAGGCATTTGCTCCGCGCATTAATCCCGCCAAACGATCTTTTATTTCAAATTTTGCCGTCAGTATCACTACAGGAATATGGCTGGTGCGGGTATCATTTTTAATAAATTCAAGCACCTCAAAACCATCCTTCACAGGCATCATCAGGTCTGTTATTATAATATCCGGCATAAACTCAAGGGCCTTGTTGATCCCATCCTGTCCGTTTGTTGCAGAAATGGTCTTGTAAACAGCATGAAGACACATCTGAAGATAATTGGCAACTCCGGTATGGTCTTCTATTACCAATACTACTGCGGAGTTGGAGGGAACTGAAACATTGGTGAGGTGCAAATCGGTGCGTGTAGTCAATGGAGGACTTATCACTGGTATGCTAACTTGTTGCGGCACCTTATTTTGTACAGGCAATTGAACTGTGAAAGTCGTACCATTTCCCTTGGTACTCTCCACCGTAATATTCCCTTCCATCAACTGCACAAGATCTCTCGTTAAGGTGAGGCCTATTCCGGACGACCCGGATGCTCCTGATGAGTGTTTCCCCTGGTAAAAGAGGTCGAAAATATAAGGAAGGTCAGCAGCATGAATTCCTTCACCTGTATCTATAACCTTGAGGATTAATTTCTTCTCATTTCCGGCTTCTGATAAAGCGGCCATTACACAAATACTTCCACCTGTTGGAGTATGAATAATAGCATTGGTAATCAGATTGTTTATTATTTTAAGGAGTTGCTCCGGATCGAAATCCATTTGAATGGATGGAAGGTCTGCGCGGAAAGAAAGAGACACCCCTTTTTGCTGCGCGAGCGGCAGCAGGGCTTCGGTTTGCTGTTGGATAAAATCAATCACGTTGTGATTTACCGGATGCAGCGTCAGGTGCCGGCTTTCCAATTTGGCCAGATCAAGTACCTGCTCCGACAGGTGCAGCAAATTATTACTTTGCGTAACAATTTGTTGCACATTTGGGAGATTTTCAGCCTTTTCTGTATTCTTTTTCATCCGATCTGCTAATCCTAAAATGACCGTCAGTGGTGTACGAAGTTCATGCGCAATATTGGCAAAAAACTTATTTTTCACCAAATCAAATTCCTTCAGCCGTTCTGATTCTTTCAGGCTTGCAGAGGCTTTTTGTTCCAGTTTGATATTCCGCTCCCGAAAGATGATAAAAGCGTACAATAATGCTCCGGCAATCAAAAAGTACAGGAAATAAGCATGCCATGTGCGAAACCAAGGTGGTTGAATAATTAGGTTGAAAAGAACCGATTGCTCATTCCACGGACTATCGGCGGTAGCCCCCTGGACTTCAAATACATACCTTCCTGGCGGGAGTGCTGTGAAATTGGCGGTGTGCGTTGTTCCATTCAATATCCAGTCACGGTTCAAACCTTGCATGCGATACCGATACCGATTCGTTGCGTTATTTGCAAAATCAAGCACACTAAACTCGAATAATATATTGTTTTCTTCGCTGGAAAGCGTTAGCGATCCTTCGTCATCGGGCATGCGGGGAAGTCCAAGTACTTTTATCCCCGTGAGTGCAACAGGGGGAGGGGAACTATTTGTCCTGATATCTTCTGGCCGGAAGCTATTCAGTCCGTTAACGCCCCCAAACCAAAAAGTGCCGTCTTTAGTACACAAAAACGAATTGGTATTAAATTCCGTATTTAAAAGTCCATCTGATTCCTGATAGGTAATGAAGGTATTTTGTGCAGGATTAAACTTGCATAGGCCACGGTTAGTGCTGCACCAGAGGTTACCGCTTTCATCAGCCAGAATACCGTAAACCACATTGTTTGGAAGACTTTCTGGTGATTCCATAAAATGGGAAAAAGTGCCCCCTCTTTTATTCATCATATTGAGTCCGCCACTGTGTGTACCCAACCAAAGTATATTGTCGTCTTTGGGGTCCTGAAGAATATGGGTAACCCAGTTGATACTCAGGGATTGCAGGTTGTCGGTGTTATGTTGATATTTACTAAAAGTGGGGTTGGGCGAATTACACTGGTCCATTCGGATCAATCCCTGGTTGGTGCCAATCCAGATTATGCCATCCTTATCCTCCATGACCGAGGTCGATCTTAATTGTGTAATATTATCTTTGTCAAAGGCGTACGAAAAATGTTCCAGTGATTGTTGACCCGGCCGGCAACGATACAGAACACCATTGTGTGCAACAATCCAGATATTACCATCCCGGTCCTGAAAAATCTTTTCAGGTACTGCCGCCATAAATGGCGTTGTTTCCGCGAAGGTAAATGCCTTTGGGGTGTTCTTTTTTCTGAATTCAATCCTGTTATAGGGATGCAAATAGCTCCCAAGCCTTATCAGCCATAGGTTTTCATGGTTATCTATAAATATCTCATTAATATTTTCAGTTCCAAATTGATTAGGCGGAACTATTTGGCCGGTTTTAGGGTGAACAATGGCAGAACTTCCCGAGTAAAGTAAAGTCCATAATGAGCCGTCAGGCAATTCCCTTATACTGGATACGGACTTTCCTTCCAGAAAATTTTTAAAGGAAAGTTGCCGGAGATTAACTTTTTCAACTCCTGATCCACCTGTTCCAAGCCATAAAATACCTCTTTTATCTGCAATCGATTCATTGACGAATAATTTATTCTTTTCAAAAAGCACCATGAATTCAGAATTAAAAGACGCTGAATGGAGGAGTTGTGGAGCAGACAATGACAAATCAGTGTAAAAAGGAGCAGTCGTTTTTTTTAGAAAAAAAGGCCCGCTGTCGTTTTCCCAAATTCCAATTCGATTATGGTCTAAAAGAATGGTTTTTTTGGAACGGAATACTGGAATAATGGTATCGGCTCCGGAGGGCAATTTGCACCGAAAGGGATATCCTACATATTTTCCCCATAAAATATCATGCGGAGCCGGAATCATTTTTAAATCAAAGGGCTGAAAATTACTCGTGGCATAATTGTACCTGAAAATATCATTATTCTGTGCATAAGCTAACTGCATCGTATCGCCAATACAATGAAGTAACCACAAGTCTTTAGTAACATATTCTACTTTTATTTCCGGCAATTTTGGGTTACCCTGCTTCAGGATAGCCTGCAGGTTATGGGGTATGGTCAATTTATAAATTGCCGCGGCCTCTCCCTTTACTTCTGCCATTTGCACAAAGATATTCCCATTTCTATCGCCTGTTATTTCTTCTATTCCCTTCTGGGGAAGCCCGGTTGACTGATTGGGTACCTGAAAAAAACGCTCCTTTAGGGGTTCAAAAACGAAAAGTCCCTCGCTGGTACACACCCACAATAAATGATTATTGTCTTCATAGAGCGCCGTAATGAGCGATGATGATCTTAATGACCATTGATCAAAAGGATTAACGGTGTACCGTTTGATCGAATAACCATCATACTTGTTTAATCCGTCCAATGTCCCAATCCATAGAAATCCCTTCATGTCCTGAATTATTTCCGTGATGAATCCCTGGGTAAGCCCGTCTGCAACAGTCAGTTGCTCCATCCGGATTTGGGCCCGGCAGATTCCGCAGATGTGTACTGCGATAAGCAGCAGAAATGCATTAAAATTTTTTTTCATAAGTTTTATAGTGGCTAGTTGATTTTACGTAAAAATAATACAAAATGGGTTTTACTATAATTTTTGGGAAAAATAGTCATGTCTTTGGGAAAAATCATCATATTTGTCTTGGCCGGACAAATGTATCTTTATGATCTGATTTTGAAAAGTATCAAGATTTAGTGTTTATTTGTTCAACTTTGGAGAATTCACCTTGAAAACGGATTTTATTCATGGAATGTAATATCGGCAATGTATCATCTGCTCATTTCCAGGCGATTCCTGATGATCGGTTGCGTATTTTTTTTCACAAAAAAAGTATGACCACTGCCTTGATGGGGCAGTTTTTTGGAAAAGGTATTTTCGAAATGCCATTGCCTTTTGATGTGCCGGCCACCGTTTTAAAGCCCATCGGGATGACGACATTCAGGATTCATTCCGGAAATTATGCAATTCAAGAAAATCATGAGTTTATTATCATAGACTTTTAACCCATTAATTATTGAATCAAACACAGTAGAAGAGATATTGGCTGGAAAGTAAATTATCTCAATATTTAATTTATTTGGGGGCAGGCGTAGTAATTAAGCCTGCCTTTTTTTCTACCGGAATCTTATCGCCTTTACCGGGGCCACTTTCGATATTGCTAAAGATGGAATAAGCAAAAATACTAAGGTGATCACCAGTGTTCCCACATTGATACCCAAGATAGTCCACCACTCAAATTTGACAGGGGCATACGAGAGGTAATAATCGGCTTCATTCAATCGGATAAAACGGAATTTGGACTGCAACAGACAAATTCCAATGCCGATGACATTACCCCACAGCATACCATTGAGGGTAATCACCGCTGCATGATATAAAAAGACCTGCCGGATACGACCGTTTTGTTCGCCCAGGGCCTTGAGTATGCCAATCATGTTCGTGCGCTCCAGCACCAGTACCAGAAGTGCTGTAACCATATTAATAATGGCCACAGCGAGCATCAGGCCAATGATCACTATTTCATTGAGGTCCTGCAACTCCAGCCACTCAAAAATAGACGGGAACTTTTCCCGGATACTTGCTGCGGTGAGTTCGGTTGGAATTACCTCGGTATTCACATATTCGTTATAGATATCCAGGTCGTGGATATCATCCAGCCACAGTTCAAATCCAGCCACCTGCATTGAGTCCCAATCCAGCAATTCCTGTACCTGGCGCAGATCACAGAGCGCAAATTTCTTATCGTATTCTTCCAGACCAGTTTTGTAAATCCCGCAAACTTCAAAGCGCCGCCTGGTTTGTGCGCCATTTTTTACAAAATGAACGATAAATTTATCGTTAACCCCTACCTGGAGCCGGTCGGCTGTTTGCCTGCTGATGATAATTTCTGGAGAAGCGGCAGTATCTGAAAGGGCAATAGGCCTGCCTTCCTCTAAATAGGGGAGGAGGTGTTCCCAATCAAAATCGCTCCCAATTCCTTTCAATACAATCCCTTCCATCGCTGTTTTAGAGCGAATAATGCCCGGTTTTAAGCCAAAACGCTGCACATGCCGAATTCCCCCAATGGTTCTTTTTTCCTTAATGTCACCTGTTTGAAACCCCAGAATAAATTCTGGCTCATCATAATTAATAAATTTGGACTGCCGCAATATTTCCAGGAACGCCGGATTAGATTCAATAGGTGCGGCATCAGCGGTGGGTGATTCGGTGATGACTGATGCAATATGAATGTGCCCCCAAAATTCAAATATTTTTTTGCTGATTTCTGATTTGAATCCTGCAATAAGCGACGACGTAATAATCATCACAGCGACGCTTAATGCAACAGCGACGATGGCAAACCGAATGATAATACTGGAAAAGGTCCGCTTGCCCGAAAATGCAATCCGGCGGGCGATGAAATACGGTAAGTTCATGCAGGATTAATCTTTTGGTTTAACAGGTTGATTGTATCTTCTGTTTGCCGGAGTTTTTCCCTGCAAAACTGCACTAAATGGTGAGCCCGCTCCACTTTTTCAGCGAGTTCATCAATATTTACCGTCTCCTCCTGCAATGCAGCAAGCAATTCGCGGAGTTCCATATGCGCGGTTTCGTATGTGGGAGGTAATTTGCTTTTCACGGTGTAAAGATAAGGTAAATAGTTGGTTTGGTTGGTCGGTTAGTGAGTTAGTCGGTTGGTCAAGTCATTACCAATACAGGCCCAGTTTACGGGACACTCTACAGACCAGGGACTAACCGACTAACTATCTACAAACTGATCACTTCAAAACCGAATAAACCATGCTTAACAGGTAATTCTATAATTTCACCAGGTTTGGTAATTGGAAAATAGGGTTGGTCTTTATATTTAAATTGATAATAACGACCATTTCTTTCTACGCTAAGTATCCAGCCGGTTGGCCGGAGTGATTCCGTTTTCAGGATACCATACCCCCGGGCTACATACGCCTGTTCGCTACTGAAAATAAATTGTTCGTATTGAGCGGTCCGGGCAAGGCGATTCAGAAGGCTGCCTGCCAAGGGTGAGAAAATGGTAATAAGCAAAGTAATAACGGCAATTTCCGGGAAATGCCGTTGGAGTGGCGTGAACCTGTCCCGGAAATACCAGATCGCTCCAGCGGAGAACAGCAGCCCGAACAGGAATGAGCCAATGACCAAACTCCGCACATTGATGGTGTTGGACAGCCAGTCAAATTCATGGGTATACACAATGATCAGGGCCACCAGTACAGCTACGGCTAAAAGGGCATAAAGTCTTACCATGGAGCAAAATTATAAGGATTTATTGGAAGGGAACGAATTCATAACTTAAATCATCCATTTCTTCACTTCCTCCAGTGCAGCATGTTCATCGCCCCAACCGTGCAGTGTCATTACGCCCGGTCCATCGTAATTCAGAAAAAACTGTTCAATGATAAGCCTGGCGGCGCTGTATTCCATTTGGAAAGTCTGCCAGTTGGTAGCGGTAATAATTCGTTTTTCAGGATCGACAGGGATGGCTAAAACCTTGTTGTCCCATTCGCCCAGGTCCTTGAGCAATAACAAGCCAATCGGGATGACTTCCACAACGGATGAATTGGGGGTATGCTCGGCGATATAGAGAATATCTAGTGGGTCCCCGTCTCCGCCCCGTTTTTTGTCCATACTGGTGGAGGGAATAAAACCGTAATTGATAGGATAAGGCAAAAAATTGACGATTCGGGGTTTGCCATCCCGGATATCAGGCCGCATTTCACCAGTGGCTTTGTCAATCTCATATTTCCGGTTAGTCCCAGCCGGGATCTCAATCACCCCCCGAAGTATTCCACTTTCAGAAAAAGAAGGTATTTTAAGTAAATTGGTAAAAGCCATTGTATTGACATTTTATTAAGGACGCAAATTAAGTGGTAGCCTTATATTTGCACCCATGAATTTAAATTATAAAATTATACTGACGCTGGGTATTCTCTGGATGGTACATCCCGTAGATGCGCAACACGCTGATTCGCCGTCAGGGCTTCCTGCCGATGTTAGAACCGGGCCACCGCCCAAGAGAGGCGCACCGCCTACCCGTATGGAGAATAATGACGACCCGACCCTGAACAAAGGAAAAGTCGAATGGTTGCCAAGGCATGTTGATTTTGGAGCCCTTAACCAGGGAACGCCCCAGGTTAAAGAAATGATCGTTAAAAATGTGAGCAAACAGCCCCTGAAAATATTGCATGTAAAAAGTTCCTGCCACTGTACCACAGCAAGTTGGCCCAAAGAGGATATCCAACCCGGCAAAACCGCCAAAATTCTGGTCATGCATAATGCAGAAGACCTGGGTGATTTTTTGCGTATACTGAGCATTCAAACTAATTTTGACCTGGAAAACTGGGTGATGGTTTCGGTTACAGGGGTGGTTAAAGCCCACTAAGCCTTTACTTTGCTTTCCCGCTCTGATTTTTCCAGGTCTTTCAGCAGTACATTGAGAGCACCTGCAGACAGAAAAATTTCTGTAAGGCTCAAAGCCAAAGAGACGATCAGGAGAATTAGTGCCACCAAAAAAATTGCTTTGGCACAGGCTTGAACGCCTATATACACCAAAAGCATCGTTATTACACAGAAAAAAATACTGCCAATGCCGCATGCCTGCATCCACCTGATCAGGTAAACCCGTCGGCGGAGGGAAGTAATCTGTGCCAGATACTGTTGCTGCGGCTTTTTCAGATGGTCAGAATATAATTTCCGAATAAGATTGGCGATGGCCACATATTTATTCGTGTAGGCCAAAATCAGGAGTGATATGGCTGGGAAAAGCAATGCTGGTGTTTGAAGCGTGAGTTCCATGATTTTTCTATTTTTTCAGGATTACCTCGATATCCTTGAGCAACTGTTTACCTTCTTTCGAGAATTTGCTGGAAATTTGTTTACCGTCTTTATCCAGCATAATAAATGAAAAGTTATCAGCGAGTACCTCATCGGGGTGTATGATATAAGTGGTGTTGTCTTTAATTTGCCGGTAGAAGTCAGGGATCTGTGGAATTTGCAGGGTACTGCTCAAGCCATCAGGCTGTGTTTCCACTTTCCATTTGTCGTTGGACAGCGGCGTGATTTTAAATAAATTGAATTCCAGGTAGGAAAAGAAAGATGATTTCTCCTTTGTATATCCGTTATTATTAGCATAAATAATCGGAACAGCCTGAATCGTTTCTGTATCGGATATTTTTAAGGCAATTTTTTGTCCGAAGTCAACGCCATCCGGATTGAATAATATTTGGTCGCGTAAAGGGGCGGGTATTTCCAGGTTCTTTAATCCAATATGTTCAAATCCGATCAATTGATACAGCGCCTTTTGTTGTTCGGGATGGAGTCGCGAATAAACGTGGAAAACTTCGTGGTACATGGTTGCCGTGAATTCGGATCTATCCCGGTGCTCAAAAATATCCGCCGGGATGATAATGCAATTGCCCCGGGTGTAGTACACCCCATCACCGTAATGATTGCCTTTCGTTTTAATGAGGATGAGTGAATCAGGGAATATTCCCGGATTGACATTGTTGCAGGTTTCAAATACCTTTTTCATTACTTCGGCTACCCATTGACTTTCTTTGGCGGTGAAGGATTCCATATCTTTTTGTAAGAAGCGTTTAAAGTCCTCCCGGGACTGTGCATCGCCCGAAGACAGGGGCTTTTTCATCTGTATGGACATTTCGCAGGGTGTTACTAAATCAAAAAAATGATTGTACCGATCGATCAGTATGGCCCGGCTGGCAGCGGCACTATCCAGCAGCAATGTTGTTTTTTGCGTATTGTGACGAATGGATTTTACAAGCTCCTGTGCCTGACAGGAAAAAAAGAGCAGTACTGCGGCGATTTGTAAGTAATATTTCATAGTTTATCTTTAAAAAACAGGATAATTCTCTGGCGCGGTGCAAAAGTCTCAAAATTAACCTGTTGTTCATCTGGAAATAAATAAAAAGTCGATTTTTTTGTGAAAAATTTGCGCCAGCGTTTTTTAAACAATGCAAACTTAACATTAACTTAATATTAAAGCCGCTACTTAACATTGGCTTAATATTGAATTTTGCAGCAAATTATTACGACTAAAACTCTTATTGCATGTTATTAGGATTTATCGCAGGACTTTCCACTGAGATTTCAGTGCTTTTAATTATTTCCGTCCTGGCAGTTTGTTTTTTTGAAGCCATTAATGGTTTCCACGACACCGCTAATGCAGTTGCAACGGTCATCTACACCAAAACCCTTCCGCCTGTTTTTGCAGTGATCTGGTCTGGTTGTTTCAACTTCCTGGGCGCCTTACTAGGTGGTCTTGCAGTGGCGATGGGCATTGTAAAATTAATTCCGCTTAATGAATTGATGACCGTAGAAATTGGTGAAAGCCTGGCTTTTGTTTTTGCCATATTGCTGACGGCTATTTTTTGGAACCTTGGAACCTGGTATATCGGTCTTCCCAATTCCAGCTCACACACCTTGATTGGGTCTTTATTGGGTGCGGGTTATGCATTTTCCACTATTCATACAGGCGCAACTGTAAACTGGGAGAAAGCGAAAGATATCGGCCTTTCTTTGTTAATTTCACCACTTTTTGGCTTTAGTTTAGCTATCTTGCTGATGTTTATCTTGCGGGCGACGATCAAAAAGAAAGCTATTTTCAAAGAACCTGAAGATAAAAAGACACCTCCAATGTGGATTCGTGTCGTGTTAGTGGGCACTTGCACCTTAGTCAGTTATTTTCACGGCAGCAACGATGGACAAAAGGGTGTTGGTTTAATGTTGGTTGTTTTAATGGGCTTCCTCCCATTGCATTTTGCATTTAATCCCGATATTAAAACAGCTGATCTCGCAGTATCTGCGCGAAAAATAGAAGCGTCTGTCCTCCGGGACACCACGACTTCGCCGGAAAATATTTCCAGCTTGAAGGTGATAGCCTCCAAATGCGCCAGTTTTGCTATGATGGCCGATACTGTCAATATGAAAGATAAAGGGGTTGCATTTGGAGTTCGAAAATCCATTCAGGCCTTAAATAAGAACCTTGATGGTGCAATAAAAAGTGGTGTTATCCATGGGGAGACTGCCAAAATGGTCAAATCAGAACTCAAAGACAATGCTAAAGCTTATGAGTTTGCGCCATTTTGGGTGGTACTGATGATTTCTCTTTGTCTTGGGGTAGGAACCATGGTAGGATGGAAACGAATTGTAGTGACCATCGGTGAAAAAATCGGAAAGTCACACCTCACTTACGCACAAGGCGCGAGTGCTGAATTGTGCGCTGCCGCCACTATCGGTGTAAGTTCTTATTTCGGATTGCCAGTAAGTACCACACACGTACTTTCTTCTGGTATTGCTGGCACGATGGTAGCGCAAGGTGGGGTATCAAATCTTCGAAAAAAAACCATTACCCAGATTGCATGGGCATGGGTATTGACCCTTCCTGCAACAATGATCATGGGAAGTTTGCTGTTTTATATTTTCAGAGCAATATTTTAGTCGTAATATAGCCTGGTAACGCAAGAAAAAGCGTTACCAGGCAAACCTGTTTCAGTAAGTTTTTTTTATCCTGTTTCGTATTTATGAGAATTTTTAAACTGGCCATATTGGCCATTGTTTTGTTATGCCTGTATGGTAGAACAGAAGCGCAATCTGTCACAAAAGACAGTATTAAAACCAGCGACAAACCTGTCGCTCAACCCTCCCTCCCCAAGTGGTATGAAAAAATTGCCTTCAGGGGGTACGCACAATTTCGCTACAATCGTTTATTAGAAACCAATCCTGATTTGAAGTGCGAACAATGTGACAGAAGTATTGGTGACGGCCAATCTTTTGCATTTCGTAGAGCGCGGATGATTTTTTCAGGTGACGTGCATCCGCAATTTTTCATTTACCTGCAGTTTGATTACTCTGCAGATGCATCATCCACGAATAAACATTATATGCAGGTAAGAGACGCTTATTTTGATTATGCGTTTGATAAAAACAAAGCATATCGTGTCCGCTTTGGTCAGAGTAAAGTTCCATTTGGGTTTGAGAACCTGCAATCGAGTTCCAACCGATTGCCTTTGGACCGTTCCGACGCACTCAATTCAGGGGCACCCAACGAGCGTGATATGGGTGTTTTCTTCCTGTACGCGCCAGCAAGTGTTCGGGAAAAATATAAAAAATGGGCTAGTGCTTCTCATAAAGGCTCGGGAGATTACGGTGTATTGGCCCTTGGCTTATATAATGGACAATCAACTAATAAACCCGAGTTAAACAATAACCTGTACGCCATTGCTCGTTTAAGTTATCCATTTGGAATTAAAAATCAGATGATTGAGCCGGGTATTCAGGCCTATTCTGGGAAGTTTACTTTGCCTTCGGATAATTTGACAGTCGGTGTAAAAAAGGTAACTGATCGAACTTATCTGGATCAGCGGGTGGGTGCCACAATTAATGTATATCCTCAGCCCTTCGGTATCCTTGCTGAATACAATATTGGCAAAAGCCCGGGTTTTAATACTGCAACGGATTCAATTCAGAGTACAGATTTAAAAGGGGGATTTGTCACCCTCAGTTACAAAACAACACTGGCTAAAGGCGATTTATTTCCTTTTATCCGTCTTCAGCAATACGATGGCCCTAAAAAACATGAATTAGATGCCCGGCTGCACAACGTGCGGGAAGTAGAATTCGGTTTTGAGTGGTCTGTTATAAAAAACTTAGAAATCACCTTGTCGTATGTGATCAGCCACCGCAAGTATGAAGATTTTAAGACTTCTTATGACGAAAAAGGGCGTTTTTTGAGGATTCAGTTGCAGGCAAATTATTAAGAACATAATTTGAAGGTATTTATCACGTGTCCCATACAGGAGTTTTCACATAGTCGGCACAGCATAAGAGCATGGCTGGGGTTTATGAAAAACTCCTGTATGAGACAGGTGATAAATACCTGCAAACATTATTTCTACCGCAACACCGTCACATCACCTTTATACATTTCTACGGTTCCGTCAATCAGTACCACTTCCAGCAACCAAACGTAAACGCCGCTATCTGATTTTTTCCCGCGCACCGTTCCATTCCAGTTGATCCCACTGTCGCCCGGCGCTGCATCGGTAACGGAGTGCACCAAATCGCCCCAGCGATCGTATACCTGAAAGCGATTCACGCGCAAAACGGAGGGCCCAAAACCGGGAATCATCTGCCTGTTAATATCATTATCGGCATTCAAAGCGATAACGTTCGGTACAAATACCTGTTTGATCCGCTCCACCATAATCGTCATCACGTCGCTGGCCGAACAACCCCGCACGTCGGTAAGCGTAAGGGCATAACTAATAGAGCGGTGGGGCTGCGCGTAGGTTTGCAAGGACGCCGAATCCCTCAAAAAATCGGTATTGTTCCAGGAGAACCGAATAATATCAACTGCGGTGATCTGCACATTAATCCAAATCGAATCACCAAAAAGAATGGAAGTATCTGCAGGCAGAGATAATAGCAATGCCCCCGGTTGTTCAATACTAACCTCAGAGGTGTCGTTGCAACCATAAACATCCGCTACATAAACAGTATAAGCGTTGGCTGGCAGCCCCATAAATGCATCTGTTTGAACAAATGATTGATTGTCAAGGCTGTATATCAATGCTTGGTCATCAGAATTGATATGAATGACACCATTGGACTGGCCAAAGCACTGCACAGAATCGACCGTGAGGGTGTAAATGATTGGCGGATACCCACCAATATTGGTGGCAGCAGTTGAGGTGCAATTATTGCCATCGGTAATGGTCAATGCGTAATTCCCGGGCGGCAGGTTATTCAGGTCGGGTTGCGAAGGCGCATTGAATGACCAGGTATACTGAAACGGCGAAACCCCACCAATGGCCAGTGCATGTAATGCACCTGTTGGTTCATTAACGCAGGAGGAGTCGGCGCTTAGATTTAACGCCAGCAACGGCTGGACAACCAATTCAACCGTATGGGTGGAGTCGCACCCGTTAATGGCCGTGAATAATTTTTTATAAAACCCCGATGTGTTTTGGGATTGCCCAAAAATGGTAGCGGTTGTGCCCGGACAAATGACTATGGTTTCCTTTGTACTGAAAGTATCTTTAGCAAATACATTGACCAAAATGGTAGAATCACAACCCGTAAAAGCGGAGAAGTTGAAATAGTGCGATTCTCCTGGCAGGACATTCGTACCGTTCATAGCGAACAGCCCTCCTTTACAGATAAAAGTATCGATCTGCACAAAAAACGTGTCGTAAACCGTGAGGAAAAGGGTGTCAATACTTTTACAACCATTGGCAAAGCCTGCTTCCAGTATTACATTGCCAGAGGCTGGCAACCATGCTGTGACACTTGCACAGTTATTACAATTGTAATTGGGGCCAGGTTTCCAGTCGTAATAATCAAATCCGGTTTCTCCCACCGTCACTGTTTCGCCTTCACAAATAACGAGATCAGGGCCCAATGTGACCACCGTACTGCTATCAATAAACACATTCATCGTATCCGTATGTACAATTCCACAGATGTCTGATGCGGCTACGAAAAACATCCCTGGATCCTGGATGACATAATCGGGCAAACTGCTGCCGTCCTGCCATTGCCAGGCGATGAGGTCGTTACCGGAGGCATTTACAGTCACAGTGGCATTGTCACAGATGGTCGTGTCATTGCCGAGTGCCACTGGATCCGGATTGTACGCATAATAAAAGGCATCGAAATTGTTCGTAAAACCGCATTCTCCAAGGGAAGTTACCGGGAATTGATTGATATTGTAGGGCGTTGGCTGTGAATGATCATCATTGAGTGCCAGGTAAATGGAGTCATTGATCACCAGATCACGCGGTACCCGGAAGGTAAACTGACTACATAAGCCCAAATCGACTTGTGCCCCAATTGGAGCAGTACCGATCCAGGTTGCAGCACTTGTCAGTGGATTGCCCCGATAAATAGAAACGGGCATTTGTGGGGGCAAAACATTGTCACCAGTATTGCACACCTGCACCGTAATGGCCATTGTATCGCCTTCACAACTGATGGAATCAAAAGCGATAACACCATCAGGCGAAGGGAAATTCGGGTTGAAAAACTGATTCATAAAAGTATTCATCTTCAACGTGTCTCCCACAATATTGGGATTCTGCTGGTAACGGGGAACACTCAGGTCTTCATTGATATTCGTATTAAAATAACCATGCTGGTTCCATACTTTTCGCGAAGAAATACTGGGTGTTCCCACCGCTTCGTAACAAACCACTGTTCCAAAGTCAGGCGAAGTAGTGCCACATTCAATGATGACCTCAGTTTGTCCGTCGGCGTCGACATCCAGAATAAGTGGATTCTCAATATGGGTAGCTGACAGGCAATTGTCTTCCCATTTCACCGCTCCAGTAGCCCCTTCCAGTATTTGGAGTTTGGTTTGTCCACGGTACACGACATCAGCAGATCCATCACCACAAAAGTCGAACACACTGGAACAGGTAACGGAAGAGACATCATTGGTCGGATTTTTCCACAGGAGGGTAAAATCATTTTTTAATGCATACAGCCAGGGATGGCCAACGAAATTCACCTCCAGTTGCCCGTCGCCGTTTAAATCGGCAATATTAACCCTGCTCGCACCTTCGATATAGTTGTTCAGGAGTTTGTATTCCCGCATAATGGTGGAGGTTTGGATATCCCAGCAATACACGTAATTCATGCCATTCTTTTGTCCTTGAACAATAGCATCCAAATCGCCGTCGCGGTCAAAATCGGCTACACTGGTAAATCCATCTGAGTAACCAGCGGGGGCGGTTACGACTGCCGCGATCACTCCCGTAACCAGGTTGACAGAAAGTACCTGATTTCCTGCGACTATTTCCAGTCCGTCACAATCCGGACAAAAGGAATCGGGCAAGGCATCAATAGCAACCGGCATATTAAAAGAAAAACCATTGGCCCTGCGGAACGGGTGTTCTCCTGCTGATAATGCAACACCTCCGGAGGCCAGTAAGGCGCCTGATTGGCCGCTGTACACCTGGTTGCCGATATTAATTTCCGGCCAGCCATCATGGTCGAAATCGGCAATATTGGGAACTGAAAAACGGTATCCGCCATTGTATCCAACGGGAACACTGCTGGTGAATTTCAATACACCAGTATGTTCATAACAACGCAGCCGCCGATCCTCTCCAATAATGATTAATTCACCGAATCCATCTTTATCCAGATCGGCAATAGCAGGTGCGGTACCGCCCGGCAGGGTAGTGGGGGAGGTAATTGTCACCTTCGTTGCCCCCGTTTGTCCATCCAGAATATAAATACTGCTCATCTCGCAGCGATAGGTTACTACTTCCGGAATACCATCATTGTCCATATCGCCCGCTACCAGGGGCGAATAAGTATTGGTTTCAACCGTAGCTTTCCATTGAATACCCATGGCGATTTGGGTGCAGGGAGGAACGTAATAGCAATCTGCGTTGCAGGTGGTATAATAAAAATCGTCACATTGTCCGGTACAGGTACAATCGGTGTCGAAACAGTCAATAAGACCGTCGCCATCATCATCAAGGCCATTATCACATATTTCAACAGTTTGACTGAACAGGATGAACGGAAATAAAAAAAAGAAGAAAAATAAAAGGAGTTTGGTGTTGAAAATGGATAATTCGGGCTGATTCAGCAAGGGGCGGTATGATTTGAGCATAGAATGGTTATGTAATGTTTGATCTGCCGCGGAAAACGAAGCAAGGTACTGTTTCGTCTTTAGCGAATGGTGATTAACAATCAGTTTGGAAACATCGCATGAAATTACACTCAAAAATGCGGATTAATTTAACACCTGCCTGGATTTTTTTCCTGAAAATTCCAGGCAGGTGTTAAACGGAGGGAGCCGCTAAAGTAGCCTAAAGTTTTTCTAACACCATAAATATCTCTGTACCTGCCCTTGGTGCTGCTGAATTGTAACAAGGGGCAAAGACATGAATATGGAAAAATGGTGCAAAAAGCACTCGATATGCAGCGCTACTGCCGCCAAAAGGAGGCCCCCCCTCAAACTCCCGGTCAAAAAGGACGCCCACTAATTTTCCACCTTCCACCAATAGATCATGCATTTTGTGGACATAATCTGCCCGCAAGGCAGGATCGATAGCACAAAAAAAGGTTTGCTCCAGCATAAGCTCATATTGTCCGGTGTGTTCAAAAAAATCGCCACATACCAATTCCGGAGGTGTTGCGAATGGCGAAAGTTCCGTTGCCGATCGCTGTGCCATTTGACCTACAGCAGCCTGCGCGATATCCAGCATTGTCACCTGCCGGAAACCGTTCTCCGCCATCCAGATTGCTTCGTACCCGTTGCCGCAGCCTGGAATTAATACCCGCATAGCTTGTCGTTGGGTATCCGGAATCTGTGATAAATAGGCAACAAGCGGCGGCGATGGGACACCAAGATCCCATCCGGTTTGTTGATTAAGCCAACGGTTTTGCCAGTAGTCCATAGGTAGCTATTTAATTCAAAGCATCAATTTTCAGGATCAGATCCAACAGCATCGCGATATCATCATGGAACTCTTTGATGAGTCCGAAGTTCACATTGGAGGACCACAGGGAGGGCTCAAGCAGGTCTTTATCCTGAGAAATGGCTATAAAAATATTATCGCCAATAATGGAAAAGTACAATTCTTTTTTGCGATTCAGGTTTAGATATTTTTTCCGGAAATCCAATATTGCCTTTTGGAAATCTTCGGAAAGGATATCGCGGATGCGCATATCAGGTGTCGCATAAGTATTGAACCAGGTTTCAAATTCGGGCAGTACCTGTCCATGCACTCTTCGCCCGCCCGCCAAATGAAAAGCCCGTTCAGAGCGGCTCAGGTATTTCATATTTTCATCGGGCAAAACCAACAAT
The DNA here is from genome assembly GCA_044350415.1 of Saprospiraceae bacterium. GTDB lineage: Bacteria > Bacteroidota > Bacteroidia > Chitinophagales > Saprospiraceae > M3007. Next base: position 54,669 of record JBILHQ010000002.1, on the reverse strand, counting down.
GCACCTTTCATTGCCAGGTTGAAGTAGTCGCCTACCAGAAAAACGCCATTAAATACCCGGTCAAGTTTGTTACGGACTTCTGAAAATTCAGCAACACGCAGTTCCGACAGCGCAAACGGCGTCTCCCGTACCTGTCCGGAAATCAGGTCTTCTCCCGAATAATCATCAGCCCGGGTAAAAATAAGACTCTCCAGGAACCGTTCTGCCGCAATTTTTCCTTTCGGATTATACTGAAAGTTGCTGTAATTGACGTTGTTGTCGATAAAATCGAGGATCAATTCAACAATACGGGGTTTGAACTCCAGAAAATATACCTGAATACGGAAAACTAATGAAACGACCATAAATCCTGCCATTAGCAGGAGCCAAAGGGTCACCAGCCAGATATGAATATAAATAGCGACACCCGCAATGATCGCGAATATCAAAGCAGATAACGATAACAAACGAACCAATCGCTGTCTTCTGCGTTCAAGGTTCAGGAGTTCCGGGTGGATGACCTGGTTATAAAAATGCCGAAAATCTAAATAAGTTGATACCACGTTGCTGATGAGTGAGCGCGAAGGTCTATAGTTTTTTAAGAATTATCATCCTTTTTTGGTATATCTTACTTTAAGTTGCCGCATCTTTGCCCAATAAGGAACAATTTATGGATATATTACCCTGGTATCAGGCTTCAAAATCGCTTCACCTGATTGGTATGGTCTCCTGGATGGCAGGCCTGTTCTATTTAGTCAGGATTATGGTCAACCACGCGGAAGCATTGGCTGGCAACGTGGAACAACGGGACCTTTTCGCCACCCAATATGCCAAAATGGAGTGGAAGGCATGGCGGGTGATTATTGTGCCGGCTATTGTGATCACCTGGACTTTTGGTACGGCCATGCTTGGATTGCAATCTTCCTGGTTGCAACAGCCGTGGATGCAGGTCAAACTCTTGTTCTTAGGGGCTCTTACCGGCTATTCCTGGTATTGCAAGATCCATATACAACGGCTTGAGCAACGGAATTTGGCATTTACCCATGTTTATTACCGGGCATTGAATGAGGTACCGACCATCATTATGGTGGCGATCATTTTTTTGGCGGTTTTCAAATCCAATATTAACTGGTATTATCTCTGCGCGGGTGTTCTTCTTTTCACGGGTTTGATTTTTTATGCAGTGAAGAAAGTTGCCCAAAAAATGAACACTTAAATTTTATAAAATTGTCTGCGACGATTAACATATTCACCTCTTCAGATGCTGCAGACCGGGCCACAGCGCTCGAGCTGGAAAAAGCGCTTGCTGCCACAGCGCCCGACATGCCAATGGCATTTTGGCGAAAAAATCGGTATACTGATACGGAATATCGGGCAGCAGCTAAAACTTTTTTAGAAACAGCACGCCTTTTTATTATCGTCCATTCTGGTGATTACGAGACTTCTCCGGATACGCGTTTTGAAATGGAGTTGGCACTGAGTGAACTGGTGCGACGGCCAGGAGGCCTTTTTGTAGTGATTGTACCATCCCGCACTGCCGTCATTCCTTCCCGGTTGCAGGGATTTTGTTTTTTCCCGGATAGGCATGAATCGATTGAAGGATTGTTTGCCAACCAGCAATTGGTACGGACCGCATACCAACTTGCCGAATTTCTAAGAACAGTTAACGCCGAAAAAAAGGCTCCGGCTAATGATGGCCGGCAGATACCGCTGACGCTCCCTGACCTGCAGGAACGGTTGCACGAAATGAGCGACCGGTTCAACCTGACAGATGTGTTACAGATACTGAAAGCCCTGGTACACCAGGAGCAATTGTCCAGGGCTATTCTCCAGGCCGAAGATGATTTTTTGGCAGCCAATATCAGAAACTACGTTAATCTGGACGATTTTCAGCGGAGTATAACCACTTTGAAAGGACGTATTGCCACCATTATCGATGGATTAAACGATGATTTTCTGTTGCGCAGGGATTGGCGGGTACTGTTTTTAGACCGTTACCGCAAAGGCGTTAACCACCGTACTACTGCTTTCTATTTTCCGCTTGATGAAATCAGAATTCCGGAAACCCGCTATTTGGCGGTTAATTCGAATAATGACACAAGCGCAACCGGCCAGTTAACCGCCGAACAACAACAGGAGTTTCGCCGCCAGTTACTACTTTGCCAGGACGCCATTAATGTTGAGAAATACGCTGCAGCCCATGGTTTTTGTGATCAGGTGCGCACGAAAATTGACCCACAATCGGCGCAACTATATGAATACCTGCTGATTACCTTTGTCAAGAAAGAAGGTCCGGCACAAATAATACGCCGGTTGCTGGACGAGATTCCCAGCGGCTTTAATTATGTCAAACTTTACTCCGACCGCTATTACCAGTACCAAAATGCCAATCCGCCTATTTGTCCTTCGGAGACAGGCGTCTATAACCTGAAAGTGGCTGTCGAAGAACTGGCCGCTGCCTTGCACAGTGTCTATTCGACAATAGCAGGCAATGCTGTTTGTCATACGGGCGAATTGGATAACGCATCAGGCGGGGGCAAAGCGATGGTGGCCAAAAGCCTCGAAGCACTCACCAAATTATACCACTCCCTGTCGGAGACCCAAATATTCGTGGATACCATGATTATTGAATTGGTTGGGGGCGGTAAATATTCGTGGTTAGACAGAATTGCGGTGAAAGATAGTGATATCTCCTTCATCAGTAATGCATCCTTTGACCTGAAAGGCAAGGTGGACGAATTACTCGGTATGCTGGAGAATGCTGATATGCAGCGCGTGCCACCCAAACAACGGGAAATGATCAGGGAAGATCTTTTTTGGGGACTACTGAATCATTGCGGCCTGCTGGCAGAACAGGTGCGGGAGGAACAACGACTGGGGCAGGTGCATTCGGACTTGCGTCGCTCCGTGATTCGTATCGTGCAGGCATGTGTGGCAGGGCATTATTTATTGACCCGCCCGGGAGATGTGCTCGAAGCTGAAAAATCACTGTTGCGACTGGCAATAGAATTGTTGGTCCCGCAACTTTTGAAGGACGGCGGAAGGTATGATCTGCCCCAGGATATTCTGCTGGATTGGTTTACTTTGAACGATACCGGCCAATTGATATTGTCGGAAACCAGCCATACTTACCGCGATTTCGATGCTCTGGCGATCTTGAAAAAGATCATTGGTGATCATGCGGGCCAGCACAATTGGCCATTGATTGCGGAGGATATCCGAAAAGAAGTGTGGCTGAAATACGTTGCCACTTCGGAAGCCATTTATGAAAAGGTACAATTTGGTCTGCAATGGACTGATTTCCGGCGCATGAACGAATTAGATGCTCGGAAACAATTGATTGATTGTCTGCGCCGCCGCTGGACTTGTCATCTGGCATATCCTGACGAAAGTGGCCGTTTCCCCGATAAAATAGTGGATGAACTGGCCGGAAATGGCCTTTTGCAATGGTTTGTTATAACTCCCAGGGCCGTGAATACCCATCCCGATTGCTTGCATTTTCATTATGACTCCAAAGCGATCCTGCACCAGACTTTGTCTGCTTCCCAATGGTCGGAGAATGCCGTAACAGCCATGCTCATTGGCAATCTGCATCAAAAAACATTGTTGCCTGCTTATGAACTAATTTCATCGGGCGACAGGGGACGGTGTACCGCAATACTCGGCGCTATGCTCATGGCTTTTAAAAGTCATCCTGTTCCATTGTATTTGGATGCCGTTTATCACGAATTGATCACGGAAACAAAATTCAAATGGGTGGAAGTGGACCTGCGTGGCCAATGGTATAATGCCAGTGATACCTTTGACGCAGTGGGCATATTGGAGCATTTAGCTGATTTGTTGCCAGTTCGGTTCCCCATTCAGGAGACTGTCAGGCTGATTGCCGATAACCGATGGAAAGAACAGGTAAAAATATACGAAACCGAGGTCAGTTTGGTGCGGCATGAAAACCGCCTTCCGGAGCGCCTGATTGTGGCTGAAATTATTCGTAAATTGAAAGGTGTTTTTCAGTTTTGCCCTGATCTGAAATACCTGCAAATTCCTTTTGAAGAGTTAAGGGACAACGGCCGGATTCGGTGGTATGAACGGACTTTTGGTATTTTTAAATCCAATACCAATCACCACGAGAACCACCATATTCATTTTGATATCCGGGCAGAGCGACTCGAGTTGAAGTTGTTCTTAGAAAGAACAATGCAACATCAACTTTAGGAATATCGAGGAGGAAGCACCTCTTTATTTGAGTTTCAGCCGATCCTGGACAGTATTTTTATGGTGGCTCCTTTACTACTTTCCATATAAGTATTCACCGCTGCCACTGCCCGTTCCCGGTTGGATTGCTGCAGAAGGAGCAACAGCATATCCTGGCAAGTTCGGGCGTCCTGCACACAAAAAGCGCCACCTGCTGCAATCAACTGCTTCGCCTCTTCAAATTTTTGATACTTCGGACCGAACAGCACCGGCAAACCAAAGGCTGCAGGCTCCAGTGTGTTGTGAATACCCGCTCCAAATCCACCGCCGATATAAGCAATTGTTCCATACCGGTAAAGGGTATTCAACATGCCTATATTATCTATGATCAGGCATTGGTAAGGTTCGAGGAGAGTTTCCTGTGCCACCTGGCTATAGCGAATGGCTTTATTGCCCCATCTTTCACATAACTGTGCTATGTGAGCCTGTGATGGTTGGTGCGGCGCACAGATTACTTTAACCGCCTGTAGTTCCGGATGCTGCAATGCCTCAAAAATAAGCGCCTCGTCCTTCTCCCAAGAGCTGCCGATGATCAGTGTAAAAGCGTTTTGAGAAAATTGAGCAACAATATTGTTGTCCTTAGCGGCGGCTGCAATGGCTAATACACGATCGACCCTCGGGTCACCGCAAACGGTGGCATGGAGATATCCAATGCTTGTCAGTAATTGTTTTGAACCTGCTGTCTGGGTGAAAATATGGGTGTAACAGTGCAGCATTTTTAGCCACAAACCGCCGTACCATTTGAAAAATGGTTGGTCCGGGCGGAATAAAGCAGCAATCAAATAAAATGGAATATTTCTCTTTTGGGTCTCTGACAGGTAATTCGGCCAAAAATCGTATTTTATAAAAATAACCAGGGAAGGGCGAATCAGGTTTAAAAAATCCCGGGCATTGGCAGGGCTGTCTATTGGTAGATAGGCAACAAAATCGGCCAACGGGTAGTTTTTTCGCATTTCATAGCCAGAAGGGGAGAAGAAGGTAACCACGAGTTGCCAGTTAGGATGCTTCTTGCGAAATGCTTCAATTACTGGCCGGCCCTGTTCAAATTCACCCAAAGACGATACGTGCATCCATAGCACTTCTCCGGTGGGTTGAAACTGCGCCCTGTACTTCTCCCGCCAATGTCGCCTGCCAACCACCCATTGCCGTGTTTTTCCCTGCAAAAACGGCGATGCCAACTGTAGTGCACCAGCAATAACAACCGTAAAAATATTGTACAGTGTGTTCAAGGTCGACTAGTAATATATTTGCTCTGCAGCCTGTTTGTAAAATGGCAATACCCAACCCATCCTGATCCCAAACCGCAAGTCAAGGCGGATACCCGTTAACTTTTGTTGCGCCGCAAAGTCCCAGTCTCTCAGCGTATGCGTAAAGCCCTGTAACATATCAAAACCAACAAACCAATTGGATCGGCGGTTAGCGCCCAGGTGTTGCCAACCAATAAATTCAGTAAGGGTGGGACCGCCAGTGAGTCGGTCGTATCCTTTCCGGTATGCTCCGGTTAATAACGGCACTGTTTGTCCGTCGTCCTGTAGCCTGATCTTATGTTGCATCCAGCCCACACCGCCTGATAATCGCAAGCCACTTCGCTTTTTTTCATTGAAAATCAATAGTTTACCTAAATTTGCGCCGATAAAAAAACCGCGTTCGCGCAGTATGACACTCGCTAATGACTGGTCTACTCCAATAATGCCGCCTTCTGGAGTTCGAATCCCTGCCAATGGATCATCGTTCACTTTGGTGCCGAAAAAATAATGCCCCTGAGCGCCCCAAATAAAATTATTGGCCGTTATATATTCCAATCCACCGCCAACACTCATGTCCTCGTTAAATCTTTTGGCCATATCGGCAGCAGGAAGATGGGCGCCAAAATTGAAATTGAACAACAATGCTCCACCTTTATTATTGGCCTCATCATATTCAGGGGTGTTCTCGCGGTATTGTGCAAAAACCTGCCCCGACAAAAGGATTCCAACAAGTACTATCAACCAGTTTTTCATATTTTTATCGCATTTTCTTAATGGCTGCAAAAGTAACGCCTTCCAATCCAATTCCGATGCCCTGATGCGTCAATTGCGTTGTTGATGTTGTGAACGAACGGTTTTACGGGGTGAAAAAGGCAGGAAGCAAAGACGCGTTTTTATTATTTCCTGCATCTTTGTCATCATGATAACGAATATCAGTCAATTGGACCTGAATGGTACCTACTCTTATTGCCTCGGCGCTCCCGAGCGGATATTGTACTGAGCTGTGCATTCCCCGGCCTCAAAGTGAACCTGTCCGCTATTTTTTTAATGTAAATTTGTCAAATTTCAACCGCTGTACTTCCCGACCTTTTTCATCGTAAAGGGCCATAAAATACAGGCCATCTGCCAAAGATTCAACATTGATATCTGCTGATTGTACAATAGTTTTCCGTGATTGTACACGACCCAAAATATCGGTTATCTGCGCACTAAATGTTTCGGTATTCCAGCTTGCAGGAATCTCTAAACGGACCATTCCGGAACTTGGATTTGGGAATAATTGAGCCAAATCCCGTTGGTTGCAATTCACTGACCGCCAGGCCGAATACGTCGCCCGACCATCGGTATCTAAAGTTGCCAAACGAAAATACGGACCACTTTCATTTTGAATATTGTATTGATAATGAAGCGGATAAACACCTCCTTGTTGCCAAGAAATGTTGGCTATGGATTGCCAGTTGGCGCCATTATCTGATATTTCCACGTGGTATTCCTTTACGTTTTTTTCATCTGAAACCGTCCATTCCAGATGAACGCCGCTGCGTTCACAGGTGGCTGTAAAATTATGGAGTGCTGCCGGCAGGCTCGAAGTACAAAGGTTAATATTATCCAGTAATACCTGGTATTTAGGCCGGTCGGTATAAGGCGGCAGGTCGTCCACGCTGAAAATATGCCCCCAGGATCCATAAATGCTCTGCCATGGACCAGATAATACGAATGCCATTGGTAATTCCGATTTCAAACTTCGGAGGCTGTCGAGCATTTCCTGGTATAAATCATACATGCCGGGGTGAACCTGCGCATCGTACATCGCCTGGATATAAGCAGGTACACTAAAGTTCGTAAAGTGCTGTCCGCCTTCGTAGTTGACGACTTTTTTCTTGTACAATTTGGCCGTATTGTACACCATTTGCCAATGCGGGTAAAACCCATGGAAGGTATTGGTCGCATTTTCCAGCACATCTTCGGCAGTGGCCGCAGCGCCCAGCGCCACCAGATTAGGCACCCCACTGAGACTGTGGTCAAGTCCTACGTACCACGATGGCGATATATAATCGTAATCATCCGGGTCAGCATGTGCCATAATCTCTTCCGTTACCCAGTCATATCCGTTTTGCGTGCCCAATACCCGGCGTACCCGGGCCTTATCTGGCCCCCACTCCTGGTGCCAGATACGAAAAGTATTTTGGGCCCGTTCCACGTACCTTCTTGGATAACTGATGTTTTGCGGTCCGTTATTGGCTACCCAATTCGCCTGACTAAATATCCAGTTCCACACTTCATTGCTGTATTCCAGGTACACCTTGATGCCTGGATTCAGTTGATCGTGAAACATGGCGGCCATTTGGGTGATGTAGTCATTGTCGGCCTGATGGGGCACACAAAGCCATATATCTTTGTTCATGGTATTGGCCAATTGGATGATATACTCGTACGCCATACCGCCACCTGGTGCCACGGCCTGAGAATAGTAGCCGGGTAGTGTGCGGTTGGCCCAGGTAATATTGCCATTGCCGTTGGTGTGCATCAGGTCCATGTACCGGATAGAACTGAAGGTATTCGCTTTGTCCAGGAAGTTTTGCCGGAATGGAGCGGTGAGGTAGGAGGCTGCATCAGCAATGGCTATCACCCGGATATTTTTTACAGGATCGCCCTGTTGAGCACTCGCGAGGTGAAACCATATATTACCTTCATCATTACTGGTAAAGTCAATTTGGTTGGGGGCGTTGGCGTTCACCGTCACATTGCCTTGCATAGTGATCGTGCCGACGCCGTCGTACAGCAAGCGCATGGGTACGCCCATCGGCACATAGCCATTGGCCGAAATAATACCACGTAATGCCCGTGGGCCGTTCGGCGTCGAAAATGGAATAACAGTAGCATACCCATTGATATCTGCCGGAATGTATTGCTGGTCGCCTGTATTCCAGCCCGGGGTTGCATTAGTAGGGTCGTAGGTAATCCATTCACCAGCTGTTTTAAAGTAATCTTTAAACATCCGGGTGCTGCTGTAGTACGCCAATCCTTCGAGGCCAACACCGATTTTCATAGCACAGGGCTCAGGTGCCCAGCCTTCACAAGTGCTGCTATCTACTGCCACGGCGATCTGAAAAGTATCGCGGCAGCCATTCGGTCCTGCCAGATAAAGGGTGTAGTCGCCAGGTGAAAGATTTTCAAACAACCCAGAATTTACAGCAGAAGAAGGGACCATTGCATTAGAAATATTGCGGAGATCGAGCGACACTCCGGCGATATTATTGGCCACAAATCTTCCGTTGTTATTGCTGCAAGTCGCCAGATCGAGCATGTTCAAACGGGCCTGACAAGTAAAGGTGCCGGAAGGATTGAATACGGTAACAGGCAGCGACAACGCATGCGATACACCATTGTTGTCGGTCACGGTGAGTTGCACCTGTAAAATACCGGTTGCAGCGAACGTATGATTTACGATTTCGCCAGTAGTTACAGGACTTCCGTCGCCAAAATTCCAGGACCACGACACAATGGTGCCATCGGGATCTACAGAAGTACTGCCGTCGAGTGCCACCGCTAAAGGGGCATTGCCGCTGGCAGGTGTCATGGTGAAATTCGCGACCGGCGGCTGGTTAACCATGACCGTTGGATCAGGAGCCACGCAGGCATAACTTGCGCCCATCCTTATTTCATCGGCCTCCCCGGAACCGGCATCGTTACCTTCATACAACGCGAAACTCCTGATGTCGAATGGCGTAGTGGTAGTTTGTTCCAGGGTTGGGGTGGTGGGCACCGTATTCCCAATAGTGGGCGGATTGACAAATAATGAAATGGTATTGGTCGATCCAAATTCCATTTTTACAACCATGAACACGGTCGTATTTATATTGACAGGTACGGCGGTGGGATACACTATTCCATTGATACTTAGCGACCACCGCCGCTCTCCATTCACATTGGAGGTACTACCAAAATATCCCACCGCTACATGGTTAACAGGATTGCAACCAGCGCACCAGGCAATATTACTGGAATGCCACAATACGGAAACATTCTCGTCATTGGCCTCTGTTTTTCCAAGCAAAACGGAAGTCCAAAGCGGAGCGGATCCTGTTCCAATGGCATTATTACTATTTAGCCAAGGCGTAAATGGTCCGCCTGTTGCAGTATTCAGGCGCCGTCCTGCAGTGAGATAGACATATCCTCCGGAGGAATAATTGCCGGCTGTCTGTAAGTCAAGGTAGGTTAATGGGGTACTTGAGGTGGTTTGGTACCCCGGCACATTATTGTTAGCCCCTTGAACTTCCCAGGGGGATTGCCATCCTGTTCCGCCCTGAAGGCCGTTGAGTGCAGTACCGGAAGGGTAGTTAAAGCCATCGTATGCCAGGTAATTACAGGTTTGGCTGAGGACAGGGTCAGTAAAAAGAAGGCTGAAAAAGAGGAATAAACGGAACATAGATGAGCATAGTTTTTTAAAACACCCCCACTGACTTCTGAAAATCACCAGCGGGGTGCATTGTATCAGAATATCATCCCACACCGACAGGCGATAGTTCCAGTAACGCGATTACCGCTCCGGTCATTCCAACCACGCCAGGCACTAATGTTTCTGGTTCCGGCATGAATTTGGGAGAATGAAGGGGCTCCAGGAATACGACAGGCTTGCCATTGTTATCAAACTTATTAGGGCTAACACTTCCCAGCCAGATCAGTGAAATGGGTATTTCGCCTTTTAGTGCATAATGACCAAAATCTTCTCCAAATGCGTAACAAGGCTCTTCTTTGATCGCTTCCTGCCCGAATATTTCGCCAAAAATACCTTCCAGTCGCGTCGTAAAATGGGGGTCGTTGTACACCGCATCGGTAATATATTCGCGGTGGTTGATTACCGGGTATTTTTCCGGCGGCAAATTACTTGCCGCTGCTTCTGCATTGCAAATCCGCTCAATCGCAGCTGTTATTTTATTATATGCAGCGTCACCCATGCACCGAACAGTGAATTTCATGGCCACGCTATCCGGAATAACTGATGAATACTGGCTGCTGCTCACAAAGGAGCAAACCGACACTACGGCAGGTTCAAATGGCGACATTTCGCGGCTGACAATGGTCTGTAAACGCATGACAATCGAAGAAGCCAGCACAATCGGATCAATGGCGGTGTCCGGTGCGCCACCGTGTCCACCTTGCCCTTTGACTAAGATGGAACCCATGGAAGTGGTCGCAAAAGCGAACCCTTTGCGAAATCCTAATTGTCCAACAGGGAGTGTTGGCGAACAGTGGTATGCCAAAGCCATATCGGGCTTGGGAAATCGTTCGTATAAACCATCCCGCAGCATCTTGCCGGCGCCATCTGCGCCTTCTTCGCCTAATTGGGATACCAGCACGACGGTCCCTTCCCAGTATTCTTTTAACCGCACCAAATTTCTGGCCACACCTACCGAAATAGCAGGAACCATACTGTGCCCGCATTTGTGGGCCACACCTGGAACCAGACTGCGGTATCTGCCTTCGATTTGATCCTGCATCAACAGTGCATCGTGGTCATTGCGGCAGAGTACCGTTTTCCCTGCACCATTTTGGATTACCGCCACCACGCCTGTTCCTGCGCAAAATTCCACCCTGTCGCAACCTGCTTCCCAGTATAATTCCAACTGCTTTTGGGCCGTTTTAAATTCCTGGAGCGAAGGCTCGGGATGCTGCGAATAATGGCCAAAAATATCATCTAAATAAGTATAATCGGCATTGGTGAATGCTTGTATTTTTTCCAGCAGTGCATTTTGCATGATGAATGAATTTTAGTAATTCAAGACAGGGGACAACCACCGCTCGGCTTCTTCCACATCCATACCTTTCCGCGCTGCGTAATCAATAATCTGGTCTTTGCCAATCTGACCCAAACCAAAATATTTGGATTCCGGGTGACTAAAATACCAGCCGCTGACTGCCGCCGCAGGGTACATGGCACAACTTTCGGTCAGTTCCATTCCAATGTTTTCCGGATGCAATAAGGTCCACAATAATCGCTTTTCAGTATGTTCCGGACAGGCGGGATATCCTGGTGCCGGGCGTACGCCAACGTATTTTTCATCAATCAGGGCATCGTTGGGCAGGGATTCCTGGGCGGCATATCCCCAAAATTCTTTGCGCACCCGTTCGTGTATCCGCTCGGCCATCGCTTCTGCCAGCCGGTCGGCCAGTGCTTTGAGCAGAATGGCAGAATAATCATCCCCTGCTTTTTCAAAAGCAGCGACATGCGGTTCAATTCCAATGCCTGCCGTTACGGCAAACGCGCCCAACCAGTCATTACCGGAAGGCGCAATATAATCACTCAGGCAAAAATTGGGTTGACCGGGCGCCTTTACATTTTGCTGCCGCAAATGATGGACTTTTAATAAAGGTGTTGTGCGGGTGTTGTCGGTAAATAACTGTATGTCATCGCTTTGTTCGCTATTGGCTGGGAAAATGCCGATAACAGCACGGGCTTCCAGCCATTTTTCATCTATTATTTTGTGCAACATTTCTTTAGCGTCGTGCAGCAATTTAGTGGCTTCATATCCTACAATGTGGTCGGTGAGTATCGCAGGATATTTACCGGCTAATTGCCAGCTCTGAAAGAAAGGCGTCCAGTCGATGTAGGGAACTAATTCGGCCAAAGGATAACTGTCGAATACTTTTACGCCCTGGAATACGGGCTGGGGGAGGGGAGTGGCCGCCCAATCTATTTTGGCTTTATTGGCGCGGGCATCCTGGATCGACAAGTATTGCTTGGTGGATTGTTTGTTGGCGCGGTCAAAGCGGATTTTCTCATACTCGGCTTTTACGCCACTGATAAAAGTATGGTTTTCTGCTTCGTTTTTGGTGAGCAGGCTGCTCACAACGGCCACACTGCGACTGGCATCGAGCACATGAATCACTGGAGCATTGTGGTACTGTGGTTCCACTTTTACGGCAGTATGGGTTTTGCTGGTCGTGGCACCTCCGATCAGGAGCGGCAGGTAGAAATGCTGCCGTTGCATTTCTTTCGCCACGTGCACCATTTCATCCAGCGAGGGCGTAATCAATCCGGAAAGACCAATGATATCGACATTGTGTTCCCTGGCTGCTGCCAGTATTTTGTCGGCAGGGACCATTACGCCGAGGTCTATTATTTCATAATTATTGCAGCCGAGTACTACACCCACGATATTTTTGCCAATATCGTGAACATCCCCTTTTACGGTGGCCATCAGGATTTTTCCCCGGGCGCTGCTGACACCAGTGGCTGCTTTTTCGAGTTCAATCATGGGCGTCAAAATAGCCACGGCTTTTTTCATTACCCGGGCACTTTTAACCACCTGCGGTAAAAACATTTTGCCGGCACCGAACAAATCACCCACCACATTCATGCCGTCCATTAACGGGCCTTCAATAATACGCAGGGGGATGGGGTATTTCTGAATGGCTTCTTCAATATCGATGTCGATAAAATCAGTCACCCCTTTTACCAAAGCATGCGTAATCCGCTCTTCCAGGGAGAGTTCCCGCCAGGAGAGATCTTGCCCAAGAGCCTTTCCTCCGGCAGTACCGCGCAAGCCCTCTGCATAACGCACCAGTTCATCGGTCGCATTGGGATTGCGGTTAAACAGCACATCTTCAATGCGGTTCAGTAAGTCTTTGGGCACTTCTTCATACACTTCAATCAGTCCGGCATTCACAATGCCCATGTCCATGCCGGCCTGAATAGCGTGGTACAAAAATGCTGCGTGCATGGCCTCCCGCACCACATTGTTGCCCCGGAAGGAGAAAGACAAATTACTTACGCCACCTGAAATTTTTGCGCCCGGGCATAATACTTTAATACGACGGGTAGCCTCAATAAATGCGATGGCATAACCGTTATGCTCTTCAATACCGGTTGCGACTGCAAAAATATTCGGGTCAAAAATGATATCCGAAGGATCAAATGCCAATTGTTCGGTCAAAATCTGGTACGCCCGCTGACAAATTTCAACTTTTCGATCGGCGGTATCCGCCTGTCCCGCTTCGTCAAAAGCCATGACGACTACCGCCGCACCATACCTGCGACATATTTTTGCCTGTCGGATAAACTCTTTTTCGCCTTCTTTGAGGGAAATAGAATTGACTATACTTTTTCCCTGCAAACATTGTAATCCAGCTTCGATTACCTGAAACTTGGAGGAATCCACCATCACCGGAACGCGGGCAATATCGGGTTCGGCACCGACCAGGTTCAGGAAGTCCACCATGGCTTTTTCTGAATCCAGCAGCCCTTCATCCATATTCACATCAATGATTTGCGCGCCGCCGTCCACTTGTTGCCGCGCCACGGAAAGGGCTTCGGTATAATTCCCTGCCCTGATCAGAGAAGCAAATTTGGCAGAGCCTGTCACGTTGGTCCGTTCGCCGATATTGATAAAATTGGTCTCTTCCCGCACTATTAAAGGCTCCAGACCAGCATACATGCTATATCCAATACCTGGTTTACTTACTTTGGAATCGGAAATATAATGCCTGGAACGCGGTTGTATGGTATTGACATGGCTGGCAATATGCCGGATATGATCGGGGGTGGTGCCGCAGCAGCCTCCCACGATATTCACCAGACCTGATTGTGCAAATTCCTCAATAAAAGTGCACATGTCGTGAGGTGTCTGGTCGTATTCGCCCATTTCATTGGGAAGGCCGGCATTGGGATAAGCCGAAACATAACATTCTGGTGCAATATTGGAGAGCGCCTCCAGGTGTGGCCGCATTTCTTCAGCACCCAAAGCGCAGTTGAGGCCCACGGCAAAAGGCCGGGCATGTTTCACCGATATCCAGAATGCTTCCGGCGTTTGTCCGCTCAGGGTTCTGCCTGAAGCATCTGTGATGGTGCCGGAGATCATGATCGGCAATTTTACGCCCTTCTCCTCAAAAACCTCGTCGATGGCATACAACGCTGCTTTGCAATTCAACGTATCAAAGATGGTTTCTACTAGCAAAATATGCACCCCGCCGTCGATCAGGCCGCGTACCTGTTCGGCATAAGCATTTTTAACTTCCTTGAAGGTCACAGCCCGGTATCCCGGATTATTCACATCAGGCGATAATGACAAGGTTTTGTTCAATGGTCCAATTGCACCGGCCACAAAACGGGGCCTGTCGGAATAAGCATCGGTCGCCCGTCGGGCTACCTGAGCAGCAGCGACATTGAGTTCATAAGCAATGTGCTCGGTATGGTAATCTGCTTGTGCAATCGAGGTGGAACTGAAGGTGTTGGTTTCCAGAATATCAGCGCCTGCATCCAGGTATTGTCGATGAATTTCTTCAATAATATCAGGACGGGTCAGGCACAAAATATCATTGTTGCCCTGTAAGTCATAGGCATGGTTCTTAAACTGTTCGCCCCTGAAATCAGTCTCCGTTAGTTGATAGCGTTGAATCATGGTCCCCATGGCACCGTCAATAACGAGGATACGGGATTCAACGGCTTGGGTCAGTTCTGCTAGTGTTGTTTGTTTGTTCATGTCTTTTTTTAATTAATTACCACTTCCCGTATATATTCCTCTCCCATCTCTTCATTAATGAGTTTAACAATTTTATCTTTCGCATAAGAAAGTTCCTGTTTTAAGGGCGCGGAAATAATCGTCAGGTACAATACTTTTTTCCGCACAGCAATATTAGTGGTATAAGTAGCAATGGTTTTACCCATTAGTTTAGCCCACAAAATCTGCACCTTCGTTTCATCGAGGCGCGATTTGAGTTTGTACTCCCGCAGCATTTCCTGCAAGGCTTCTCCAAAAGTGGCATCATTTTTTTTGCGCATGGTATTGCTAATAATTTGTGCGAATTAAATGAGTAACAGTTTAGTGGTGAGTGGTGAGTGACATTTCTGGTTTCGGATTACTTTTGGAAAAGCCACATGATTGAATTGGAATATTGGAAACTGACGGTTTTTCCAACTCACCACTCACCACTCACCACTCACCACTAAACCCAATCCACCCCTTTACGCAACCATTCCTGCGTTTGTGCTGCTGCGGTGCCCGGTTCCGGTTGGAAGTTATACAGCCAGTTGGCAGCAGGCGGCATACTCATCAGAATGCTTTCTGTGCGGCCGTTCGTTTCGAGTCCGAACTTCGTTCCGCGGTCCCAAACCAGGTTGAATTCCACATACCGGCCGCGGCGGAGCAACTGCCATTGTTTTTCCGCATCGCTCCAGAGGCGTTCTTTGCTCCTTTCGAGGAGTTCGCAATAGGTTGGCGCAAATGTTTCGCCTACTGCCACCACAAAATCAAACAGTTGTGATTTATCCAGCCCTGTTTTTTCGTCCTGGTAATCAAAAAAGATCCCACCGATCCCCCGCGTTTCCTGGCGGTGCGGGATGAAAAAGTAATCGTCTGCCTGGGCCTTAAATTTGGCGTAAAAATCTGGGTGAAACTGATCGCAGGTGTTTTTTAGCTGCTGGTGAAACCACCGGGCATCTTCTTCCACTACATAATGGGGCGTAAGGTCAATTCCGCCACCGAACCACCACCGCTCGGCGTTCGATGTTTCAAAATACCGCACATTCATGTGAATAATCGGTGCCATCGGACTTTTGGGATGCAGTACAATGGACACCCCTGTGGCGAAAAAATCAGTGGGTGCCAACTGCATATTTTGGGCAATGGACTCCGGCAACGGTCCGTGTACGGCCGAAAAAAGCACGCCCCCTTTCTCGATGAGGTGCCCTTCGATAATTCGGGTGCGACCGCCGCCGCCTTCCGCCCGTGTCCAGTTGTCTTCTTTAAATATGCCACCATCCTTATCCGACAATTGCGCACAAATACTATCCTGAAGCGTTAAAAAACGCTGTTTTACGAATGTTTGATCCATTTCAGTCCCAAAGAACGGAACTAAACCAGACATGGTTCATAAATTTAATCGTAATTTTTTGTAGACTTAAATTCAGTTTGTAAAAGAATGAGTAACTTTGCTGCTCAAAATTGATATCTTTTGCTTGAAACGCTTATCTCATCGAAAACAAGGGTCAAATTGCTGCTCAAATTTTTTTTGAACAGCAGTACCACTGCCTACCTTCGCGGATTGGAGGCTGAATTTGGTGAATCGTCCAATGCGATCAGATTGGAGTTAAATCGTTTTGAACAGGCGGGAATGATTATTTCCCGTACCGATGGCAATAAAAAGCTATTCACTGTCAATACAAAATATCCATTGTTTAGTGAAATTCACAATATCTTACTGAAACATATCGGTTTTGATAAAATTATCGAAACGGTCATAGAACGACTGGGGGAAGTCCGCGCCGTTTTTATTACGGGCGATTTCGCGCAGGGCCGCGATAGCCAAGTCATTGATTTGGTTTTTATTGGCGATGGTATCGACCGCAATTATTTATTCCAATTGATTGGAAAAGCAGAAAAATTGATCCAAAGGAAGATCCGTTTTCTAATTTATGCATCTGATGAGTTCAACTCAGTGCAATGGAAAACCCAATATGCAGCGGCCTTACCACTTTGGACGAATATTAAGTAATTATGTATCAGGAACTCAGAGACAAGAAAAAACAGATTGCGGTCATTGGTTTAGGGTATGTGGGACTGCCCATTGCGCTGGAATTTGCCAAGCAATTTAAAGTTATCGGCTTTGATATTAATGAAGGTCGCGTAGTACTTATGCGCCAGGGTATTGACCCCTCCAATGAATTGGACGCTGTTGCCTTTCAGGATGCCGATATTTCTTTTACTACCAATATTGACGATCTCCGGCAGGCCCATTTTTTTGTGGTTGCAGTTCCTACCGACGTGGACGACCATAAAGTACCTGATCTTACGCCATTGCAAAAAGCATCGGCAAGTGTGGGAATGGCCCTCAAAAAGGGCGATTATGTCGTATTTGAAAGCACTGTTTATCCGGGTTGTACGGAAGAAGACTGTCTGCCGGTTCTCGAAGCCAATAGCGGATTATCTCTGGGAAAGGGCGATTTTAAATTGGGCTATTCTCCCGAACGGATTGTTCCGGGCGACAAAGTGCGCACGCTCACGACTATTCTTAAAATTGTGTCGGGAAGTGATGAAGACGCTCTGGATAATATCGCGCAGGTATACAGCGCCATTATCAAACCTGGTGTTTATAAAGCGTCCTCCATTAAGGTCGCTGAAGCCGCAAAAGTGATTGAAAATACCCAGCGGGATCTCAATATTTCCCTGATGAATGAATTGTCGATGATTTTCGACAAAATGGGGATTGATACCCAGGAGGTGATTGAAGCAGCCGGTACCAAATGGAATTTTAATAAGTTTTACCCCGGACTCGTGGGCGGACACTGCATCGGTGTCGATCCATATTACTTGTTGCATAAATCTAAACAGGTAGGATATGATCCGCAGGTGATTTTAAGCGGCCGCCGTATCAATGACGGTATGCCGGCACATATTGCCAAGCGCTTAGTGCAAATGCTGATCGAACGTGGCAAAAATCCCAGACACTGTAAGGTGTTGGTCCTCGGGATTACCTTTAAGGAAAATGTATCCGATATCCGAAATACTAAAGTCGTGGATTTGGTCAGGGAACTCATGGATTATTCAATTAATGTTCACGTCCACGATCCCCATGCGTCACCCAATGAAATGGCACATGAATATAAACTAACCCTTACAGAAAAAATATCCGATGGCTACGATGCTATTGTGATCGCTGTGGGGCACCAACAATATAAAGATATGGGTCCGCAGGACCTCCTGAATATCACTTCCGGCGAACCGGTTATTATGGACCTCAAAGGATTGTTTAACCGAAAGAGCTTTGGTGACGATGTGACGTATTGGAGACTTTGATTTTAGTGGTAAGTGGTTAGTGGTGAGTGGTAAGTGGTAAGTGGTTAGTGGTGAGTGGTGGAAATAATGCGGGAAACGTCCTGGTTCGCGGTATCGAGTTCCCCCTTTGAAGGGGGCTAGGGGGATGACTAGTCAAATAAAGCATTGTCAATGAAGGAATTACTTCAAAATACGGGGCGAGTCATCCCCCTACTCCCCTTCAAAGGGGGAACTCGATATCGCGAACCAGGGTACTTTGTGCCTTTTATTAATGAAGAGGATTAAGTGTAAACTTAACCTTTTTTATCCCTTTTTTATCAACATTTGTGTTTCAGTAGACCCACTTCAAACGGTGGTTCCTTGCGACACATCAAAGGCGAAGCCTTGTCCAAAAATGAAAAATCATTATCTTTAATGGCGATTCAAATACACCCATCTTCTTTTGTCGACGAAGGCTGCACTATCGGCAACAGTACGAAAATATGGCATTTCTGCCATGTAATGTCCGGAGCAGTGATTGGTGAAAATTGTAATATTGGCCAAAATGTAGTGGTGTCATCCGGTGTCGTACTCGGCAATAATGTGAAGGTGCAAAACAACGTTTCTATCTACACGGGCGTCACCTGTGCGGATGATGTATTCCTCGGACCAAGTATGGTATTTACCAACGTGATTAATCCCAGAAGTGCCGTTATTCGCCGCGATCAATACCAACAAACCCCTGTAGGGAAAGGGGCATCTATCGGTGCCAATGCCACGATCGTTTGTGGCAATACTATTGGTCCGTATGCCATGATTGGTGCCGGCGCTGTAGTCGTCAAACCGGTTCCCGCTTACGCCTTAATGGTGGGTAATCCCGCCCGGCAAATCGGCTGGGTATCGGAATATGGACACCGCCTGCATTTCGATGAAAGCGGAACGGCAATTTGCCCCGAAACAAAACAGGAATATCGGCTGGTACCAGGTAAGGCAGTACCAGATCAGTTAGTGCTGGTTAGGCTCTCGAATGGCGACATTTAAACAAAAAATGGCCAGCTCCCTGTACACTCTACGGACCTGGGACCAACCGACCTGGGACCAACCGACTAAAATTTAATTTTATGAACGATATCAAAATGGTCGATCTGCGCCCTCAATACCTGCGGATCAAAGATGAAATCGACAAGGGTATTCAGGAAGTCCTCGATACCACTATGTTTATTGGTGGCCCTAAAGTAAATGGCTTTCGGGAACAACTCGAGCAATACCTTGGTGTAAAGCACGTCATTCCTTGCGCCAATGGTACCGATGCCTTGCAAATTGCCATGATGGCCCTCGATCTCCAACCCGGCGATGAAGTAATCGTTCCTGCATTTACTTATGTGGCGACTGCGGAAGTTATTGGACTGCTGCGCCTGAATCCGGTCATGATCGATGTGGATCCCGCGACCTTTAATATTGATGCAAACCTCATCGAACAGGCCATCACGCCCCGCACGAAAGCTATTGTTCCGGTCCATTTATTCGGGCAAAGTGCTGATATGGAAGCTATTATGGCGATTGCCCATAAACACAACCTGTATGTGATCGAAGATAACGCACAGGCCATCGGTGGCGATTATTTTCACCAGGATGGAACCCGACAGAAAACGGGTATCATTGGCCATTTTGGATGTACCTCCTTTTTTCCTTCCAAAAATCTGGGTTGCTACGGCGATGGCGGTGCCATCATGACCAACGACGATGACCTGGCCGCCAAAGCGCGGATTATCGCCAACCACGGACAAACACGCCTGTATTACCACGATAAAATCGGTGTCAATTCACGCCTCGATGCCCTTCAGGCGGTGGTATTAAGTGCCAAATTGCCGCACCTCGATGAATACTGTGATGCACGCCGGGCTGCTGCCGATATTTATGACCAGGCATTTGCCGGAATCGAAGGATTAACCACCCCGCCGCGGGCAGCCTATTCCACCCATGTATTTCACCAATATACCCTTCAGGTTGATGGCGGCCGGCGCGATGCACTTAAGGCATACTTGCAGGAACGGAATATCCCGGCCATGATTTATTATCCGGTGCCCTTGTACGGACAGGCCGCATTTGCTCCTTATTGGGCAGGTGGAACTTTGCCGGTGACAGAACATCTTTGTGGGACCGTTATTTCATTGCCCATGCATTCAGAATTGAGTGCCGAAGTGTTGGAATATATTACTACGGCGGTAATTCAATTCTTTGAAAATAATTAAAAACTTCGCACTCATCGGCGCTGCAGGGTACGTCGCACCACGACACCTGAAAGCGATTAAAGAATCCGGCCACAACCTCGTTGCTGCGTTTGACCCTAATGACGCTGTTGGGGTGCTGGATAGTTATTTTCCTAATGCCGCCTTTTTTACAGAATTTGAACGGTTTGACCGGCATTTGGAAAAGCAAAAACGCGCCGGTAAAAAGATTGATTATATCGTCATTTGTTCGCCCAATTACCTCCACGATGCCCATGTTCGATTCGGGCTCCGGTATGGCGCGGAGGTGATTTGTGAAAAACCATTGGTTCTCAATCCCTGGAATGCAGCGGCCCTCCAGGAACTGGAACCAGAAACCGGCCATCGGGTTTGGAATATCCTCCAATTGCGGCTCCATCCCAGTATCATTGCGTTGAAGGAACAATTGGCCAACTACCACGGCAAACCATTGGAAGTCGACCTGACCTATATCACCGCCCGCGGCAACTGGTACTATACCAGCTGGAAAGGCGATCCCCAGAAATCGGGCGGCATCGCTACCAATATCGGTATCCACTTCTTCGATATGTTGCTCTGGATTTTTGGCGCACTCCGGTATTCGACCGTTCACCTGCACACCCACGACCGCGCAGCTGGCTTTCTGGAGTTAGAAAAAGCCAATATCCGCTGGTTCATGAGTATTAATGCAGACACTTTACCCCGGGAAGCGGTCCAAAAAGGCAACCGTACATTCCGGTCGATTACTGTAGATGGCAAAGATTTCGAATTCAGTGAGGGATTCACCGACCTTCATACCCTCAGTTACCGGGAAATACTCGAAGGACGCGGATTTGGCATGGAAGAAGCACTGCCAGCTATCCGGTTGGCGCACGCGATCAGAGAACAACCAGTGGTTGGGATAGAAGCCGAATTTCATCCATTGGCTTTGTTACCATTGAGTGGGCATCCGTTTGGAACACCATAAGGTATATCCTGAACGATCAGGGCATTTACCAGGCTCAATTGCCCAATGTAGAAGGTGATATGGTGAACATTACTTTTCTGCCGGGATTTGAGTTGTCGGTTGGGGAGTTGTTTGAAGAGTAGGGGGGATGTGATGCCCTCACCCAGCCCCAGCCCCTAAAGGGGAGCCGTCTGAGCCGTCTGCGCCGGGGGGCAAAAAAATATTCAGTTAATAAATTGATTATCACATAAGTACTTCACACAATCATACCACCCCGGCGCAGCCCGCTCAGACGGCTCCCCTTTAGGGGCTGGGGGCGACCCACAACAATAAAACAATAAATCTATATACCTTGAACATCAAACACCTCTTCTTGTCAGTGCTCTTGCTGACAGCCACACTCGCCAGCGCCCAAACCAATCCGGTTCTCGAAGCACAAGCCAAAGCCGCGATCAAAGCCAAAGGACTCGACGAAACAGAAGTCCGCAAGCGACTCGCTGAAAAGGGCATCGATATCGACAACGTTGCCCCGGAACAATTACCGCAGCTCCAGCCCACCATCGAAGCCGTCATAGCAGCAATGGAAGCCGAAAAAAAGGACACGAACGCAATTCCCCCCGAAAACGAGCAAGAAACAACTGCCCAGCAACCAGCAACCAGTAATCCCGAAACCCCGAAACCCGAAACCCCGAAACCCGAAACCAAAAACCCCTACAACCTCCCCCCCACCGAAATATACGGCCACCAACTCTTCCGCGCCAAAGATCTCGCCCTCTTTAATACCACCAGCGATGTCAAACCGCCCGATTCTTATGTGCTCGGCAGTGGCGACGAACTCACCATCAGTGTATTTGGACCGTCGCAGTTCGACAGCAAATTCACCATCAATAAAGAAGGGTATATTTCGCCCTCGCAAATGCCCAAAATATTCCTCAAAGGCGTGTCCCTCGGACAAGCCCGCGAACTCCTGCGCAGCAGGTTCAGCAATTCTTACCGCTTTGCCCCGGAGCAGTTTGCGGTGAGTCTCACCAATGCCCGGTCTATCGTCGTCAATATTTTTGGCGAAGCCACCAATGCCGGCAGCTTTACACTGGCCGCCACCAATACCGCTTTTAATGCCCTCGTGGCAGCAGGCGGACCCACCGAACTCGGTACCGTGCGCAATATCAAAATTATCCGCGCCCGCACTACCCGCAACCTCGATTTGTATGAAATGATCAACAATCCGGGCATGCAGTTCGATTTTTCCTTAGAAAATAACGATATCATCCATGTTCCGGTGGCCGACCGCATTGTATCCGTACAAGGAGCCGTCCGCCGTCCCTTCCGGTATGAACTGGTGAATGCCGAAAATCTGACGGAACTCCTGCAGTTCGCCGGCGGCTTATCGGCCAATGCCCTCAGAGAAGTAATCCAGGTCAAACGATTCGTCGATGACCGACAGGTACTGATAGATGTCAACCTGAAAAAACTCCAGGCCGACAAGCAAAATTTTGTGCTGCTCAGTGGCGACGAAGTAGTGGTGCGAGCCATCCCGAATATCATTGAAAATACAGCGACCATTACTGGAAAAATCAACCAACCCGGTACCTATGCCCTGGCAGAAACACCCAGAATAAGCGACCTCCTGAAAAAAGGTGGTCTCCGGACAGATTCCCGTACTGATATGGCTTTCCTGCTCCGGGAAAATGCCGACAGCACGAAAAAACTCATCCAGATCAATCCCGATCTCATCTTGCGCAGCGCAGGTGCGCCAGAAGACCTGCTCCTGTCGCCCAAAGACCTGATTACGGTGTACGCCCGGTCGCGCTACGCAGATTTCGCTACCTTCTCTGTGGCAGGTGCCGTCCGCGACTCTATTACCGGATACTCTTTTCCGCCAGATTCTGCCCTGTCCGTCACCAAGGCAATTACCCTCGCCGGCGGACTGCGTCCCGATGCCAACGGATTAGCCTATATTATCCGGACCAATACCAACAACAGCAAAGAAAAGTCCTACCTCGCAGTGGACCTCAACCGAAAGGTAAACGGCCAACCAGGAACGGATAAAGTATTACTGGAACCCTTCGACCGCCTGCTGGTCCTCTCCTCTCTCACGTATTCCGACGTGATGGACATCAATATTGTGGGTGCCGTGCGGACACCGGGCAAGTTTCCATTTAGCCCAACCCTCACCCTGAAGGACGCGCTGACGCTCGCAGGGGGCATGAAACTCGAAGCCGCCACCAACCGTATCGATATTTACCGGGTGGACATCATCACCAACCAACCCACCCGCACCCGCGCGATTTCGGTGGAAGTAGACCGCAACTACAATATCACCGGCGGCGGCACCGACCTGACAATTATGCCCTTCGACGAGATCGTCGTCCGGTCAGTACCCGATTTTGAGTTCCAGCAATTCGTGGAACTCAACGGCGAAGTAATGTACCCCGGCCGCTATGCCTTAGTCGACAACAATGAATCCCTGTCCAAAATCATCCAGCGGGCAGGCGGCCTCACCGGAGAAGCCGACGCATGGGCAGCCACCCTTTTCCGCAACGAAAACAACAAAGGATTAGTGGTCACCCGATTGAATGAAGCGCTGGACCAGCCCGGTGGGGTAGAGGACCATATCCTCAAAATGGGCGACGTAATCAACGTGCCCAAAAAACAAAACTTAGTCACGATCAAAGGGGCCAACACTGACCTTCCCAATATCCTCAAAGCATCACTCGCCGGTAACAACCAGATCAATGCAGCCTACCACCCGGGGAAACGCGCGGGCTGGTACGTGCGCGAATACGCTGGCGGATTTTCCAAAGAGGCCAACCGGAAACGGGTATATGTCGAACAACCCAATGGTAAAATCAACCGAACGGTCAATTTTGGATTATTTAAGAAATACCCCCACGTAGCCAAAGGCTCTGTGGTGGTCGTACCTGCCAAACTGGTGAAATCCCCTAAAACGGATAAAAAAGAAGGCAAATCCATTGATTGGGACAAAGCACTTACACAAATTCTTGCCGTCGCAGGGACTATGGCTACGGTGATTGTGGCGGTAGTGGCACTTCAAAAAATATAATATCATGTTGGAGAATAGTAATCAACAAATGGTGCGGTTGGAGGAGGAGGAGATGACGCTCAAGGACCTGATCGGAAAAATCAGTGACTACGCCGCAGAAATCAAACGCAGTTGGAAATTGGTGGTGTTGATTGGTGTGCCGTTTTTAGTATGGCAGGGGTATGTTTATTATAATACGCCTGTTAAATATCCTGCGAGCTTGACCTTTATGGTGAATGAAGAGGAAGGGGGCGGACTTTCCTCTATCTCCGGATTGCTGGGCTCATTTGGACTCGGTGCGCCCGGAGAGAATAACTACGAACGTATTTTGTACCTGGCGAAGTCTGAAAGGATTTTAAGAGAAGCATTACTAACCAAGGTGGTTATCGAAGGGCAAAATGATTATTTAGCAAATCATTTTATAAAAATTCATAAAGTACAGGAAAAGAAATGGTCCAAAAGTACTAACGGGGAAGCACCACTGCTTAAAGATTTTTTATTTACCAAAGATAGTTTTGAACGGTTTGACAGAAAAGAGTTAACCGCATTAAAAAGCTTATACGGTTTACTTGTTGGTTCGAAAGATAATAAGTCAGTTTTTTCGACAGGATTGAATGAGGATACAGGTATTATGACTTTAAGTATGGATGGCCAATCGGAGGAACTTTCGATTACTTTTCTGGAAACCCTTTTTTATAAACTAAGTAACTTTTACGTAGAAAAAACGATTGAAAAAAATAAGGAAACCTTTAATATTATTCGTCAAAAAGTTGATTCCATTCGCGCATTAATGGCTGGCACGGAATACCAGTCTGCTCTTTTTGAGGATAAAAATAAAAGCCTGCTTTTGGGCGTTGACCAAGTGCCGAGACAGCGATTTACCAGGGATAAACAAATACTTATGATTATGTACGGAGAGGCGATAAAGAACCAGGAACTGGCTGACTTTGCCTTGAAGTCTAAAACGCCATATATTCAGCCGATTGATATGCCTGGTGCGCCAATTAAAGGAATTCCTCCAAGTAAAAAAACAGCTTTATTGATGGGACTGTGCTTGGGTATATTATTGGGATCTGTTGTTATTATTACCCGAAAAGCCATTGTTGACTCGTTTTGATAGCATATTTGCAGCAACTTCTCAGGCAAACATCGTACAGGAATAAGCAGTTCATGTATTATATCCTTTCTACATTTTTTGTGAAAGGTATATCGATGATTAGCATGCTTATTTCACTCCCACTAACTTATGGTTACTTATCGAAAAGTGATTTTGGCGTACTGACTACAATAGTTTCAGTTATGAGCCTACTAAGTTTTGCTGACTTGGGCGTTGGTTTTGGCCTGCAAAATAAGTTGCCAACTTTAGTAGCCGAAGAGAAAGATGCAGTAACAAGAAATTATGTTTCTACTACCTGGACAATTTTGGTATTCCTTTCTAGCCTATTAGGATTCTTATTTTTTAGTGGAATATATTTATATGAACATTATTTTGATGTTTTAGGTTGGAATGAAGTAAAAGAAGGTGTTGTAACATTCTTCGTTTGTTTTGTAGTTGGGATACCATTTACAATTATTCAAAGGATCCAGATTGGATTGCAGGAAGGCCATAAGATGCAAATCTGGAGTGCAATTGGAACTGTTTCCGGGCTATTTGGATTACTTTTTGCTACAAATTTTAAACTGAGTTTACCTTGGCTTGTTTTTTCGCAGTATGGAATTCCTCAATTAGTTTTGATCGTTAGTTTCCTTTATAATTTTTGGTTTATTATCCCTTCTTATTTTCCTAAAGTATCAAACTTCGAATGGAAAATATGCAAAGTTGTATTGAGCACTGGTATTATATTTGTAGTTTCACAAATTGCTTCATCTGCATTAGCTTCAAGTAATAATCTTATTATTGCTAACCAAATGGGAGCAAATGAAGTGGGGGATTTTTCAATTGTTCTAAGATTTGCGACGCTTTTAACTACTCCTATTATCCTTGTATTACCAGCAATATTGCCGTCAATTAATGACGCCTTTGCTAAAGGTGATAGCGTGTGGGTTAAAAATGTTTACCAAAAAGTACTATTTGTAATATTATTATTTACGGTTATGATCGCCTTTTTATACGTATTTTTGGGGCAAAAGTTATTAAATATCTGGATTGGAGTGGATCTTTCTTTTTTTAAGGACTCAATGTATTCTGTGGTTTTTTATATGTTTTATTTGCAAATAAATGCATTTGTTTCGTACATGATGTTAACTAATTTTTATGTCAAATTTCTTGCGAAAATTTATCCATTAGCCGTTGGGGTTACACTGATCCTAAAATATTTTTCTTGTTGTTATTTTGGAAAAATTGGCTTGATTTACTCCGAGACTTTTTCTATGTTGGTACTTTTCTGCTTGCCATCAATAATATTAATTAAAAAAAATAAACATATATAATGAGGTTACTTTTTGCGTTATTTGAAATTTATAAAATAATAACTATATATTTTCGGGAATTCATTTGGGGGGCCATGAATATGGTAGGTGTGCGAAGTATTTCCATTTTTCCATTTCCAGGATATAAATTTAATGTTTTGAGATCCGGGTTTGTTACTAAACTGGTATTTTGTAACTCTTGGTTTAAACCCTTTAAAAGAAGTTTTGAGTATAAAGTTTTTTCAAAAATTGAAAGTGCAGTTAGCACTGGAGATCACGTTGTTGATATTGGAGCTAATGTTGGAATCCTGACACTTTTCATGAGTAGATTAGTAGGTGAAAACGGGAAAGTATATTCAATTGAAGCTTCAAACCGGAATTTAGAATTACTGATTGAAAATATTAAATTGAATAATGTTGAAAATGTTATTCCAATTAATTATGCCGTATCGAATAAAAAAGGGATTCTATATATGACCTCTCCCGGAGAAAAATATAATGATGCACTTCTGATTTCCTCTAATACAGAAACAATTAATTCAGAAAAAGTAGAATCTCTCCCATTTGATTTAATCGCCGAAATGTATAATATTAAAAATGTTAAATTTATAAAAATTGATATTGAGGGAGCGGAATTGCTATTTTTTAGTGGTGCATCTAATTTTTTAAAAAAGAATCGACCCGATTTAATATTTGAGTGTCTCGAGCCATATACTAACCGTTTTGGGCACTCGGTCATTGATGTTCTTGAATATTTAATTAAATTAGGTTATCACCTAGTCCAAATAGATCAGGAGACATGGTATGGTACATACATAAAAAAAAATTATGAATAGAGAATTCGGTTTGTTAAAATACTTGCCAGGTAGTAATGGAAAAATAGGATGGCCTTGGGATGAAGAGATAGATCCCGGTTTATATACAAATCATGAATGCGAAAAGGTTTCAATCGTAGTACCATCATATAATCAAGTTCAATTTATTGAAGAAACTATTAGGTCTATTTTACTGCAAAATTATCCTAATTTAGAAATCATACTTATAGATGGTGGAAGTACGGACGGTACAATTTCAATAATAAAAAAATATGAAAAGTGGATTCATTATTGGGTTTCAGAAAAGGATAATGGACAAAGCCATGCTTTGAACAAAGGCTTTTCAAAAACAACAGGGAAAATATTGGGGTGGCTAAATTCGGATGATTTATATACAAAATATTCACTTTTTAATGCGATGAATGCCTTCTATAAAAACCCAACCAAATCTGTAGTGTTTGGCGATTATTTGATTATTGACAAAAACAGCGATCTTATCAGTTATGAGTATGTATTTGATTTTTCGCTAACTCAATTTATATATGAGGGGTTTCATTTGAATGCGCAGTCGATGTTTTGGAAACGGGGCGTACACTCTAATTTTGGTGAATTCAATGAAAATTTACATCGAACGATGGATTACGATATGATACTTCGTTTTGGTATTAATGAGGGCCAATCTACTTTTTTAAGGGTTGATAGTATTGCCCTTGGATGTTTCAGGAGGCATGAAGACCAGAAGACTACTGGCTTCGACAACATCGTCCTTTTGGAGCATAAATGCATTAGTGACATTAACGCGCTAAAATACAAATATTTAGTTAAAGGGAAATTGATAAGATTTATATATAGATTTCGACGATTATTTTGGTATTTTAAAAGAGGAGGCTTGCTATTTACCATCAAAAAAGTTTTTCGATTAGAGGTATGAAACTGGTTTTCTGGCAAAGTATCCCCAGTGCACATTTGATTTTTTTCATGACTGAGATTCGAGAAATCAGGAGTGACTATCAAGTAGTTTTGGTTGTAAATAACTTAAGTGATGGAGTTCGGGAATCCATGGGGTGGAATTTTTATGATGAGTACGAAAATATAGAGATCCTTGTTGCTCCAGGTAAGAAAGTTGTTAAAGATATTTTAGACGATCCAGCGTCAATACACATCATTAGTGGATTTAAAGGTTTCCCGGCATACAAAATAGTACTTCAATATTTACTGGACGGACGGATATTTGGCGGCTTTTTAATGGAGCGACCAATATTGTGGGGGATAAAAGGACGATTAAGAAGGTTGTTTTATTTCCGATATGAAGGCAAGTACGCGAGTGTAAGTCAATTTGTTTTTACTTTTGGAGAGGATGCCTGTAATTGGTATAAGTCAGTTGGATTTGCCCCCCAAAGAGTAATCCCTTTTTTATATACAGTAAACAGCCTAAATAATTCGAATTTCGTTATTCCTTTGTATGAAAAAAGTGAAACTTTTTTTGATATAATTTTTATTGGGTCAGTAATTCAACGAAAAGGCGTTGATATCTTAATAAGGAGTTTAGCGCGGTTAAATAAATATTATAAGTTTCGCCTTCATATCATTGGAGACGGTGATCAGAGAAATAAGGTACTTAAGTTAATATCCAAATTAAAGCTGACAGGAAAGGTATTTTTTTATGGGTTTCAATCTAATGAGGTTTCAAGAGCAACTATTGCCGAATCTGATTTATTAGTTTTGCCATCAAGGTTTGATGGCTGGGGAGCTGTAGTAAACGAAGCACTTACTCAGGGAGTTCCGGTTGTTTGTACTTCTAATTGTGGAGCGTCTTCCTTATTATTAGATAAGCCGCAAAATGGAGAGGTGATAGATGATAGCGAATATTCCCTTTACAAGGCTTTGAA
Organism: Saprospiraceae bacterium; assembly: GCA_044350415.1. Taxonomy (GTDB): domain Bacteria; phylum Bacteroidota; class Bacteroidia; order Chitinophagales; family Saprospiraceae; genus M3007. The sequence goes on along the minus strand of JBILHQ010000002.1, from coordinate 25,092 downwards.
AAAAAGGATTGAACAAGGTAAAATTGGAGTAGTACAACGACAAACTATTGTTGACTGGGCTCAAAAATCAATCTCTCCCCATGTTGCTGCAGAATATTTTTTAGAAAGACTGGACGAAATCAAAACTGATGAAGGCTACACCTGCAATACTACCGCTCCCTGGGATTAATTATAGCTTGTTTTCTTTTAAGATCGCATTGTTATTCTCTGTTCTTATTGGGAGTCTTTTGGTTTTGGGAAATACATGGGCAACCTTATTATTTGGCCTGTTGTTGATTTACGCTCTTTTGGGGCCGGTAAACTGTATTCAATCATTAACCGTAAGTTTTGTGATTTTTTTTATTAATCCTGCCTTCGGAGACCTTGTGGTTGGCGGCGGCGTCTTATTACGGACCCTTTTGCCATTTTTATGTTTCGGAGTTGGGCTTTGGTATCTTTATAAGCAACAAAAAACTTTTTATACTTTAGGACCATTGTTCTTTCTAATTGGTGTACTCGTTATTATTAATCTGTTCTCGAGTTATTATTTATCAGTTTCTTTATTTAAATTACTTTTATTATTCGTTGGTGCATCCGGAATTATTTCTTGCTTTCAAACGGCTAAAAAAACAAAAATTTATTGGCTGAAGTGGTTTTTTACTTTATATTTAACCTTTTTAATTTTGTCTGTTCCTACATTTTTAGTTCCTTCCATCGGATATTTTAGGAATGGTTCGGGCTTCCAAGGCTTATCCAATCAGCCGCAAGCATTTGGTATTTTTATTGCCCCGTTTGCATCCTATGCAATTTGTCATTTCCTTTTTAATAATAGTAAATATTTTTGGGGAGGGATCATGGCACTATCACTAGGTTTTGTATTTGCTTCAGGATCACGAACAAGTTTTATTACAGTAATTTTATCTGTTTTTTTGGCATTACTAATAAAGGGATTTATCGGAAGATTCCTTCGTAGAATATTTAGTTTGAAATTTTTTATTTATGGCCTGGTTTTACTTCTTTTGATACTGAGTCAGCTTTCTACAATTAAAGAAGGAGTGAGATCATTTGTTTTAAAGCGTGATCAGAAATTAGATGTATCTGAATCGTTTGAAGCATCAAGAGGGTTTTTAATTTTAACTCAACTGAAAAATATTTCTGAAAATCCATTACTTGGCATTGGGTTCCAATTGTCAAGTATACCTAAAGAACTTATAGTAAAAACTGATCCGTTTTTTGGCTTACCAATTCAGGCTCCAGTTGAAAAGGGGAATATTCTCACAGCAATACTTGAAGAGAATGGAATTATTGGCACCGCTGTCTTTATTATTTTTTTTGTTATATTAATACTTCGGATAGGGAGGCACAACAGCATTGAATTGGTAGGTATGACCTTGGCTAGTATTTTAACAAATATTGGAGAGGCAACTCTTTTCTCATTTGGAGGAATGGGATTATTTGTTTGGTTAATTATTGGCTTAGGTTACTATAAATATCTTTGAAAATTATTATAGATTAATTTTAGAGTAACTATACTTGGTAGGAAATAAAATTTTATGTGGTTCTCGTTATGATTTGAGATTTACCTTCTGTGTAGGCTCATTTTACCCCGATAATTCCGGCGGCCCCAATATTACTATGTACTGGCTGGCAAAAGCGTTGCATCAGCAAGGAGTGGATGTGATTGTGCTGACTACGGATAAAGGTATTGGTGATAAATTTCCCTCAGGTAAATGGGTAAATACAGATTTTGGAAAGGTTCAGTATGTTCAAACCTCAGTAAATACGATACCTCTTACTCTTTTTTTTAAATGCATAATTGCCCTACGAAATACAAAAAATATTTACCTCGCTTCTTTTTTTTACCCTTTATCTTTTTTACTTGCTCCCATTGCTATATTAATGGGTGTGAATGTCATTTGGGGACCAAGAGGTGAAACGTCATTATCTGCTTTAAAATATGGGCGAAGAAGAAAGCGATTTGTTCTTTTGTTCATACGGTTAATCAAAAAGAGAATTGTTTTCCACGCCACATCTGCAGCCGAAGTTAATGATATCAAAAAATTATTGGGGGATTGTAGGGTAGTGTTGATAGAGGTGGGAATGGAAATTCCTGAACAACAGAATGCGCCTGTTTTACCTCAAAACTTGTTGTTTCTTGGCAGAATACATCCAATAAAAGGACTTGAAAATCTTTTGCAGGCAATTGCAATATCGCCATTTTTTTTAAAGAGTAAGCACCACTTAATAATAGCTGGATATGCCCAAATAGGCTATGATGAAGTTTTGAAAAAACTGGCTGCCAAACTAGGAATAAGCCATAAAATTGAATTTATTGGGCGGGTTGATGGTGAAGCAAAAGAGATTTTACTTGCAGCGTGTTATGCATTAGTGCTACCATCTTTCTCAGAAAATTTTGGAGCAGTAGTGGCAGAAGCCTTAGCGCAAGGCACCCCTGTAATTGCATCAAAAGGAACACCCTGGGAAATATTAGAAAATTATGGTGCTGGATACCATGCCGAAAATGAACCAATTATCCTGGCAGGTGCAATTGAGAAAATTTTCACTCTTGATGATAAAAAATATAAACTTATGCGATTGAATGCCCGCTCATTAGCGGAGCAGGAATTGGATGTGAACCGTTATGTAAAACATTGGAAATCAATTTTAATATAAGTGAAGTTTTATATACTTTGTAAAAATGAGTCGGCCAATATCCGAAAATGTATTGAGTCTTTGCTTTCCTGTGGTTATGACGTTGCGGTACTTGACTCAGGTTCAGTAGATGGAACTCAGGCTATTGTCCAGCAGTATCCTGTTGAGTTGGTTATTTACCAATATACAACCCACTGTAATGCTTACAATGAAATTACTACCTCCTCCCAAGGAGGATATTGTGGTATTTTGGATGCAGACATGGAGATGACTAGATTATTGGCAGGCGAAATTAGTACTGCAAATAAAATAGATGTATTAATTGCTCCAATTGAGATGTATGTTGATGGGATACGGCTGGAGAAGGGGAATTTGTGCCCACCCAAACCTATTGTTTTCAAAACAGGGAAAGCCTATTTTGAATCTGTAGGTCACGGAGAAAGGTTAATCCCAGGCTTGAAAACGGTAATAGCAAAAGCGATGTTGCCACATAATGATTTGAAACCTTACCTTTCTTATTTAGGTACACAAGTACGTTATGCGGATAATTTTATCGTAAGATCTAAAGATAATCAATTAACGTGGAGGGATCGTTTGCGGTTAAAATCGCCATTGTTGATTTTGATTACTCCTATCTATAGTCTTTTGGTAAAGGGTGGAATATTTAAGAAAGCGGGGTGGCTGTATGCATTGGACAGATTGATTGCCGAAGCTATAATGTTTAGGAGTAGCATTTCTGAACGAATTAAACAAGAAAAATAGAGTCTCAATGCCACAAACAGCCTCCCAGTTCCACTCCCAAATCGCCAACGATTTCGATGCCCTTTACGCCAGTTCTCCGGCATTTCGGGAGCGGTATGATGTATGGACTGCCTTAATGGATCAATATTTAACGCTTGGCAACCGGGTACTCGATCTGGGGTGTGGTTCAGGCGTTTTTAGTTTTTACGCCGCCGAAAAAGGCTGCTCAGTGGTGGGCATTGACGGAGCCGAAAATATGGTGTCGATATGTGAGCAACGGCGGTTAGCACGCGGTTTCGACCAGGTGTCATTTCGCCGGGCAGAGATCCCGCTGGCTGCCAAAGATATGCCTTCTGGCCAATTTGAAGTCGTAATTTCCTCGAGCGTTTTGGAGTATGTGAAGGATATTCAGGGGGCGTTACAGAATGTGGCCGATTTGATAGCGCCTCAGGGTATTTTTATTATTTCAATGCCGAATAAAAGAAGTATTTACAGAATGTTGGAACGGTGGTGCTTTCGTTGGCTGGGCAAACCTGCTTATTATCGTTTTGTACAGCATGTGCTTACAGAAAATGAAATGGATGCATTGTTGCAACCACACGGTTTTGAAAGAATTGATTTACAATATTACGCTTCCTCAGGTAGTGTTATGGGCATTTTTCGCCTGCTGTTTCCTCGTCGCCAGGCGACTAATTTAATCGTGGGGGTATACCAAAAGAGCCGGTAATTTATTAATCTAACTGCTCTTTACCTTAATCTGAACCGAGTAACGCTATTCGAAAATAAAAGACCATTCCATAAAACCTTCCCAGTATTACAAACAACAACTCTTTGAAAAAAATCCTCTCCATCGTCGGCGCCCGTCCCAATTTTATGAAAGTGGCGCCGTTACACCGTGCATTTGGGCAACACGGGCAGTTTATTTCCAAAATCGTTCATACGGGCCAGCATTACGATGCCAAGATGAGCGAAGTTTTTTTTGAGCAACTCGAACTTCCTAAACCGGATTATTACCTGGGGATAGGCGGCGGAACGCATACGCAGCAGACGGCTAAAATAATGCTGGCTTTTGAGGAGGTGATGGAAGCCGAACAGCCCGATCTGGTGCTGGTGGTGGGGGATGTCAATTCTACCATTGCGGCTACGATGGTGGCCACCAAGATGCACGTCCGGGTGGCGCATGTGGAAGCGGGGTTGCGCAGTGGCGACCGCACCATGCCGGAAGAGATCAACCGAATCCTTACCGATTCTGTTTCTGACTATCTTTTTGTGACCGAAAATGCAGGTCTGGTGAACCTCGCCCACGAAGGTGTCCCCGCCCATAAGGTGTTTTTTACCGGCAACTGCATGATTGATTCTTTAGTCCATTACCGCCAAAAAGCGAATGCGACGGGTACAGTGCAGCAGTTGGGCCTGACGCCCCGGTCCTATATTTTGGTCACCATGCACCGGCCTTCCAATGTTGATACGCAGGAGGGGCTCACAGCCATCCTTACCATGCTGGAAATGGCAGCGCCGCATACCACTATGGTTTTCCCGGTGCACCCGCGCACCCGCAACAATTTTGACCGGTTCGGTTTGTCCGCACGGCTCGCGGCAATTCCCAACCTTTTGTTATTAGATCCGCAGGGATACCTGGAATTTTTGCACCTGATGGAGCACGCCACGGCTGTGCTGACGGATTCTGGCGGCATTCAGGAAGAAACGACTTATTTACAAGTGCCTTGTCTGACGTTCAGGGCCAGCACAGAGCGACCAGTGACTGTGGAATTGGGCAGCAATGTATTGTTGAGCGAACTTGATCCGCTGCTGGCATACCAGACTTTGCTGCCGGCATTGGAAGGGAAGTGGAAGCGTGGGGTAGTGCCGCCCTTGTGGGATGGGAAGGCGGCGGAGCGGATTGTGGAGGTGCTGAGTAGTGTTCTTTAGGCCCAATAAGATTGTAAAAGTGAAATGGAATTCCAAATAAATTCCGTATATTTGTAATACTGTTTCTTGTTTTCCTTTTAAAAAAAATGCAATGGATAGATTAAAAATAAAAAAATATCAGGTTGCCCAGATGCCTGCCATTGATACGGATAATGATGCTCAAACATCTTTGCCATCTTTATCGAAAGGAACTACTGATAAATCGCTCTCACCCGATCTAAAACAACTAATTGAAGAAAATAGTACGCTGTTTTGGTATATTAACAAAGATAAAAGAAGCGAAATTTCAGAGGATACTGTAGTTGAATTTATTTTAAATTATGGTAGTTATGAGGCGTGTAAGAAGCTGCTTAATATTTTGGGTACGAAACAAGTAGCAAAAATATTTTTTAAACACCTCGATTCAACGCGTCGAAAACAAAACTATTTCCCCGAAATTATTACCTTTTTCACTAAGTATTTTGGCAGGCATGCATTTTGAAGTATTGAACGCTCAACAGCAAAAAATACTACCCAGGCTTGGTGTTTTTAAGAAACAGTACTATTTGGTGGGTGGCACTGCAATAGCCTTACAAATTGGCCACAGATTCTCCATTGATTTTGATTTGTTTAGTTTAAAACCTATTAATCATTCCAGATTGACGGGTAAACTTATCCAGCAGGATATTCAATATATTTTACTTTTTAAAAACGCTGAGGGCTTACATTTATTAAGCGAAGGCGTTAAAATAACATTTTTTGAATACCCCTTTTCCATACCGCACAGAATTGAAGTCGATGGACACTTGACTATGCCTGCATTGCTCGATTTAGCTGCAATGAAAGCATACGCTTTAGGTAGAAGGTCAAAATGGAAAGACTACGTGGATTTATATTTTCTACTTCGGGATCATTTTTCATTTCATGAAATCAGTGCCGCTGCCGAAAAACTTTTTGGTGGCGCATTTTCGAAAAAATTATTTAAAACACAACTGGGTTATTTTGATGATGTTGATTATTCAGAGCAAGTTGATTATTTGCCAGGATTTCACGTCGCTGATGAAAATATTAAGGCATTTTTATCTGATCTATCCTTCGAATCGTTTTAGTACCTCGAACATTAGCCCCATCGGCTTACAAGTCCAATAAAAAACAAAACATTCAATACACTCCACACTCCTGCGCCAGGCGAAGCCCGCTCAGACGCCTCCCTCTCCCCTGGAGAGGGCCGGGGTGAGGCCCTCTCCGCACCATGCATCAAATCATACAAGACCTAAAAACAGGCGAAACAATTCTCGCTGAAGTACCTGCTCCAATGGTACAGCGCGGACAAGTGCTTATCCAAACACACCGTAGTCTGGTGTCTTTGGGCACAGAACGGATGCTCGTGGAATTCGGCAAGGCCAATTGGCTCGATAAGGCGCGACAACAACCGGACAAGGTCAAACAAGTACTCGATAAAGTCAAAACTGACGGACTTAAACCCACGATGGATGCCGTTTTTCGAAAACTCGGAGAACCATTGCCGTTGGGATATTGTAATGCCGGCGAGGTAATCGGGGTAGGAGAGGGCGTGACTGAATTCAAGATTGGCGACAGGGTGGTGAGCAACGGCCACCATGCTGAAATTGTGGCTGTCCCTAAAAATTTAGTCGCCAAAATCCCCGATGGGGTCGATGAGGAGGAGGCTGCATTTACAGTGATCGGAGCAATAGCCTTGCAAGGCATCCGGTTGATCAACCCGACTTTCGGCGAAACGGTGGTGGTCACTGGCCTTGGATTGATTGGTCTGCTGGCCGTACAATTGCTGCATGCCAATGGTTGCCGGGTGATTGGGCTCGATTTTGATGCTGCGAAGGTGGCCTTGGCGCAATCGTTTGGCGTGGAGGCATTTGTGGTAAGTGATGGCATGAATCCTGTGGCCTTAGTGGAACAACTCACCGGCGGTATTGGTGCAGATGCGGTATTGATTACCGCTTCCACAAAATCGAATGACGTGATCACGCAAGCCGCCAAAATGTCGCGGAAACGAGGGCGAATCGTGCTGGTGGGGGTGATTGGGTTAGACTTGCAGCGCAGTGACTTTTTTGAAAAGGAATTGACTTTTCAAGTATCCTGTTCGTATGGCCCGGGCCGTTATGACGATCACTACGAGCAAAAAGGGAATGATTACCCTATTGGTTTTGTACGGTGGACCGAAAAGCGCAATTTTGAAGCGGTTTTACAGGCCATTGCCACTCAACGCCTGAAAGTCAGGCCGCTGATTACGGAAGTGGTGGACCTCGACAAATTCCAGGAGATTTATGGCAATATGGGCAATTCCCGCTCTATCGCCTCCATCTTGAAATACAGCGGTCAGGTCAATGCAGCGAAAACGACTGTGGCTACCCGCGCCCATAATTTTACCGGACAAAAAGGCGTATTGGGCATCATCGGTGCTGGTAATTTTACAGGTGCCGTGATTGCCCCCGAATTGGCCCGCTTGCAAGCCGCAACAAAGTATATCAGTTCGGCCAAAGGACTTTCGGGTACTACACTGGCCAAAAAATATAAAATCCCCAATTCTACCACTAATTATCAGGATATCCTGAAGGACCCGGAAGTCGATGCGGTATTGATTACCACCCGGCACAGCGCCCATGCACAACAGGTAATGGAAGCATTGGAGGCGGGGAAACATGTGTTTGTTGAAAAGCCGCTGGCGTTGACTTATGAGGAGTTGGATGCAATTGCTACCGTTTATGAACAGCAGCAGCAAACTTTGACGGTGGGCTTTAACCGCCGTTTTTCGCCTTTTGCCATTGATGCCCGGCAACAACTTGGCGACGCTGGTCCACTGAACGTGATCGCCACCATGAATGCTGGGGCTATTCCTGCCAATCACTGGACCCAGGATATGCAGTCGGGCGGTGGAAGGATTATCGGCGAGGCCTGCCATTATATTGACCTGATTACTTTCCTCACGGGCAGTATCGTGGAAAGTGTCGTCATGAACGCCTTAGGTCCCCATACGGCCGAAAATACAGACAATGCGGTCATTTTATTGAAATACCAAAATGGATCGCAGGGGGTGATTAATTATTTCTCCAACGGTTCTAAAGCCTATTCCAAGGAGCGCGTTGAAATATACAGCCAGGGAAGAACCATGGTCCTGGATAATTTCCGGAAGTCTACTTATTTTGGTTTTAAAAAGTCGGGCCTGCAGCAAACGCAGGATAAAGGTCATCGGGAGCAGTTCCGGTTGTTCGTGGAGCGCCTGCGAAATGGCGGCCCTGCGACGATTCCTTTTGAAGAAATCATGAATACTTCCAGAGCGGCTATTGCTGCGGTGGAGTCGCTGAAAACGGGGAGCTGGGTGAGTGTTGGGCGGTAGGAGTGGCTTACTTATAATCCTCATCAGCAATAAAAGGCACCAAATTTCAAGGTGCGCATGATCGGTTTTCTCTTCGAAGGCTAACGATTTCCCATATCTCCGATTGATTAAAAAGCAGTATTGTCAAGGAATAAATGCCAACAAACGGCCAGGTTCGCAGTCACGAGTTCCCCCTTTTGAAGGGGGGTAGGGGGATGACTCGCCCCGTATTTATTCATTAGCAATACTTTATTTGACTAATCATCCCCCTAGCCCCCTTCAAAAGGGGGAACTCGATCATGCGAACCTGGATATTTTATACCTTTTATTTATGATAAGCATTACTTGAAAATCTCACCTTGCTCCTTCAATATTACCATACACTTCGCTATTTAAAACCTATCCAGTGGCGTTGCCGGATACTGTATACCCTCAGAAACCGTTGGCGGAAATGGACCGGATTTCGGTATCCGGCAGCACGGATTCCTTGGCAGGTAGTGGGGGTAAAAATGATACCATCTGTTCAGCGGCCATCGATGTGGCAGGTGGAGAACAACCGGATGGAATGGCTGAACCTACCGCATGTATTTGGCGAAAAAGTGAACTGGAATTGCAGTCTGTACGGCAAACTCTGGACTTATAATCTGCATTATTTTGAATACCTCACCTGTGCAGGAGTAGATCCTAGCGCTGCCGAGGCTTTGTTGCTGGATTTCGTGCGGGCATTGCCCCAAACGCCCGCAGCTAATGAGCCTTATCCTATTTCCCTTCGGCTACTGTTTTGGATTCGTTTTTTTTCCAGTCACCAGATTCAAAATGATGCCCTGGACCACGCCTTGTACGCTCAGGCGTATGCATTGCTGGACCAGCGGGAATTGCATTTACTGGGCAATCATTATCTGGAAAATGGCTTTGGATTGTTGTTTGCAGCATACAGGTACCAGGATGCGGTTTTATATCGGCAGGCAGAAAAAATACTGAAAAATGAGCTGGCGGAGCAGGTATTGGCTGATGGCGGCCATTTTGAATTGTCGCCCATGTATCACCAGATCATCCTTTACCGGTTGTTGGATGCGTATAATTTGGTGGACAATAATCCGGAACTTTTTGCCGGTGCGTTAAAACCGTTATTGGGCCAAAAGGCTGGATTAATGTTGGGTTGGCTGCAACAAATCACTTTTGCGAATGGTGATATACCACTGTTGAACGATGCAGCTTTGGGGGTCGCCCCTGCAACCAGCGCGTTAATAGAGTACGCGCAACGGCTAAAGATCGCTCCAATCGTAAAACCGCTGATGGAGAGTGGTTATCGAAAGATAGACAAGCCAGGATTTCAGGTGGTGATGGACATTGGAAAAGTAGGTCCGGATTACATTGCAGGTCATGCTCATAGCGATACATTAGGTTTTGAACTGCACGCCAAAGGCCATCCGATGCTGGTGGATACCGGCATTTCCACTTACGATAAAAATGAAAGACGGCAATTGGAACGCGCTACGGCGGCACATAATACAGTGATCATCAATGAGCAAGATCAAACGGAAGTATGGGGCGGATTCCGGGTTGCCCGCCGTGCCTATCCAATAATAACAGCAGACGGTCCGACCTGTTGGAAAGCCACGCATACCGGGTATGATGCAATGAATGTGCGCCATTGGCGTAGTTTTGAAGTCAAGCAGGATGTCTTTCAAATTTTGGATGAAATACAGCCTTACAAGGTGGCCGTTTTGCCAGGTTACACGGCGACCGCTTGTTTTCACTTTCATCCTGCTGTCGTTTTCATCGATTGTGGAGCTGATTATATAGAAACAGATTTGGGTAAAATTATTTTTGAAGGCTTATTGACCTGGGAATTGTTGGAGTATGCGTATTCACCGCGTTTTAATGTACGGCTGAAAGCCCAAAAAGCGGTTGTACATTTTCGGGATCAATTATTGACAACTATTCAATGAAGATACTATTTCTCACAGATAATTTTCCGCCGGAAGTGAATGCACCCGCCTCCCGTACCTATGAACATTGCAGAGAATGGGTAAAACAAGGCATGGAGGTGACTGTAATCACTTGTGCGCCCAATTTTCCACAGGGCAGCATATATCCGGGGTACAAAAACAAACTGGTGCAGCGGGAACAAATGGACGGCATTGAAGTGATTCGTGTTTGGAGTTATATTGCTGCTAATGAAGGGTTTATCAAGCGAGTGCTCGATTATGTCAGTTTTGCGATCATGGCATTTGTGGTGTCATTGCCCGTAAACTGTGATGTGATTGTGGCAACCTCACCACAGTTTTTCACGGCAGTAGGTGGGTACTTGTCGGGTTTATTGAAGCGTAAGCCGTGGGTAATGGAAGTACGGGATTTGTGGCCGGAATCCATTCGTGCTGTGGGAGCAATGAAAGACGGAAGGGCTTACCGGATGCTCGAACGACTGGAATTATTTTTGTACCGAAAAGCAAAATTGGTGATCGTGGTGACTGATTCTTTCAAAAGCAACCTGATACAACGGGGTATTCCTGTCAATAAAATAGAAGTGGTTAAAAACGGTGTTTTACTCGACCAGTTCATGCCCCGGGAAAAAGACCAGGCATTATTACGGGAGCTTTGTTTGGAAAATCAGTTTATTCTGGCTTATTTTGGCACACACGGTATGGCGCATGGTCTGGATTTTATTATTCGGGCGTCAGTAATGTTGCCTGTGCAAGTGCATGTTTTACTGGTGGGAGATGGTGCCGAAAAAGAAAAACTGGTCCATCTCCTGAAATCTGAAAATATTACCAACGTAACCATGCTCCCGTCAGTTGCCAAAACAGAAATGATGCGGTATATTTCTATCAGTGACGTCGCTTTAGTCAACCTGCGCAAATCTGATACTTTCAAAACAGTCATTCCTTCCAAAATTTTTGAAAATGCTGCTATGCATAAACCAATTCTATTGGGAGTGGAAGGGGAGTCAAAAGATATTATAGAGACCTATAACGCAGGCATTTGTTTTGAGCCCGAAAATGAAAAGGCTTTTATCCGTGCCGTCAATGATATGTTAAACCCAATAATTTATCAATCTTATCAGTCAGGTTGCCAGCATCTTGCAGAGCACTTTAACAGAAAAATACTTGCCCAAATAATGTTGGGTTTTATCAGCGTACCAAGTTCTTAATATCTCGCTGCGGTGTTACTTTGCCAATCCTATTGTGTTTTAATGCCAAACGTTAAAACCCAACTCATACCCCATGTGTGGAATAGCAGCTATTTTTTTTCCTTATTCTCCATCCCCTTCAGCAGGCGAAACCATCCGGAAAATGACCGCCAGAATGGCGCATCGCGGACCAGATGTCGGTGAACACTTTACAGATGACAACGTCGCACTGGGGCACCGGCGATTGTCCATTATTGACCTTTCTTCGCTGGGCAACCAACCCATGTGGGATGTTTCCGGGCGCTTTGCGATTGTTTACAATGGAGAAGTTTACAACTACCGGGACATAAAAGCGGATTTACCGCATTATCCTTTTCGCTCTGGTTCTGATACCGAAGTGATCATAGCTGGCTTTGCAGTGTGGGGAATTGGGATCTTTAAAAAATTGAATGGTATTTTTTCCCTGGTCATTTACGACAAAAAGGAGCAAACTATTTACGCAGTCCGCGACAGGTTCGGTATTAAACCATTGTACTATCATGTTGGTGTGGATGCCGTTTATTTTGCATCGGAGCAGCGGTCGATTATTTCAACGGTCCTGGATGCCAAAAAAGTATCACCAACTGCCCTGACTGATTTTCTTTGGAATGGCGCAGTGACTGGTCGACAACGCATTTGTGAAGGAATAGAGCAGTTGGATGGCGGGACTTATATGCGGCTTTCAAAGGGACAATTACCTCAAATACAACCTTACCATCTTTTTTTTGAGGGGTCGAAGGAGTTGGAATTGGAAAACAGTCCTGTTCCGGTGGTCAAAAAAAAGTTGCTGGATTTATTGTTGCGGGCGGTGGAAAGACAGATGATGAGTGATGTGCCTTTGGGTGCATTTTTGTCGGGCGGTATCGATTCTAGTGCTATTGTAGCTTTGATGACCGAAGTTGCCACAGAAAGACCTTTGACGTTTACGATTGGTTTTGATGAAAAAAAATACGATGAATCGGGATATGCAGCCATAGTGGCCAAAAAATTCAACACCCGCCATGCAGTACTTACGCTGTCGCCCGAAGATTTTTTAGCCGAACTTCCGAATGCTTTGGCCGCGATGGATACACCCACCTTAGACGGTCCCAATACTTATGTGGTATCCAAAATAACCCGTAAAGCAGGAGTGACGGTGGCTTTGTCAGGCTTGGGTGGTGATGAATTGTTTGCCGGTTATAATCCATTTATGCGGTATTATCAATGGCGGCAAAAATGGTATTGGAAAGTTCCGCCTGCTTTACGGGAGTTGGCTGGCGTTCCTTTAGCCAAATGGGGTACCAATTCCCGGGTGCGCAGGATGGGCCATTTGTTGGCAGTTCCATCCTTTAGTATTGATCATGTATATCCGACTTTCCGGGGCATTTATGACCGCCAAACGATTGCAGGATTATTGGGATATGCACCTATAGAAAATCCGATGTTCACTTATTTACACCAACATGCGGCAGCTATCGGACAATTTCCTGTATTAAGCCAATATTCTATAGCGGAGATGTCTGGTTATACCCGACACATGCTTTTGAAGGATACCGATCAAATGAGTATGGCTTCGTCACTGGAAGTGCGCGTGCCATTTTTCGATAATGACCTGGTGGATTATGTGTTGCGTATTCCCGATGCCGTGAAATACCCCCATACCCCCAAGGAATTATTGGTCTCCGCCCTCGGAGACCGGTTGCCTCCCGAGATTGTTCACCGCCCTAAAATGGGTTTTACCTTACCCTGGGACAATTGGGTGCGGCATGAACTAAACGACTTTTGCGACCAGCGTATTCAAAATCTTTGCGATCGGGGTCTTTTACAGCCCGATGTATTGCGCCAAATGTGGAGACAATTTAAAAAAGGCACCCACCAGGTGCTCTGGTCGCATATCTGGATGTTTGTGGTGCTGGAAGAGTGGCTGGAGCAGAATATGGATGTATAGCGTGGGGTGTGAGCTCCGCTTGTCAGATATTACCTGCGCGGCACGCGCATGGTGACAGCTGACAGATAAAGCGATGAATAAGGTTGGGTTGGTGTTTCAGGTTGGCGGTTTTACCTTACATATAATGAGATGAATTTTATGAAAAAAGCACTTATAACCGGTATAACCGGACAAGACGGCGCTTACCTCGCCGAGTTACTGCTCAAAAAAGGGTACGAAGTACACGGTGTCAAACGGAGAAGTTCTTCGTTGAATACCGACCGGATTGATCACCTGTATGAAGATCCGCACATCAATAACAGGCATTTTGTGCTGCATTACGGTGACCTGACTGACTCGACGAATATCATTCGGATTATCCAGCAGGTACAGCCGGATGAGATCTACAACCTCGGCGCACAGAGCCACGTACACGTGAGTTTTGAGACCCCGGAATACACGGCCAATGCGGATGCTATGGGTGCGCTGCGGATATTAGAAGCAATCCGGTTGTTGGGGCTGGTAGAAAAAACGAAGTTTTATCAAGCCTCCACTTCTGAATTGTACGGACTGGTGCAGGAAGTGCCGCAATCAGAAAAAACACCGTTTTATCCGCGGTCTCCTTATGGGGTGGCCAAATTGTATGCCTATTGGATCACGGTGAACTACCGGGAATCGTATGGTATTTTTGCCTGTAACGGTATTTTGTTCAACCACGAAAGTCCCTTGCGTGGCGAAACGTTTGTGACCCGTAAAATCACCAGGGCTGTCGCTAAAATAGCGCTGGGCCTGCAGGATAAATTATGGCTCGGCAACCTGGATGCACAACGCGACTGGGGGCATGCCAAGGATTATGTGGAAGGGATGTGGCGGATGATGCAGCACCATACACCCGATGATTTTGTACTGGCGACAGGCAAAACTACCGCCGTTCGCGAATTTTGCAGGATGGCTTTTGCTGAGGTAGGTGCCACATTGACGTTCCGGGGAGAAGGAGCGGATGAAAAAGGGTACATCGAATCCGTCAATAATCCTGCATTTCAGATGGCGGTGGGGCAGGAGGTGATCTCCGTCGATCCGCGGTATTTCCGGCCTGCAGAAGTGGAGTTGCTGATAGGCGATGCCACCAAAGCCAAAGAACAATTAGGATGGCAGGCTACTTGTCCGCTATCTGATTTGGTGAAGGATATGGTGCACTCCGATTTGAAGGTATTTCAACGGGAAGAATATTTGAAGCAGGGAGGATTTGTGATTAAAAACCAGTACGAGTAAAATTTTAGTGTAAAATATTGTAGTATCGGTGCTCCGGATTTAGTGATCGAGATTCTGTCTAAAGGTAATTCCCGCAAGGAAGTTCAATAGAAGTACGAGGTCTATGAACACGCTGGAATTCCGGAATACTGGATTATACATCCAGAAGAAGAGATGTTGTTGATTTATCGCGCAGCCGATTCCGGAAAGTACGTTGCGCAACGTTTACTGAGTCTTTCTGGCTTTTCATTGGATTGGGATCAGGTTTTTTAATGATAGGATATTAAATTTAAACGTCGTTCTGATACTTAGTGTGTGGAATAGCAGGAATAGCTGATCAAAGCAGGATGAAAATCCAGGCCATGCTGCGCGCCATTCAACACCGTGGTCCAGACGATAGCAGCATTTGGACTAATCCCGATATTAGTCTGGGAATCAATCGGTTGTCTGTTATTGACATTGACGGCCCGCCGCCGCCACATTGGAATGAAGACCAAACCTGCTGTGTCATTTGTAACGGCGAAATTTACAATTACCGCGAACTGAAATCTAGTCTCCAACAAAAAGGCCATCGGTTTCAAACCAGCAGCGATACAGAAGTTATTGTCCATCTTTATGAAGAATATGGCCAACATGCCCCGGAACACCTCCGGGGCATGTTTGCTTTTGCGCTATATGATATTCCCCGAAAGCAGTTGTTGCTGGCCCGCGACCGGTTTGGTGAAAAACCATTGTTTTATTACCGGAAAAACAGGGAATTTGCCTTTGCCAGTGAGGTAAATGGACTATTGGCTTTACCAGGATTGGAACGGCGGCTGAACCGGGCTGTTCTTTCGCAGTACCTGGAAGGTGGTTTTGTCCGGGAACCAGATACGCTTTTGGACGATGTTTATTCGCTGCCACCCGGCCATTCCCTCACGTACATCGCCGGAGAACTTACCACGCAGCCTTATGTCCAATTGCAATACGCCGTTGATCATCGCTTGAAAGATATCAAAACGGCGGCGGAAGCCTTTGAACCGGTTTGGCAGCAAGCCATAAAACGGCAGTTGCAGTCGGATGTGCCAGTAGGGGCACTACTTTCCGGTGGTATTGATTCTTCGATGATTGTGGCCGCCATGGCCAAAGAAAGGGCTGCGCCGGTCAAAACATTTCATGTGCGGTTGGAGGGCTCTCCGACTGACGAAAGTGCAGTTGCCCGGACAGTTGCGGAACATTTTGGCACAGATCATACTGAAATTACCATTCCCGGGCAAGGTTTTGATGCGCAATTGTTTTGGGAGATACTCGATCATACAGGATTCCCATTGGCAGATGCGGCGACAGTTCCTTTTTACCTGATCAGCCGTGCAGTACGGCAACAGGTCAAAGTCGTACTTTCGGGTGATGGGGGAGATGAATTGTTTGCCGGGTATGATTATTACCGAAATGGCATGGCGATCGCCTCTTTACGCCAGGTTCCGGCACCTTTGCGTCGGATAGTGCTTTCATCTTTGCGTGGCATAAGACAATTGCCGGTTGCTGTTGATCTATCGGTACTGCGTAAATTGATCAAAGTGCTGGAAGGAGCCGCTATGTCGCCCAATGACTTTTTCCCCTGGTATTTTGGATTGTTTCCGCAGGAAGAAGTGGCGCGGTTGAAGCAATCTTCTGTGGAAACCACACCATGGGTGCCCAACAATAGGACCTGGACCACCATGAGTCCGCTCCGGCAAATGATGTGGTACAGTACCCATTACAATTTGCCATTGGATATGCTGGTCAAAACAGACCGGATGAGTATGGCCAACAGTCTGGAAGTACGGGCCCCCTTTTTGGATGTGGCGGTGTTTGATTTTGCCGCCACATTGCCTGATCACTTGCTCACTGATCGCCGGCAGGGGAAATTAATCCTTCGGGAAATGCTGAAGGATAAATTGCCGGTGACCGTTCTGAATCATCCCAAAACAGGTCTTTCTACGCCGTTACACCAGTATTGGAAC
Organism: Saprospiraceae bacterium; assembly: GCA_044350415.1. Taxonomy (GTDB): domain Bacteria; phylum Bacteroidota; class Bacteroidia; order Chitinophagales; family Saprospiraceae; genus M3007. The sequence goes on along the minus strand of JBILHQ010000002.1, from coordinate 8,149 downwards.
GATGATTTCCGGCATTTAGCCTACGATTTGATCGTTCCACCCGGTCCGTTGGATGCCGTTCTGAACAAAGAATTAGTGCTCTGGTATTTACGAAACGGATTGTCCCAGACCCGCGACAATGCGCATACTACGGTCTTTCGTTCCACCCATCAATTGTGGTTGCTGGTACAGTTATATGGATGGGTGCACCGGTTTAAAGTAACGGTTTGAAATAGCCTTTATTTTGATCTCCCAGCCCAAATGCCGCTCCGCAAATTGCCGCATCTTCCCAACATCCTCCTTTTTGAATCGCTGAACAAAAGCCAATACGTTTGCCATATCAACCGGCGAATCATCTTCCGGGAGATTTAAGGCGTAAGGCCAATCAGCAGCGAAATCGCTATCTTTTCCCGCCATGATGAATGGAATGCCACGGGCGCAGTATTCCCGGTGTTTGAGCGGCGAAGCGATGGACAACCCTTTTCTATGCAATCCCAGCACACCCACGGCTACATCTGCATGGTTAAACAATTGCGACAGCACGTCACCAGTACCTGGTGGGTGAAATTGAATAACTTGCTCCAGCTGCAATTCAACGGTTCGTTTTTTTAATGCCGGAATCGCTGGACCACCGCCGACTATATTCAAATGGATGGTTGTCCCGCCCTTGTTGCGTTGGTACAGTTTTATTCCTTCCATTATTCGGTCAAGCCCATGCCAGGTATTCCAGTTGCCCACGGCGATTATTCGCAAAGTATGTTCAAAGGATGGTATTCCATCTCTCACCGGAATACGCTGCCAGTCAATGCCATTACTTACCGGAATGGCAGGAATCCCCATGACCGATGTTTCAATGCCGTAATGTAGGACATGATCAGTATACCGGTACAAGAAATTCCGGTAAAAGCGGTCGGGCAAAGCAATCATTTTGTCCACCCAACCGTGTGATTCTTTGTCATAGGGCCAGGTAGGCAACTCCAACAATATTTTCAGCTGCGGATTTTGTGTTTTTGCCGTTTTTACTAGATTTAGGAATGCTGTATGGGTTGGAAAATGACGGATGTAAAAATGTGAATAGGCTTGAAAATCAATATTTTGAACCAACCACTGGTCTGCCAAAAAGTAATACAGCGCTATATGCGATGAACTGCGTTTGCGATTAGGCCAGGAGCGAACCGGTAATTCTTTTCCTGCTTTTTCCAGTCCTTTTTGGGAAAAAAACAAGGTGTCGGAAGCAGCACCAGTTGCGTTGAATCCGCTCACAATCGCACGACATTTATTGATGACGCCGATATTGGAGGGGTCGTCAAAATGGGTGCGAAAATAAAAGAGAATGCGCATGTCGTGGCTGTTTTTTTTTGAAGGGCTATTTCATTAAATTGTACGTCTCCAACGCCCGAAGATACTGCATTCTGCCCGAACATAGGTCTTGCTTTCGCCTCCCATCGACTGGTAAACGGCATCCACGCCGGGAATAAACCCTCCTCCAAAATCAAAACGCTTATGGTGCTGAAGTGCCAATTCTATACCTTTCCATAACAGGAAACGCGGAGCACCGATTTGAGGAATACGGTCGTCTAATCCGCCCGCCAGGTAATATACCGTCTGATCGTCCCAGGCCAATAAAACAGCAGCATGAATTTGCTGCGCTCTGTCAACAGCCATCCATGCAACTCCTTGCTGTTTTCTCATCAAGGAGTTGTAAAGACGGTCGAGCAAGACTACTGGAATCGGATTCCGTTCTCCATGTCGCGCCAGACTTTTAGTAATCAGTTTGTCCAGTACTGACATGCTCGCAAGTGGTTGGCAATCAAGGTAAAGCGTCGCTTTTTGGAGGTTTCGGCGCGAAAGGCTGTTCATTTTTTCAGTAATTTGTGCTGCGGTGTTGCCAGATTGAATAACGTAATGGCAAAACGCGCTGAGTTGAAACCCCACATCTTTCAAAAATGCGTAATCGGACAGGTTGCCGGACAGGTGCTGAACGAATCCGAGCGCAAAGCCTGATTTTTTTATAATTTCAATGGTGTCTTTAGAGGAATAAGCCAGCTGAATTGGCCAGGGGCCCAGCCGTGCAGTCAAAGGCGGCATGGTTATCTTGCGAAACGGGCCTTTTTTTTTGATAAAAACGGGCCATACTGATTGGCCATCCTTGCTGACAAAAGGAAGCCAGTGCCCGGTTACACAGACCATATCCAACCACCAGGGTTGGTAGAAAAGAGGGATTTCTGCTGTATGATTTTTGCAGAATTCCCGATATTGATCAAGATTAATTGCCCACACGGTGCAAAATTACGGTATAAAGCAGGCACATTGTGCCTCAGGCAGTAAGTAACTGACAAAAGAATTGAATAAGCCTGTCATGAATAAAATGCCCTTGGTTTCTATTGGAATGCCGGTTTTTAATGACCTGCCATTTCTGTCGAAAGCATTGGATAGTTTGTTGGCCCAGACGTATTCGAATTTTGAATTGATCATTGCTGACGATGGATCCTCCGACGGTAGTGCGGCAGTCTGTACGGATTATGCACGAATGGATTCCCGGATTCGCTATATCCGCCACGAAAAAAACCTTGGCGTTTCAGCGAATATGAATTTCCTGCTGCGGGAAGCCAACGGGGAGTTTTTTATGCTGGCTGCCGACGATGACTTTTGGGACCCGTCCTTTATGGAAATAATGGTGGCGCAATTACTCCTGCATCCAGAGACCGTCTCCGTTTTTTGTCCGATGGTTTTTGTTGATGAAAAGAATGAGATACTGACAGATCCGGCACCCCGTGCGAGCGAATATTCAGGCAAAAACAGTTGGGTTCGATTGTGTAAATTGATACATATCTTTGATGATGGGCCAGGTTATTCCGTCTTTCGGCGCCATGCATCGGATGGCTTAGCATTTCCTGTTTGGTGGGGAGTGAACAGCAGGACGGCTTATGATAATCTGTACCCGCCTATTTGCTATTTGTTGGCCAAAGGCAATGCGTTATTGGTAAGTGATCGGCCATTGTGGTACAACAGGTTCAAAACAGGTATTGCGATCAACCATAATACGCCTTTTACGACTGGTTCAGGAAAAAGTTTAATAGCCTTGATCTTGCGGAAGATTAATTTGGTATGGGCGGCCTTATTACAGGTGTTGGCTGCAGGAAAGCCCTGGACGGCACTTGCTATTGCACCGTTGATGACCTGGCATTGGTTATTACTTCCCATATCCGGCAGTATTTTAAGGGGTATTCGGCAGCGGATGGTTATTCCAGCCAAAGAGAGTGCTGGTCGAATGGTAGTGTCACAATTGGCAGTACACTTGATTGTGTTTTCCAGTTTACCCCTGGTAAGTCGGTGGTATCCACCTGCGGAGGTTGGTGTATGGGTATTTTTTCAATCCTCGGTATTATTATTGTGGTCTTTTTCCCAAATCAAAACTGACCAGTTAATTATTACTACCGATGACCGGCAAAAGCGTTCGGGGCTGGTTGCACTGGGGATGGCCGCACATGTATTATTTAGCCTGCTGTTTGCCGGTTTGGTGACAATTTTCAGCAGGCAATGGGAGATTCCGTTATTTTCTTCCGGTTATTTAATTGCCTATTGGCTTGGTTTTGGGGCATTGAACCTGAAATCTTCAGTGTTTACTGCGGAAAAGTCTTTTTCCGGGGTCAATTTTCTGCGGTTATTTTCTGCGGCTATCGCCTATCCTTTCAGTTTGGGTGCCTGGCATATTTGGGGCAATAATGGTTTGGTTTTGAGTTTGGTTTTGAGTGTATGGCTGCCATTGATTCCTTCGATCAGGCCATTGTTTCATACCTCAGATTGGTTGTCGGGGCGGTTTTTCAGACAGGTGCTTACCTTGGCAAAGGAGCAAAAGGAAAGCAGCATTTGGATGACGGTCAATTCCTTTATTGTGGCGTTTTCCGACCACATTTTTACTTTAGTCATTGCTGGCGTGTACGACCTGAAGACGGCTGGCGCCTTTTTTCTGGTGCAAAAGATGACCATGGCTCCGGTTTCCTTATTGAACAGTACGTATGGTCTTTATCATTTCCGGCATTTTCATGAATTATTCAGCGCGCGCCGGTTGACCACCACCATATTTACGGCGTACTGGATAAAATGGCTTCCTATTGCGGTATTATTTTATGGCGTGGTTGCATTTTGGGGAGATTCCGTAGTTGCATTAATTTTTGGAAGTCCATATGAAGGCACAGGAATATGGGCAGGCGCATTGGCGCTGCGTTGTGGTGCCCAGTTTTTGAGTTCCCCCGTGAGTACTGGATTCTATGCGATGCAGCAACCGCGTCCTCCTGTTTATTCCGGCTTATTTTCCTTAGTGATAACACTTATTGCATTATTATTTATGGTATCCCATGGTTTACCTTTACACCAGATTTTATGGATACACAGTATACTTATGGTTTTTAATATTTTGCTGTACAATATATTTATGCTCAGCGCTGTCCAAAAATTACAACGCTGATATTGAGCGTTGTTGCTGGAGACCATTGGGCCTCCGGCAGCAGCACATAACCTAATTTGCATTTGAATTCAGGCATAACAACCCATATCAAAAAGCACCGGGGAACCATCGCACTGGTGGCCAATCAAGCCTGGTCTATATACAATTTCAGGCTGCCCGTTATTCGGGCATTACAGGCCGATGGGTACAGGGTGGTGGTGATCGTTCCTGTGGATGAATCGGTGAGTGTACTCCTGAAAGAACCAGGTATTGAACTGGTGGCGTTGCGTCATTTCAGGAGGAATTCCACCAATATTTGGGCTAGCGTAAAAATGATTGTGGAATTTCGAAAGGTTTACAAAGCGTTGCATCCGGATGCTGTGATTCATTTTGGGGTGCAAGCCAATATTTTCGGCAATTTTGCTGCCCGATTGGCGAATATTCCTTCTGTTTGTGTAGTAACAGGTCTGGGATATACTTTTTTGCACAAGGGAATGGTGCCCTGGCTTACCCGGTGGTTGTACCGGATTACATTTTTAAAAACGGCTAAAGTTGTATTTGAAAACCAAGCCGATCTTGATCTGATGGTGTTCTCCAAAATGGTGGAACGATCGATTACCTATCATGTGCCGGGCTGTGGAATCGATACACAGTATTTCACAGCGTCTACTACTGCGGCATCCCTGCACCCGCCAGTTTTCACCCTTATTGGCCGCCTGTTATACGACAAAGGAATTCGGGAATTTGCGGCGGCGGCGGCCCGACTAAAGGCGGCTTATCCTGCTGCAGAGTGCTGGTTGTTAGGACATCTTGACAATGAAAACCCTGCACATGTGCACAAAGAAGAGTTAATTCAATGGGTAAAATCGGGGCATATTAATTATAAAGGTGCGACGAAAGATGTGCGGCCTATTATCGAGCAATCCGACTGGATCGTGCTTCCATCGTACAGGGAAGGCTTGTCGCGCGTATTACTGGAAGCCATGTCAATGGCCAGGCCTATTATTACTACCGACACGCCGGGCTGTCGGGAAACAGTGGTACCTGGAAAAAACGGCTTCCTTGTCCCGGTGAAAGACGAAAACTTATTGTTCGAAGCCATGTTAAAAGCCTGTACGATTTCGCCCGAACAACGGTACGCCATGGGAAAATTTGGCCGCGAAAAAGCAGAAAAAGAATATAGTGCCAATATTGTTGGGCAACATTTCAAAAAAATTATTAATACAATTACAGATTCAACCCGGAAAGAAAGAATCCGGGACACGCGCTAAGCACCCACTTACTATGCAACAACACGAAAAAATATACATCGCAGGCCATCGCGGAATGGTGGGCTCCGCCATCCACAGGAAACTGCTATCAAAAGGATTCACCAATTTCGTTTTCAGAACATCGCAGGAACTGGATCTGCGCGACCAGCAATCCGTACGGCAATTTTTTGACAATGAAAAGCCTGAATATGTATTTCTCGCAGCGGCAAAAGTCGGCGGGATCATTGCCAACGATACTTACCGGGCAGAGTTCCTGTACGACAACCTCCTGATCGAGGCCAATATCATCGATTCTGCCCATCGGAGCGGCGTTCAAAAATTGATGTTCCTGGGTTCTTCCTGCATTTATCCCAAATTGGCCCCGCAACCTATGAAAGAGGAATACTTGCTGACAGGACTGCTGGAGCCGACCAACGAACCCTATGCAATTGCCAAAATTGCCGGTATCAAACTTTGTGATGCTTACCGATCGCAATATGGCTGCAATTATATTTCGGTGATGCCTACCAATCTTTACGGTCCCAACGACAATTATCACCCGCAGAACAGTCATGTATTACCAGCAATGATTCGCCGGTTTCATGAGGCCAAATTACGGGGTGACAGCGCAGTGACGATCTGGGGCACCGGATCGCCGCGCCGGGAGTTCCTGCATGCCGATGATCTGGCTGATGCCTGTTGTTTTTTAATGCAGCAGTACAATGAGCCCGGGCTAGTGAATATTGGAGTAGGGGAGGACGTGACCATTCTGGAGCTGGCACAAATGGTGCGGCGTATCGTCGGATTTGAAGGAGAGATATTACATGATATTACGAAACCTGACGGTACGCCGCGTAAATTAATGGATGTAAGTAAATTGCACCGAATGGGCTGGAGCGCATCTATTGATCTGGAAGAAGGTATTAAGGGCGTTTATAAAGAGTTTATTAAGCTAACTTTTGCAAATCCCGGATAAGGATACTGTTGCGGTTAAAATAAATGAGATTTGATTTTCGGAGGTCATTTAATACCGAAGTAACCGTTTGGCGACTGGTTCCTGTCAAATTAGCAATTTCCTGTTGGGTCAACTGGTGTTTTACGAGCGTTTCATAACCCACCTGACGGCCTTCCCTGCCTGCAGTTTCCACGAGAAATTCGATAATTCGTTCGCGGGCATCTTTCAGTACAAGTGATGCGAGGCGTTCTTCCACCCTGACCAAACGTTGGTTCATGTGTTGAAGGCAGGAAAACATCAGTTGGGAATTGTGTTGCATCAGGCTGCGGAATTCATTCATCCTAATGGCGAGGACCTCCACATCGTCCTGCATGGCCTGGGCAAAATCGCTGCGCACCAATTCTCCAGCGATAGCCATATCGCCGAAAGGATGTTCCGGTTGAAGAATCTCTTTGATTACTTCCCGGCCCTCAATAGAAAAAGTACCGATTTTTATTTTTCCTTTCAATAGAAAATAAATGTATTCTGCACTTTCATCGGGCATATAGATGAAATGAAAACGGGATATACGCCGGAATTGCGTATTTTGTGCCAGGTGCTCCAGTTCCTGCTGGTTAAGTGGCGATAAAATGGGCATCCGCCCCAGCAATTGTACTTTGTTTGACAATTCCATAACCCTGATAAGTAGTAGTGTGAATAACAATATTTGGATTAGAGTCGAAAATCATGATACAAACGTAGGTTAATCAATCTCTGCACAAAAATACATAATTACTTGTTTGTCGGAAAAAAAACACGCTTTATTCAGCATCTAAAATATTAGAAGCCAGTTATTTACGATGAAATAACTGGCTTCATTTTTAAGTATTTTTTAAATATTTAAAATAAAAATTATTCAATTTTTATTCTGATTCCTGCCGAATGACTCGAAAATTCCGGAGCATACATACATTGAAGTGTTGAAATACCAAAGGACATATTGCCCTTGTGGGTGGCAGCCAGTGGATATTCCAGCACATAAGTGCCGCGTGGAAGGTAATCAATAAAGAAATGCGTGGCTAAATCGCGGGTGCTTTCATAATACCCCAGACCGCTCTGATAGTGATATCTGCTCAGTACATTTTTAGGTTCGCAACCGGAAGGACGCATATCTTTCAAATGAACAAATTCCATCGGCCGGTCGCTCCGTATTTCAATCCGCACTTTTAACTGGTCGCCTACGTGTACCACATCGCCTTCGTTTACTACCGTAAGTTCTGGTCCTTTGTCCGTGTTTTTCTGAATGAAAACCTGGCGGTCAATGGTCAATCCCGTTTTCTTGAAAGTGGTGATTTGGTCAATATCGTCGAAATACTGGCGGTATGCAGCGCCCCATACAATGGTCTTGTTGGGGTTTTGAACCTCAATGGCATTCCAGGGCTTGGTGATAGCAGCACCTTCCACTTGTTGTTTGAAATATCCTGTGCCGGGTTCGTATTCTTTTACCGATACCTTTTTTCCGTCAATACTGATTTTAAC
>JBILHQ010000281.1:0-6677 GCA_044350415.1 Saprospiraceae bacterium | reverse complement strand
TTTTCATCAGTTCCGTTGACAAGGCGTAAAACGCAGGCGATGCAGCGCATCGGCGAGGCTTTACAACGCAGTCAGCGGGGCGGAGGGAAACCGAGCAATTACAAAACCACTTCGCGGTGGCTATAATTCTAGAATCGGGACATCTTGCTAACCAGACAAAATTGACCACTTAGTATCCACACATTTATGGGATGAAATTGCAGCAAAATTTGGAGGACAAAACCCATTTACCGAAGCCTCCGCTGATAAATTTTACCGAAAGATCCATTGGAAAAAAAGTTCGCCATGAAAGCTGTCTGGGAAAATAAAAATTTGTTTACCTTGGGGTGACGAGCGATTTCAATGTAACGACCTCCAAAGTCATTGACCAGGTATGGCATGAACATATATTATTTAGTGCTGGCTATCGAAAATTTTGTAGTGTAATAATGCAATATAATTTTGACCACAATCCGGAATTAGTTGCTGTGAGCAGTCAGACCGAAGCATTTCAATCTCAATATTTCCATATCATCGCCGTCTATGCGGATCATCATTATTATAGTGAGACTAATACCCTAATTTCAATGTTCCCATCAGCCAACAATGATGATGTAGCGTTTGGTGGCGGTGGTGCTGGTGGAAGTTGGGATTCTGCGGGGGATGCTAACTCTGATGGTGGTGGTTCAGATGGAGGTAGTTCTTGTAGCTGCTTGCGGGGGAGGCTGTGGAGGCGATTAAAAACAGGCAAAATAATTATGGACAAAATTACCATTCAAAAAATCGGGCTTGCCGAAATTGAGCAATTACAAATAATTGCCCAGCAAACTTTTTTTGAAACTTTTTCCGCCGGAAACACGGTAGAAAATATGCAAAAATACTTAGCCGAAGGCTTTACCATTGAAAAGTTAACTGCTGAATTGATCAATCCCAACGCTGTATTTTACTTCGCCCAACTAGACCATCAGGTCATTGGGTATCTGAAATTAAATTTTGGGGCAGCACAAACAGTACTGAAAGATGAAAAAGCCCTTGAAATAGAACGTATTTATGTGCTCCAGGAATTCCACGGAAAAAAGGTGGGCCAAATTTTATTAGACACCGCCTTGGACATGGCGCAAAAAATAAGTGCGGACTATTTATGGTTGGGGGTTTGGGAAGAAAATCCAAGAGCCATTCATTTTTACCAAAAAAACGGTTTTGTTGCGTTTGACAAACATATTTTCATATTGGGGGATGACGAGCAGACAGATATTATGATGCGGTTAGAGGTGGAGCTGGTTTAGGGGATATTCCAGCGCCTCGTTTCTTGACTTTCTTTTCCAGTGTGAATGCTTCGGATTATTATTTTTCAAATCATTTTTTAATTTGAAGTCAAAGCCATTACCTTTGCAGCCCAAAATTATACGGGCCTTAGCTCAGTTGGTTAGAGTGCTTCCTTGACATGGAAGAGGTCACTGGTTCGAATCCAGTAGGTTCGACTAAAAAAGAAGGGTGAGGGAAAGGTGGAATCAGAGATGACAGGCATAATTTTATACTGAAAAATGTAACCAATACATGTTTGATTTTGAAAAACTGGAAGTCTATCAGGTAGCACGGGAATTAAATAAGACAGTGTTAAAGTTTTTATTCAGCAATAATGATATAGTGCCTTTAATCAAAGACCGGTGGGAAAAGAGTAGTGTGGGAATCGTGTTGCACTTGGCAGAAGGCGTAAGCCAAATGACAGATACTGATAAAAAACACTATTTTACTCTGGCGCGGAGTTCAGTTTACGAATGTGTAACGTTGTTGCATTTAGTGTCAGACTTCGGTCAAATTGAGTTGAAAATGCAGGACGAATTTTATGCACGGTACGAGCAGTTGTCGAAAATGCTGCTGGGAATGTACAGGAGTAAAGCCTGAGCAAGAATATTATTCGGGACGTAGTTCAGCCCGGTAGAATACGTGCCTGGGGGGCACGTGGTCGCAGGTTCAAATCCTGTCGTCCCGACACTACCAATGGTTGTCTCATAAGGAAACTTATGTGGCAACCATTTTTTTTACCATAAATCTTCAAAAAATGCAAAGTCCCCCCTAAAGAAGGCTGTTCCAGGCATTAAACCCCGAACAACCTTCTCTACAGTTAAACTATTTCCACCTTTATGGAGGCTTCCTGGCGATGCTGTTTATGAAAGGACAACGTGGCACCTGTGGATCAGGTATTTATCTATGGGTTTCCTGGGGTTGCTGCTTTGGAGCCTTCGGCGGTTGGTAAAAAGTGCATCAGTGCCAATGAAAGTGTTTTCAGAAAATTTCGACCTCCTTTTATATGGAACAGCACTTTGGGTGATCAGCAGCGAATTGGTGCACTGGCTGGAACTGTATGGCTTGGGCGACCGCAGTTATAAAATAGCACTTAGTATCCTGTTTGGTTGCTGGTCGGTGATGCTCACAATTCTAGGTATCCGGCAAAGCTGAAAAACCTTGCGTATTGCAGCTATTTCATTGTTTACCGCCACTTTGCTCAAACTATTCATGTATGACCTGGAACACTTGAGTACAATTGCAAAAACGGTAGTGATGGTGGCATTAGGCGGCCCGCTACTGGCCATTTCTTTCCTGTACAACAAATTTAAGGAGGACATCTTATAGGTAAATCCCCGAAAAGTACCACAAAAACAGCAAATAGCACCACGCTGTCATTTCGTTTAGCCTATATCTTTGTATTTTAATAAATACAACAAATTTTGAACTATGACTTTTAGCGAACTGACAAAAACTGACAAGCCGGTATTGGTAGATTTTTATGCTGATTGGTGTGCGCCTTGCCGTGCAATGAAACCAATATTAGACGACCTTAAAACCCGCATGGATGAAAAGGTGGTTATTTACAAAATTGATGTGGAAAAAAACCAGACGCTGGCCCAACGGTTTCAGGTCCGATCTATTCCAACCCTGATATTATTCAAAGGAGGTGAACCCGTGTGGCGGAAATCGGGTATGGCGAGTATAAAAGAATTGGAAAACGCTATTCATCAAATAATACCGCACGCCTGAAAATACCAGGCATGCTCTTACAAAGGCATCAAAAAAGCAGGGTCATTGTTGACCCGGCTTTTTTATGGAAAAATTAAAAACACCACCAATTCCATTTCTTCCCGATAATTCAAACCCTTCAGTAATGCTCTTGAGCAACCTGCCGCAATTTAGAGCAGGCCCGTACTTTACCCACCTATTGTATTATCATTTTTATCACGGCACGCTCCTTTTCAGTTTCCACGGTCACCAGATAAGCCCTGCCAGGAGTAACATCAATGAGCTGCCGCTTGATAATGTTTTCGCCAGCAACAAGGTTTTTTAAGACTTCATTACTGATCACTTTTCCGTTGATGGTTGCGATACGCAATGTGGCCAAAGTAACTTCCGGAAGGTGAAATCTGACACTGAATACACCGCTGCCTGGATTTGGGAAGACCTGCATTTGTAACTTCCCTACACTTTGTGTGTTCAGTTCATGTGCGGCAGATGCAGTATTACGCACCACAAAAACTTTATAAATCCGGCTACTGGCACTGCTTTCTGTACCGGTGTTGACCCAAAAGATATTCGCGGCTGAACTGGCAATACCTCCATAAATATAGCCGACAAGCGTGGTATCCATTGACAACTCATCTAGCTGAAGCACTTCGTTGGCATAAGCAGGAATACCTTCTGCAAAAATAAACTCAGCGCCTGCTCCCAATAAATCCGGCATCTCCACCGGAAGTTTATATTCTGCCATTTGCCCGTTAGCCTGACGGGTTACACGGGCTATTGTTCGTACGAAAGGTACATTATTGTCCTGAACCAATATCCCAAGGCTATCATAAAACTGGGCGATACCACCAAAAAAGACAGTGTGCATTTCCTTGGCCGTTGCTGAATAAAGCGGCAAAAAAGCGCAGTGATAATGGTTGTAGTACTGCGAAAAATCGTTGTTCACGGCATATCCGCTGCTGTCGATATTCACACAATTAAGATAAGGCAAATCGACTGTACTCTGAAAAACGCCGGAAAACGCCGTCGCACCTTCTTGTCCATTGGGCATTATCTGTGGTGCCACATTGTAATCCCTCCGATGCAGATTCGCCGGATCGGTGAAGGATACACTATGCACGACAGTAAGTGTTGTGCCATCATCAATTATCCGGAATTTGCGAATTTGATTGGTATATTCCTGCACAAAACCAGGCCCATGTGTCGGCCCCATTGGATTGTACCGGCCTTCAAACCGCTGCCCGCCCACTAAGTAATAAGTATCGTATATTTTCAGTAAATGCCCGCCAGTCACTGCGAATTGGGCATCGGTAATCTGGCGGAAAAAACCGGAAAAATCAGTCCCGCTTACCACCGCCGAAATTACAGCAGGCACATCTATTGCGGTCAGTTTGTCGTAAGTAACATGATCGCCCGCGGTACCACTGTACCCATAACCGCCGGTGACATACAGAAAATTACCGTCCTGGAAAAATTCCATATTAGTGGCGCTCAACTGTTCCTGTAAGGATACCGCAAGCGAGCTGAGCGGTGCCGACCACTTTTGCTGCGACACAGGATCAATGACAATAATTTGGTTATTATGCCCGGCCTGATCGAAGGTAGCGAAAGGCTGGCGGCGGTGCAACCCATCTAACCGACCTCCTAAAATCAGCCACTTCCCGCCCTGTTGACCAAAGGTAAATGCCTGTAGCCCACCAATATCAGGAATGGTCATGGGATCAAGGTAAATATTAAAAGGGGTTGTTTGAGCAGCAGGGTGCATTAATACGCCCACAAAGAATAGTGCAAATAATAAATATTTCATCATGAATTGAATTTGCCGTCAGGCGTTGTAATGCAACAAAGATGCAGGCAAGTATTCCTGACATTCAGTGACATGCATCACCTAGGAAGATTACTTTTTCTAAACTTCGCAGCGGGTGAATAGCGTGTCGTGATAAAAGTCACCTAATTCCTTGTCAGATAATGCGACCTTTGTAAGGAATCCATTGATAATCAACTCCTGCAACCACTCGTACACAAACTACTCAATATGACAAGTATACTGAAGAACTGGCATTTTATGCGCATTTTTCGTGCAATTTTTGCGGGATTAATTTTTTCACAAGTATGGCAAACGGGAGAATGGCTGCTGGCTATTCCAGGCGGTATTTTTGCGCTTCAGGCCATTTTTGATGTGGGCTGTTGCGGTGCCGCAGGTTGTGCGGCACCAACACAAATGGTAAAAAACACAACAGGAAAAATGGAAGAAGAGGTGGTTTTTGAAGAGGTTCGGTAATTCAAAGGACAAAAAGCCATTGTGCCACCTCCAAAAACAGGGAGTGAACTTGACGCGCGCGTAACGTTCGTGGGTTTCGGAGAAGACAATAAAGACAAGGTGCAGGAAGTGGAATTCGACATGATTCACGTAACGCCGCCCCAAAGCGCCCCCGATTTTGTGCGCAACAGCAATTTAGGCATAACGAAACTCATCACTCACCACTAAAAAAAAGGTTTCTTCACCTGTCCCAGAAAATCATCCGGGTAATTGTCGACTTCCGGAAATCCAAGCGGGATATCACGGCCATCATACGGCATCCAGACGGAGCCGAACAAGTAATCCCAAATACTGAGAGAAATGCCGTAGTTTTTTCCGTAGCTGCCTTTAGGAAGGTCTTTAGCATGGTGCCAGATGTGCATTTGCGGACTATTGAAAATATACTTCAGTGGTCCTAATGGAAGGTATATGTTGGCGTGATTAAGGTGCCCGATAGCGAGGGTAAACAAATGGACGATAATAAATGGTTGCAATCCAAATCCAATCATGGCTAAAGGAACATATTCGATGGTGCGGTATACCAGCGTTTCCACAAAATGGTATCGCAAATGCGCAGCATATCCCATTTCTTCCACCGAGTGGTGTACTTTATGAAACTGCCAAAGTACAGGAACGCGGTGTAGGAGCCGGTGCGTATTCCACTGCACAAAATCACGGACAATAAATAAGGTAAGTAATTGTGCCCATGCAGGCCATGTGGAAACCCTGACAGCCACGAGATTTGTGATGCCAAACACGTTGGCTAAAAAATCATTGAACAACTTTACGAAGACATCCGACAAGGCTCCGTATCCGATCAGGGAGAATAAAAATACATTGAAAAACATGTAAAAGGTATCCAACCAGAAATCCTTTCGAATAGCCGCTTGCTTCTTTCGCCACGGGAATGCCAGTTCCAGCGCATATACCACGATGGAAATGCCGATCAACCAGTAAAAAAAATTACCCCAATGTGGGTGTAACACTTCCTGCATGAAATAACTGGCATAACCTTTCAGGCCAGTCATAAATATATTGTAGTATTCCATAGTAATAAAATTTCCTGCCTGAGGGATACCAGCGCCTTGTCAACGTTTATTAACGGATGCTTACTTTTTTCCAAACTTCTCCACCGCATTCGGGTCGTACTTCACATTGATATTGATCCACATGAGCCTGGATATTCTGAAAATGTACACGAAGTTGATTGTCATAAACGTAATCAATAAACCCCAGCACAGATTCTGGTCAAGATCCAATCCAAAAAACAAGATTCCCATAAAAAGCAAACAAAAGAATCCTGTCCATATATAGGAGATAAACATTGCACCATAATAATACCCCGGTTCCGGAAAATAATTGAGATCGCATTTTGGGCATC
>JBILHQ010000280.1:0-6699 GCA_044350415.1 Saprospiraceae bacterium | reverse complement strand
ACCACCAAACCAGAAGTACTGCTACTGAGAATAATGTCGATAAGACTCTGCTGCTGAACAACCGCCGGTGTAGTAGCGGTAGTGGTCGGCGATTGGAAAAAAAGGAATAATGAGGCCAAAATTGAACTGAGCATCATAAAGGTCGGTGCTGTTTGAAGCGATGTAAAGTGGAATTTTTTTAAGCAAACGCCAAAAGTAGAACGTTTTGTATTTTTAGTTAAAATTTTCCGTCAAAAATCATTACTTTTTTAGTAAATAACTAAAAACCATTGAATTTTAAAAGATATTGACTGCAAATAACAGTGTTTCGAAGGACTAAGGGTGCAATGTACTTCACTTCTAACAAATTTCAGTCCAGAATGATGCGTAAGGGAATGAAAATGCATAATTTGATGCATCAATTATGCAAAACCCTTCAAATCACCGTTGCTGCTACTGTCCAAACAAATGATTGCTGTGCCTCCTGAAAATATCCCATAAACAGGTGATAGTTGATTCGAAGGTCGCCTTTCTCGATCCAGCCATTGGTTTCCATCAGATCATTAGAATACCAAGTAAACGGCGCGAGAAAAAGATGGGCCCGAAAATCAAGCTCTTTTAATCCGTGTGCTTTGTACATGGCTTCCTTGGCGGTCCAAAACAGATGAATCATTTCATAGCGGTTTGCTGGTTCATCGCGGTCGACCCATTCGAACTCATCAGGACGCATAAATTTGGGTGCGATACGGGGCATCTTTTCTACGAGCACCTGAATATCACACCCACAAACCTGATCGCTAAGCAAGGCGGCTACGGTTCCCTGGGAATGTGATAAGGAACAATGCAGCTGTGGTGCAGTCAGAAAAAAAGGTTTAGAATATAAGTTCTTGGCTAATGCCAGCCGTTCCTTCCTGCCGGTAAGCCGGTGCAGCAACCATCGTCCGGCCAACCATTCGAGCCGCCGCACGGGGTGCTGATGCCTGCCCAAATCAGTCATTTCGGCTGTAGTAAGAGGGAGGTCGTCCCTGAAGAACGCCTCCCCTTCACTGATTTGCCAGGCTGCAAAACGCAGACCAGCATTAATATTTCGCGAAAAAAGTAACATCGTTACACTTTAAAGCATGTATGGTTTTCTTGAAGAAAAAATCTCAAGAAAAAATCTCAGACATACTCATAGGTCCTGCTTCAATAATTTCCCGGGCAGTCCCTGCTTCAAATTTTTTGAAATTCGCCACAAATGCCCTGGCGAGGTCATTCGCCTTGGCATCATATGCACCTTTGTCGGCCCATGCTTTGCGCGGAATGAGCAGATCGCTGGGTACATTCGGACAGGTCAATGGCATAGAAATCCCAAAAACCGGATGACTCACAAAGTCCACATGGTCTAATTCACCATTGATTGCTGCAGTAATCATCGCGCGGGTATAAGCGAGTTTCATTCGGGAACCTACGCCGTAAGAACCACCACTCCAGCCAGTATTTATCAGCCAGACATTTGATTTGCTCTTGCGCAGCTTTTTACCCAATAAGTCAGCATACGCAGCCGGATGCAATGGAAGAAAAGGAGCACCAAAACAAGCAGAAAATACAGTTTTGGGTTCTTTAATTCCCATTTCAGTGCCTGCCACTTTCGCCGTATAACCACTCATAAAATGGTACATAGCCTGTTCGGGCGTAAGTTTCGATATTGGAGGCAATACCCCGTAAGCATCGCAAGTGAGAAAAAAGATATTTTTCGGAGCACCCGGAGCATTGCTCGGCACTACTGCATTATTAATATGGTAAATCGGATAAGAAACCCGGGTGTTTTCTGTAACAGACCGATCTGCGTAATTCACCGTCCGTGTACCCGGAAAAAAGGGTACATTTTCAAGCAAAGCACCGTGGCGGATGGCCCCAAAAATATCGGGCTCTTTTTCCTCCGTGAGGTCAATGGTTTTGGCATAGCACCCACCTTCAAAATTGAATACTTCGTTGGCCGTCCAGGCATGCTCATCGTCGCCAATCAACGGGCGGTTAGGATCAGCGCTCAACGTCGTTTTACCGGTACCGGAAAGCCCAAAGAACAAGGCTATATCGCCGGTATTACCTACATTAGCCGAGCAGTGCATTGGTAAAGCATCTTTGGCACGAGTGGGTAATACAAAGTTGATCACCGAGAAGATGCCTTTTTTAATTTCGCCGGTGTACCCCGTGCCACCAATCAGAAGTCTTTTCTTTTTGATGTTGACAATGGCAAAATTGTGCTGGCGTGTACCGTCCACAGCAGGATCGGCTTTCAGCCCCGGCACACAAAGTACGGTCCAGTGCGGATCAAAAGTGTCGAGTGCATCGCGGTCAGGGCGCAGAAACATATTAGAGGCAAACTGGTTGCTCCACGGATATTCTGTGATCAAGCGAATACGCATGTGATAAAGGTCGTCGGCAGCGGCGCAGGCCTGCACATCACGTGCGTAAACGTCCTTTTTGCGCAAATAAGAACAGGCTTTGCGCCACAGCTGGTCAAATTTTTTGCCCTCAAAAGGGATATTCACTTTTCCCCAGTGTACCTTCTTTTCGGTGGTATTGTCGCGCACAATGAAGCGGTCTTCTGGTGAACGACCGGTAAATTCGCCGGTATGAATTACCAAAGCGCCGCTGTCGGCCAATTGGCCCATTCCTTTCCGGATGCTGTGCTCAACTAATTCTTCAGGGGTAAGGTTCCAGAAAACATTTTTCGCGCCTTTAATCCCAAGGACTTCAAGAGACTGGATGTGTTGTTGCAGAAGCGTTTCTGACATAAATAAAATGGTGGTGGTGGTGAGTGGTTAGGGAGGATGAATGGCCATCCTTATTTAAAACGAGACAAAGGTACTACGGAAAATTGGAATGAAACCGAACTTAATATGGCATGAAAACAATAAAAATTTACACCTTATTGTTTTAAAAAATGTACAAATTAAAAATAAAAAGTTTTATTAAGCGGAGAAAAGAATGAAAAAATCACAAAAAAATAAAACCTTTGCCGCAGGTATTAAGTTCTTCAGATCTCATCCTTCAACATCATGTACACACCCGACGAGCAACGCGCCCTTTTTGAACTGTCCAAACAGCTGCTGTATACGCCCGCAGCCAGTACGCTTTTTGATGATCCGGAAACCCGAATCGCCGATTTGAGCCGGGTATTGCGCTACCATGAATGGTGTTACTATTTACAAAATGAGCCGGTGGTGAGTGATTTTGAATACGATCAGTTGTATAAACAACTCGAAGTACTCGAACAAAAACACCCGGAACTGATTCTACCGGATTCGCCTACCCAGCGCGTCGGTGCCGATACTACCGGTGCGTTTGAATTGGTAAAGCATCTCACACCGATGTTGTCGCTCGATAATTCTTACAATGCAGCAGATCTGCTGGACTTCGATACCAGTATCAAAAAATTGTGCGGGCTCCCGGCAGAAGAAGAAATTGCCTATTGTGTAGAACCTAAATACGACGGCGGTACTATTGCATTAGTATATGAAAATGATTTATTGGTGCGCGCTGCTACCCGCGGCAATGGTGCAGAAGGTGATGAAATCACTGGAAATATGCGCACCCTCAAATCCATTCCATTAAGGGCACCGTTCCATCTGCACGGGGTATACCGGGCCGAACTGCGTGGAGAAGCGCTGATTCGTAAAGATATTTTTAACAAAATTAATCAAAAACGCCAGGAGGCAGGGGAGTCGATATTTGCTAATCCGCGCAATGCAGCAACAGGCGGACTGCGTATGAAAGACCCCAAAGAAGCGGCAGCCCGGGGTCTGGAAGCTTTTATTTACCAGCTCGGATATGCTGTTGATGCTGATGGAAATTCTGTTATCGGGCGTTTTGAAACGCATGATGAGAGTATTCACCTGCTGGAAAGTATGGGGTTTAAAACACCCCTTGCTAAAACCAGCGACAAGCAGCATTTGCCTGCTACCAAAACCTGCAAAAACATTGAAGAGGTCATCGCATTTTGTCAGGCGTGGCAGGACTATCGCGATGAATATCCTTACGAACTCGATGGTATGGTGGTCAAACTCAACCGCATCGATCTGCAAAATAAATGCGGCTACACCAACCACCACCCCCGCTGGGCCATCGCCTTTAAATTTAAAGCCCGACAAGCTACCACCCGCCTGCGCGATATTGAGTTTCAGGTGGGCAAAACAGGCGCTGTTACACCTGTTGCCAAGTTAGAACCCGTACCGCTGGCAGGTGTAATCGTGTCTAATGTGAGCCTGCACAATGAAGAATTTATTCGCTCTAAAGATATTCGAATTGGTGACCAGGTGTTGGTGGAACGCGCGGGCGATGTAATTCCTTATATCGTAAAAAGCCTGACGGAGCTGCGTACCGGTGAAGAAAAGCACGTCGAATACCCCAAAAATTGTCCAGTTTGTCACTCAGAACTTGTAAAACCCGATAACGAAGCGATTTGGCGGTGTGAAAACCCCGATTGTGAGGCGCAGGTAGTTCAACGGATGATTTTTCATACTTCCAAACACGCGATGGATATTGAAGGGCTGGGCGAAAGTACCATTGAGCGTTTTTACCAATTGGGGTGGTTGCGCTCTATCGCCGATATTTACCGGTTTGATGATGATGCCGTGGCGCAGTTGGAAGGATTTGGCAAAAAATCGGCTGACAATCTGAAGGCCGCGCTCGAAAAAGCCAAAGCTAATCCCATCCACCGCCTGCTTCATTCACTCAGTATTCATCATCTTGGACAAAAAGGGAGCAAACTACTGGCAGCAGAAATCCACCATGTCCTTGACCTCCAAGACTGGGATCTGGAACGGTACCAGATGATCAAAGATGTTGGTCCGGTGCTGGCCCGCAATGTCCATCATTTTTTCCACGACCCGCACAATATTGAACTGCTGCGGACACTCGAATCGCTGGGCGTTAACCTCACCCAAACAGAAGCTGACCGCAAACCTGAAATGGCGACAGAAGGGCCATTCGCAGGAAAAACAATACTATTTACGGGCACGCTTTCTCAAATGACCCGGGAAGAAGCGGAGGCCCGCGCTGCGGCAGCCGGGGCATCTATTGGTAGTGGCGTCAGTAAACACCTGAACATTTTAGTGGTAGGCGAAAAAGCAGGATCAAAACTGAAAAAAGCACAAGTCCTGGGTACCGTGGAGATTTTGTCGGAACCGGAGTTTATCAGCAGGTGTGAGGAAAAAAAAGAGTAGCATTTATTTCCATTTGACTCTTGGGTGAAACAATTGTATGGTCTCTTTCAGATACTCCGTGTCTAAGTGGGTATATATTTCTGTGGTGGTGATACTTTCGTGGCCCATCATATCCTGCACTGCTTTTAAATCGGCCCCACCTTCCACTAAGTGAGTGGCAAAAGAATGGCGGAAAGAGTGGGGGCTTACATTTTTCAGTATCCCCGCTGCCCCAACGGCATCTTTAATGATATAAAAGACCATGACACGGGTAAGTTTAGCGCCGCGGCGATTGAGAAAAACATATTGTTCGTGGCCCGGCTGGATATCCTGCTTAGACCGTATATGCTCCAGGTACATTTGAATATATTGTAATGCTCCATCACCAATAGGCACTAACCGTTCCTTATTATTTTTGCCAATTACACGAAGAAATCCTTCCTGTGCATAAATTTGCCGGAGTTTTAGTTCGGTCAGCTCACTTACCCTGAGCCCCGATGCATATAAGGTTTCGATAATTGCCCGGTTGCGCACGCCGAGCGGTTCGGAGAGATCAATCTGCAACAAAATTTGTTGCACCTCGTCTATGGAAAGCACTTCAGGGATTTTACGCTGGTGGCGCGGCGAATCAAGCAGGAGTGTAGGATCGTTATCAAGCATGTCCTCCATGAGTAAGAACTTGTAAAAAGCCCGTAATCCGGAGATGATGCGCGACTGAGAGGAAGATTCGAGTCCAAGGTCATTTACCCAAAGTATGAACCGGGTCAGATCATCGGCAGAAGCAGTGAGTGGCAGTATTGATTGGCCGGTTATCTCTAAATAACGCACCAACTTCTTTACATCGTTGAGATAAGCATCAATGGTATTGGGGCTCATAGAACGTTCGAGAAGCAGGTACGCACGGAAAGATTCGATCGCGGTGGTCCAGGTCAGCATGTGCAAAATTAATTTTTTTCTAACGTTTGACACGCATGTTTAGTCAAACTATGGTTAAAGTTCCTCCCTCATGCTTGTATTTCTCCCGAAAAAAACCCGTCATTTGTTTAGAAAGTTTGGTCCCAGGTCTGTTAGTCCCAGGACCAAACAACAAACAGCACTAATAAAATTAAAATTTATGTCTATTGTCTCATTCCGTATTCCGGCGGCCCATCGCACTTGGGCCCTCATTTATGTAGCGGGTGAAAGTTCATGCCGGAGTGTACAATATATTATCAGGCCCCATTTCCATGCGCAATTGGAATGGATCAATTATATGTTGGGAGTGGCACCCAATTTACTGGCAGGGATATATGTTCCGGCCTGTTTTACATTTTTAATGCCTTATCTGACAGAGCAGAACCATACACAGCGCGACTATAATCCACAGCGATATATGTGGCCCGCCTGTGCTTTTGCCATGACCGGTTTATTGGGTTGGGAGTTTTTGCAACCATTTACACGTCATTTTGTTTTCGACCCGCATGATGTGCTCTGGACATTCATCGGTGTCGGCACTTACATGATGATTACCCAATGGAGAACATCAGGGGTT
>JBILHQ010000091.1:0-22495 GCA_044350415.1 Saprospiraceae bacterium | reverse complement strand
GAAAAAGCGCAACATCCTGATTTTGTGCTCACTTGTCCCCTAGGTGCTATGCTCTACGTGCTCTACTCCAGGAAGTGGATTGACCGGCTTCGGGCAAAAAAGAAAGAGGCGAGGGTAAGGATTGAAGAGGAGTCGCGATATAAAGATGATATCGCCCCGGATATGCTGGAATTGGTGGAGCAAATAGAAACCGAAAACCTCCGCCATAAGAACCTATCGGCTGCATTTAGCCAACTCAGCGAACTTTGTCAACAATTACTCAGGCTCTTGTCTGAGGGAATCCCTCCATCTGAAACTGCAGTTCAGCTCCAATTTAACAGCGTGGATACGCTCTACCGCCGGAAAAATGCGTGCGCTTCCCGATGGAGAGAACTTTATTTATCAACCGGTCAATCGAATTAAACAAGTTATGACTGAAGAAAAATATACACTGATTAACGGCTATTTCAACGGTCTGCTCGACGGTGCTGCACAACAACAAGTGCAGGAACTAGTCAAAACAGACGCGGAATTTGCTGCGGCATTTCATCTCCAGGAAGCCATGGAACAATTTCCTGCTGCCGAAATGCGCCGCAGGCAATTTGAAGGTCAATTAACAATGCTCAACGCTGAGTTTTTCCCTGCAGAAGCATCTATAAAAACAGGAACGGCTACTACCGTAGAGCGACCAGTCAGGAAAGTCAACTATGGCAGATTATCAGCCATAGCGGCGGCGATGTTGGTCCTGGTGGTTGCAGTATGGTTTATGTTTCGGCCACAACCGATTAGTTACCAGCGGTTTGCGGCGCATACGCCTATGCATATTACCACCCGGGGCGATGGCGGCCTGGATATTACAGTAGCGGAACAAGCCTTCAATTCCAATAATTTTGCCCTGGCGCTGGAAAAAATCACATCGTTGCGGCAGGCAAAACCCGACGACCTTGCCCTGCAGTTTTTACAGGCAATTTGCCTGATCGAGTTGAATAGAAGCGCGGAAGCCCGGAATCTTTTGGAGCCGATTGCGACAGGTGCATCTGCGCTTCGGTCGGATGCCATTTGGTACATGGGATTGAGTTATCTAAAGGAGAACAACCTGGAGCAATGCCGGGCGATCATGCAATCCATACCGGCAGGTGATTTCCATTACCAACAGGCATTAGAAATATTGGGGAAATGATAATTTTTCAAACAAAATAGTTTATAATAAAAAACAATGGATTTAATGCCGATTTTGATTTTTTCTGGAAATAAATACGCGATCTGGCTGAACCGGCTACCTTATTTTTCCTGTTTTTTTACCCACTGAAACCCAGCTCCAGGTGGAAATGGAATTCGATGGTGAGGACAATGGTCTTACTTTCCTGAATTTTCAGGATAATCAATTCGGCAAGCCAGGGCAAATGGATTTTTTACTCCTGCCACCACAAGAATCAGGCATCACTGTTACCAAATCGCCCGAAAACAATAGGCTGGAAATAAAACACCCCTCCCGCATCCAGGTGTTTCAATACCTGCTTTTAAATTTACCATTTTACGCTGGCACGCTCCTGTCTGACTGTCATGCTTATTAGTTGTTGCTGAGTTCGAAAGCATTACCGGAATTTATCCCCTAATTTGCAGCAGATTTCGTTGATTCATGTCACTGACCAATTTATGAAAATATTCAACACCGCCCAGATCCGGGCATGGGACCAATACTCCATTGATAATGAGCCCATTAAATCGATTGATTTGATGGAACGCGCCGCTGCAGCCTTCCTGGAGAAAGTACTCGCCCGATACAACATGCCCTATCCACCATTTCTTTTTATCTGTGGTACGGGGAATAATGGAGGTGATGGATTAGCAGCAGCGCGAATGTTATTTCAGGTAGCGAAAAAGAGTAGGGTATGGATATGTGATTTCACGGGAAAACATAGCGCAGATTTTGAAGAACAGTACAAAAAAATACAAAATACCCTTGGCAATGAAACCTTAACCGATAGATCTGCCTACCCTTCCATTTCACCTGAAACAGTCATCATAGATGCATTATTGGGTTCCGGATTATCCCGGCCTGTGGAGGGTGCCTACGCCCGCATCATCCAATGGATTAATGAACAACCGAATGAAGTATTGTCCATTGACTTGCCATCCGGGCTTTTTGCCGACAGCCACACTGCCGGCACTTGCGTCGAAGCTGATTATACTTTCACTTTCGAAACCCCTAAACGCGCTTTCTTTTTTCCTGAAAATGCCCGAAAAGTTGGCGATTGGGAAGCAGGGAACATCGGCCTGCATCCGGATTATGCCACTCAAACAACCACCCCATTTTACTACCTCAACGCCGAAAAAGCGCGTTCCTTAATAAAGCCACGCCAAAAGTTTGACCATAAAGGCACGTTTGGCCACGCCCTCCTTATCTGCGGTAGTTATGGCAAAATGGGTGCCGCCCTTTTATCTGCCCGTGCATGTATGCGATCAGGGGCAGGCCTGCTCACCGTGCACGCACCCACCTGTGGGTATGATGTGCTGCAAACCGGCATTCCAGAAGCCATGTTCGATGCAGATAAAGCCCCTGACCGCTGGACAGTTGTGCCTGATCTTACCCCCTACCGATCCATCGGTGTTGGTTGCGGCATCGGCACCAATGACGACACTGCACTGGCCCTGGAAACCCTGCTCCAAACATTCACCCAGCCCATGGTAATCGATGCCGACGCCCTCAATTTACTCGCTCAAAACCCCGATTGGTGGACACATATTCCTCCCAACAGCATCCTTTCCCCACATCCGAAAGAATTTGAACGGCTTTTCGGCCCTTCGGATAATGATTTTGACCGCAATGACCTCCAACGCCGTAAAGCACAGGAACACCATATCATTCTTGTGCTTAAAGGTGCGCATACCGCCATTGCCCTGCCTACTGGCGACTGTTGGTTCAATTCCACCGGCAACCCTGGCATGGCCACTGGTGGCAGCGGCGATGTGCTGACAGGCATTTTAACGGGTCTTTTGGCCCAACAATACCCGCCTGAAGCGGCCGCTTTACTGGGCGTTTATTTACATGGCCAGGCAGGTGATCTGGCCGCTGAAAAACGCGGAATGGCGGGTATGATGGCGGGAGATATTGTGGAGGCTATTCATGTTGGTCCCAAGTCCCAGGCCGGTTAGTCCCAGGTCCGTAGAGGTGCCTGTGAACATTCCGATTTTTGCTTCGGGGCGGCAGGCTTGCGGTACCTACTACTGACCCGGGGCTACAGACTCATTCGCACCCCAACTCCATCACCCAGAAATCCGATCATTGTACCGGTTGGCAATAGTGGCTTCAATCCCTCATCCAGCCGATGGTGATAAGCATACGCGCCCAAATCAAAGACCAACAAAAACGTACCTTGTACGAGGATACTTTTGCCAAAACCCCGCAACCGATCGGAGTACCGGATCGAATTTTTAGCCCGCTCTTTCAGCCAAAGGCCAGCCATGATATACCCTGCATCCAATCCAGCATTAAAGAGGAAAATTCGCTCGGTTTGTTGCTGTTCCGTCATACTTCCCCACCAATCCAAAACCGATGAATTGGTATGGGTCGCAGTCCAGTACCCCGAAGTGGCCAGTCCGAGATTAATAGCGCTCCAACCCAGATTCATCTGATGGAATGCCTTGATTTCTGGATTTTTGCTTTGACTAGCACCAATAGCCCCCACCAGCATATTAGCGGTGGCCCAGGTGCCAAGTACCAACATGGCATTGCTGGTGCGATGTAACCGATGGCTATTCCAGTCAGAAAGCGTAGATTGGGCTGTCAGGAACAATGATTGGGCCACAAAAAGGCTCAAAAAAACGGAACGAGTTGATAGTAATGACATCTGATTTTAACAAGAATAAGGAGAATTAGTTGATTGGGAAATTAGTCCTGGTTTAGTCCCAGGCAGGTTAGTCCCAAGTCCCGGGTCCGTAGAATAGCCTGTGAACATTCCGGCTTTTGCCGCAGGACGATATACTCGCGGTACCCCCTACAGACGTGATACCCGGAACTAACCGACTTGAGACTAACTTGTATTGGAACTAACTGACTAAAAAAAACAAATACTTTCGCGTACATTTGTCACCGTTTTTGCAACACATATACTTTTGACAATGGCAAAAAATAAGAACACCGACCCACAAAAAACGACGGCTCCGCTAAAAGCGAGCACAGTTAAAACACCCAAAACCCTGGTGACTCCCACAACATTTTTTACAGGTGGTTTCTGGGGCAAGTATTGGCTCCCGGCTTTGTTGCTGGTTGCAGCGTCTTTCGGACTGTATGGCGGTGCCATCAAATTTGGTTACCTGCTCGACGATGAATTAGTCATCTGGAAAAACGCCTATGTGCAGGAGGGATTTTCAGGTATCGGAAAAATATTTGGGGCTGATAGTTTTATGGGGTATTTTAAGAAAAAAGAGGACCTCAACAAACTCGAAGGCGGCCGTTACCGCCCGTTGTCGTTGGTGACTTTTGCCATAGAAAATGATCTGGTGGGCAAACCCAAAGCAGGCGAAAAAACCGCTGAAGATAAAATTGTCGATCAGCGAAACAAGCAAATCGACTACGGTCGTGGCAATCCCACAATCAGCCATATCATCAATATTGCACTTTATGGCTTGCTGGGCATACTGCTTTTTGCAGTGTTACTTGGTTTATTTCCCATGAAAGAGGCTCAGCGCTGGTGGTGGAGTGTACCGTTTTTTGGCGCAGCCCTGTTCATATTCCATCCACTGCACACCGAATGTGTAGCCAATATCAAAGGCCGGGATGAAATTATGGCGCTTTTGGGCGGACTGGGTGCTTTGTATGCCTATATGAAATACTTTGACACCCAAAAATGGTTCTGGTTGCCATTGTCCAGTATTATTTTCCTGTTAGGATTGCTGTCAAAAGAAAACACATTGACATTCCTGGCAGTCATTCCGGTTACCGTTTGGTTTTTCGGAAGGGTCTCCTTTACGAGGGCCCTTACTGCCGCAATTCCGCTGCTGCTGGCCGCATTGGTTTTCCTGTTTATGCGTTACAATGCACTGGGCTACATGTTCAGTCATGGCAAGCCGTCAAATGACCTGATGAATAATTCCTTCGTCGGCATGTCAATGCAGGAAAAATTGGCGACTATTTTCCTGACCTTAGGCTGGTATATCAAACTCCTTTTATATCCACATCCGCTTACCCACGACTATTACCCCTATCATGTACCCAAAGTAGGTTTTACCGATTGGCGGGCATCCCTTTCCTTAATCGGGTATATTGGTATGGCTGTTTACGCGGCATGGACCATTCGCCGCAGGTCAGTTCCTGCGTATGTCATATTCTTTTTTATTGCGACGATCAGTATCGTATCGAACCTGTTTGTCTCGGTTGGCTCCTTTATGAATGAACGATTTGCATTCATGCCATCCATTGCTTTTTGTATATTGATGGGATGGTTACTGGTGGACAAAGTCCCGGGATTGGTAAAAAACAATATAAAAGTGGCGCAAATTGCAGGTGGCCTGCTATTGCTGGCGATGTTGGGACTTTATGCATACCGCACTTATACGCGAGTACCCGATTGGGAAAATTCGCTTACGCTGAATGAATCGGCAGTTCGCAATTCACCCAACAGCGCACGGGCGCAGAGTTTTTATGCCACCTCCGTTTACCAGGAACTATACGCCAAAACCACCGTTAAAGAAGAAAAATTGCGATGGGTTGATACGATGGAACCCCACGTATTGCGCGCTTTGGAGATTTATCCTGAATATGGTTCTGCCTGGGTGATGCGTGCCAATGTCGCCGGTGCGCGTTTCGATGCCGACCACCAGATGGACCGGCTATTTAATGAGTGGGGATATTGTCTTGAAAAAATGCCTTACTTAACCCTGATGCGGAACAATATGGACATTTACATGAAGTATTTGTGTACCAATGGTGGTAGTCCCCAAAAGATTGCTGCTTTTGCCTACCGCACAGGATATGAGCTTTATTTTAAAAACCTGAAAGATCCTAAATCAGCAGCACAGTTCCTCGAATATGGTGTACTGGCCAATGGTGCTGACGCCCGGTTGTACAACGCGCTGGCAGAGGTCTATGACGCGCTCAAGCAACCTGAAAAAGCAGCAGAAATGCGGGAAAAAGCAAAAATTGATAATGGACAATAAATGCCGATACTCTTAGTAGAAGACGAAGTTAAATTAGCCCATACCCTCCAGAAAGGATTGTCGGAAAATGGATTCGTTGTTGACGTGGCGCACAACGCCGAAACAGGCATCGAAATGGCTGAAAGTAAAAAGTATTCGGTCATCGTTTCCGATATTATTCTTCCCGGCGCATCGGGGATAGCGTTCCTAAGGCACTTGCGCCAAACTGGCAACACCGCACCGGTATTGTTATTGACAGCCCTTGGCCAGCTCGATGACAAAGAAGTGGGTTTCGAAGCGGGTGCCGATGATTACCTGACTAAACCCTTTGAATTCAGGGAATTATTATTGCGCATAAGAGCCTTAACACGGCGACCAGTTATTATGCCGGCAAAAGACAGCCATATTCTCCACTATGCCGACATAGAAATCAACCTGGATACCAAGGAGTTTTTCAGGAGCGGTCAGCACATTTCCCTTACGCCCCGGGAATTTGATCTCATGGAGTATTTTATCAGAAATCCCGGGCGGGTGCTCTCCAAAACGGAAATTTCCGAAAAAGTTTGGGACCTGCATTTCGATACCGGTACCAATGTAGTGGAAGTGTATGTGAATTTTCTTCGAAAAAAAGTGGACAAAGATTTTGAACAAAAACTGATACATACCCAGTTCAAAGTCGGTTATATGCTTCGCGCCGAAAATGCAGATTAGAACCCGGCTCACCTTACAATTCATTTTCACCGTTGCAGCCATCCTGCTGTTGACCCTGGGCATAATTTACGCCCGCTACAAAAGCACCATGCAGGATGAATTCTACCGTGGTCTCAAGTACAAAGCGGTCATGACCGCCAATCTGGTACTCCGGCAGGAGGAAAAATTTACGCCTGTGGATGGCCGCACCACGCCTGCCACCAATCTTCTTCCTGCCAGTGAGGCATTTGCCATCTACAATGTGCGCCAGCAACGGCTTTTTGCTTTTAACCCAGCCATGGCAGCTATTTCGGAACAGGATTTCGACCGGATACGCGCGCAGGGTGAGTACCGGTTTCAGTACGGCCGCCTCTCCGCCATTGGCATCAGGCACCAAAGTGGCACTGGAAATGAATATGTGGTGGTGGTCGGCTCTGTTTTTGAAGCCGAAGAGTTAAAAAAATTACAGAATATCCTGGTTTTCAGCTTCTTATTTGCTATTACAATTATTGCCTTAGGAGGTTGGTTTTTTGCCGGACAGGCGATGGCTCCTGTTTCGCGTATTGTAAATGAAGTGGATAATATTCTGCCTTCCAATATGAGTACCCGCCTGATTGAGCCTGCTAATCCCGATGAAATAGGCCGCTTAATACACACCTTCAACCGGCTACTCGACCGCATTTATTTTGCATTCCAAATGCAGAAACGATTCATTTCCAACGTTTCCCATGAGCTTAAAAATCCTATTTCCGTTGTTATTTCCCAATTGGAAGTGGGCCTCACCCGTGAACGATCGACAGAAGAATACAAAGAAACGATGGAATCGGTACTGGACGACAGCCGGTCGCTCGCAGAAATCACCGAAAAGCTCCTGCAGATGGCGAAAGTATATTCGGAGGATTCCAATATTGCTTTTGAGGATATCCGGCTGGATGAAGTTGTGCTGCAAGTGCGCAGTGCACTCCTTCGGGCACAACCGGGATACCGCATTTTTTTTGACATTACCGGTGATATCGACCTTGAAACTGCTTTGGATGTCAAGGGGAATGAGCCATTACTCAAATTGGCATTCACTAATCTGATAGAAAACGGTTGTAAATTTTCTCCTGACAAAACAGTGCATATAAATATCATTACCCATACAGAAGGGCGGCCTGAGTTAGAAATTACAGATAACGGTCCCGGTATTCCGCAACAGGATCTGCCGCTTATTTTTCAACCCTTTTACCGCGGCGTGCAACAGGCCCGCGCACCGGGCTCCGGGATTGGATTATCATTGGTCGACAGTATTCTGCGATTGCACCATATCAAACTGAGTATTCAATCTGAACAGGGAAAAGGCACCACTTTCAGGCTGTTCTTCGAATAGAAACGATGATTAAACCGATCATACCTTTATTTGTGAAAGTTGCCATTGTTCTGGTAGGGCTGCTGATAGCTGCCGGAACGGGGGTATATTGGTATGGCCGGATTCATCAGTTGGATGAAGACCTGGAAGCCCGGAAAGTTATCATTTCCTGGAACCGGTTGTTGATGGATCTCGAACGATTTACCACAGGTTACCGCGCACCAATAAGCGCCCGCATGTTTGCTTATTCGTCACTGGCTGCCTATGAGGCATCGCTACCGGGAAATCCTGGTTACAGGACATTAAGCGGCACTTTTGGAGGTTATGAACCAATTCCGTGGAACGGAGAAGTGCCCCATTTTTTGCTCGCTGCCAGTCTGAATACCGCTTATGCTGCAATGGCTCGAAAGTTTTTCCCAGATGCCTCTACGGCATTACAAGACAGGATTAATGAATTGGAAAAGACTTTTTCCGAAAAAAACAATGGCGCGATTGACAAAACCTCTCTGGCATTCTCCCGCAACTATGGCCGGCGCACTGCAGAAAACATTTGGCGATGGTCGCAAACCGATAGTGTGGGATACGGTGGTTTGGCCTATTGTAAAACCTGTTTTTTCAAAGCAGATACAGCAAAAGGCCATTGGTTGCCTGATAACGACAAATTAACCCAACCATTATTGCCTTATTGGGGCAAAGTTCGTTCTTTTGTAGTTGCGCCTACTGCTATCATATCCTTTCCTCCTGCACCATACGACGAAGCCCCGGGATCGCAGATGTATGGCGAAGCCATGGAAGTATTCACTTCCTCTTTGCCGTTGAATTCGGACAGCCATGATATTTCAGAATTCTGGAGTGATGATATCGCTGGGCTCACCGTTACCCCCACAGGCCGGTGGATTTCCATCGCCACCCAGGCTGCCGAACGCTCCGACCTGGCATTCGCACCAACCATGGAAATGTACCTGCGGTTATCATTTGCCCTTTGCGATGCCTATATCGTTTGCTGGGAATTGAAATACCAGTATAAATCTGAACGACCACAGGCCTATATCAGTCGCGTTATTCAACCCGACTGGCTGCCCTATGCACCTTCCGGACCATACCCATCTTACCCGGCCGGACATGCCGTGGCTGCCGCTGCCGCTGCAGAAATACTGTCCCAAACATTCGGTGATGTCTTTTCTTTTACCGACCGCACGCATGAAAACCGGGAAGAATTCGCCGGAGTTCCCCGAACCTACCAATCTTTCCGCGATATGGCCAAAGAAATTGCGGCTTCCAGAATACTCCTTGGAGTGCATTTCAGGATGGATTGTGAAGAAGGTTTGCGAATTGGAACCATCATAGGTGAGCAAGAGAAAATGCTGCCACTAAGATAGACTATACTTCTTAAAAAGTACTTAAAATTCCCCAAAGTCTTTTCCCATCAGGTAGTAACCGTACTACTTTTATCCTAAGATACTCACCGGAGGACTTAGAGCCGGAATTCTTTTCAATTATAATTACTTGATTCACAAACACGTTATCCTTATGTTTAAAAAATACAACCACTTCTTCACAGCCATGCTGCTGGCATTTCCCATGCTCCTGAAAGCGCAGATGCCCAACGACGGACTGATGATGTCCAAACGCGATTTGTGTACTGTATTGCAATATACCGACAGCCGCTGGGACCACTATTGGCAAGGCGAAACATTCCGGAGCAACAGTAATCTTGGCACTGTTTCCAACCAGAATGTGATGCTGATGAGCGCTTTTGGTATTACCGACCGCATTAATTTACTTTTTGCCCTTCCGTGGGTACGCACCGATGCCAGCGATAGTTATCTCACCGGGCAAAGCGGCATTCAGGACCTTTCACTTTGGTTAAAATGGAAAGCACTGCAATGGAAATTTGGCAAAAATGAACTCAGTTTGCAAACCACTGGCGGTGTTTCTTCCCCTTTGACCAATTACCCGGCAGATTTCCTGCCGTTGTCCATTGGGTTCCACACGCGCACTGCTTCTTTGCGGGCTATTGTGCACTATTACACCGGCTTTGGGCTGTATGCTACTGTACAGGCAGGTCATACCTGGAGAAGTAATGTCGAACTCGACCGCGACTCCTACCTCTACCACAATGATCAGGTGGAAAGTAATAAGGCCATCACCCCGAATGTATTCGATGCTACCTTTCGCCTGGGCTTCCTGAAACCCAAATTTCAGGCAGAAATCTGGGCCGACCGCATGACCGGCCTCAGCGGCGACGATATCCGCTACAATGACGCCCCTGGACTTACCAACAAGATGCAGGCCTATTCCGCAGGTGTTTGGGGGAAGTTCTGGTTTACGAAAAAAATTGCTGTTTCGGCAGGTATTGCGCAGGTACTCGACGGCCGCAATGTGGGCAAATCGCAAACCTGGAATGCTGGTGTTTTTTACCTGTTTAATGTCGGTAAAAAAGCAGCAGATAAGTAAGAGCAGCAAAAAATAACAATCCATTCAGTTCAAAATTTACGACAATGACATTTACAAATATATACCGCATCACTTTATTATCTGTCTTTTTCATCGCATTCGGCAGCTGCGAAAAAACACCGGAAAGCATCGATCGCGCTCCTTATCCGGAAACCGCACTCGAACCCAATGCCGAAACCTGGAAAACATATATTGTTCCCGTTGGCGCAGCAGTGAGTGTTCCTCAGCCCGAAGCCACCACTTCGCCCGCATATATCGCGGAATTAGCCGCTCTGAAAACCGCCATGACCAATGCCACGGCAGAACAAAAAGAAGCCGCACAATATTGGGGCGGCAATGGCGTGGTGCGTTGGCATGAAATTACCCGCGAACTCGCCGCCAATTACAATGCACCGCCCAATTACAATGCCGACGGCACTTATCCGGTACCCGATGCCGCTAACCCGACAGTATACCCCCGATTCCCTTTTGCCAATCCACCTTATGCCGCCCGTACGTTTGCGCTGCTGGCTGTGGCACAATACGATGCGCTGGTGATGACCTGGAAATACAAAAACCTGTATAAGCGCCTTGCGCCATATAAAAATGATGGTTCTATCAACCCAACTATTCCTCAAAACGACCTTCCATCGTACCCTTCTGAGGATGCTGTGGTGGCTGCTGCTTCCCGCGAAGTACTGAAATTCCTTTTCCCTGGTGAAAAAGAAGTATTGGATGCCTACGCTACGGAACACAAAAACAGCCGCCTTTGGGCTGGTGCCAATGTCCAATCGGATATTGATGCCGGAGAAATTATCGGCGCGTATGTAGCGGCACAAGTAATCGCTTATGCCAAAACCGACAAAATGGGCGTGGCTAATAAACAAGCAGATTACCCACTTTTACAGGAAGATGCCAAAGCAAGGGGCTTAACCCAACTTTGGACCAGCCGGGAAATTCCAATCCGCCCGCCACTCCTCCCCTTCTGCGGCAATGTTAAAACCTGGAATTTCACCTTTGATGAAATGATTGCTATGCGCCCAGCGGCACCACCAGCCATTGGAACACCGGATTTTCAAAAAGACCTCGACGAATTAAAAGGTATCGCCAAAAATCGCACCCGCGAGCAATTCCGCATTGCCGCTTATTGGGCAGATGGCCCGGGGACTTATACGCCTCCAGGGCACTGGGACCGCAAAGCTACTGAATTGATTTACGAATCACAGTTGAATGAAATCCGCAGTGCCCGGGTATTGGCATTGGCTTGTACCGCCATGCAGGATGCCGGTATTGCTTGCTGGAATACCAAATATTTTTACCTCACCCAGCGACCATCGGAGGTAACCAGCGATATTACCACCAGCACTGGTATTCCTAATTTCCCGGGTTATACTTCCGGTCACTCGACCTTTTCTGCTGCTGCTGCCGAAATTTTATCGCATCTTTTTCCTGCCAAAGCAGGTGAATTGCAGGCACTCGCAGAAGAAGCCTCTACCTCCCGTATTTACGGTTGTATCCACTTCCGGGTCGACTGTGAAAAAGGATTGGAAGCTGGCAAAAAAGTGGGCGATTTCGCAGTATTGAGAGCGCGGACAGATGGTGCAGAATAGATAACTAATGTGATGATCCATTCGTGATGCCGTTTTTTGTACGGAGAACCACGGAGAAAAGGGCGAGGAGAACTACGGAGGCACAGATTGGGTTTAGTGTTGACTGTTAACAGTGCTGAGTGTTTAGTGTATGAATGTTCCCCACGCCTCTCTCCGTGATTCTCCATGTAAAAAAATGTCTCAAAGGTCTATTTGTTTAGTACCTTACCAAGGATTTCGTTTATAGGGTTACTCCTGGTTAACGTCATCATGTGAGAGCCGTTTTTTACAACTACCGGATTATCAACCCACCGAATGGGAATGGTATGGTCGCGTGTACCGTGAATATGCACAATGTGCGGATCAGCGGTGGTATTTCCCCAGTGAATAATCATATTTACCCCTCTTTCTAATAACAGAGGATCTTTACCTTTCATCATTGATTTGAACGTAGCGCGTTCTCTCCAACTATCGGGTTCAATAATCGGTTGTACGACAAGCCCAAGAATTTTTATTGCCCTGCCGCTAAAGAGTCTGTTGAATGGCACTTTTTTCATTATCCTGTATTTTTGTGGCAGTTCATACATCGTTTGGGCGCTGGAAATAATAATGACGTGCTCCGGATGGCATTTTTTAGCCATTTCAACAGAAATCATTCCGCCTAAGGAAACCCCGATAAAGGAATAAAAACCAGTAGTGTCTACCTGCTCCAGTATCCGCCCGGCGTATTGTTCCATGGTTTCATTCTTTTCCGGAATCAGATACACGAGATTGACGGTATCGAACCCTTCAAAGTTTAATTTGTTAAAGATACGTTTATCAGACCCTTGGCCGGGTAAAAGATAAATGCGGTGTTGCAAAGAATCGGAGGCAACCAGCCCATTAACAAAGGCCATCAGTAAAATTAAATTCAGTATTTTCATTTTTGATTTTTTGGGAAGTATTTGTCACATAAATCACATAGGCTTGATATGTCGGCATGCTCTTAAGCGTACACTACGTTGGGTCTTTGTGCTCTATGTAAAAAAACCATGTGGCCTCGTGGCAAATACTTCCGATTTTTTTATATTCAATTATTTAAAACAATATATTTTATTTTTTCAGTATAAAAACAAAACAATTGTTTGCAACACATGAAAAAACAGAAAAACATCTTATTGCTTTTTATAAAAAACGCACGGTTAGGAACAGTGAAAACCCGACTTGCAGCTACTATCGGTTCGCAAGCTGCTTTGCAAATTTACCAAATTTTATTGACAAAATCAAGAGAAAGTGCACTTCTTTCGAATTCAGACAGATGGTTGTGGTACAGCGACGAGATTACAGAAAAAGATGAGTGGTCCAGCGATTTTTTCACCAAAAAAGTGCAGTCATCCGGCAATCTTGGTGATCGCATGTCGGACGCTTTCCGGCAGGCATTCGAAGCTGGCGCTGAAAAAGTAGTGATTATGGGTAGCGATTGCCCGGAAATAACCGGCGAGATCATTGACGCTGCATTTAACTTGTTGGCAGCCAATAATGTGGTGATTGGTCCCACTTTCGACGGCGGTTATTATTTGCTGGGTATGAACCAATATTATCCCGGTCTCTTTGACAATGTGGAATGGAGTACCGAAAACGTTTTTCCCACAACTATAGAAATATGTGCCAATGCAGGATTGTCCGTTGGGTTGTTACCGCAATTGAGCGACATTGACCATGAGGAAGACTGGCTGGGATACCAGCGGCGGGTGGCCAATCGCCTTTTATAACAAAATCTCCCGCACTACTGGCGCATTACATACCTTGTAATGCTCATCCAGCACCGCCGCATTAATATATGCCACCCCATCCTGTTCCTGCACACCATACGCTTCGTGAATATGCCCGAACGCACAGATTTTGACCGACAATTCCCCGATACGGTGCAATAAATCGCGGCATCCTACCGGCCGGTTGTCGGAAGCCACCCGGTCGAGTATGCCATACGGCGGCCCATGCGTGATGAGTACATCTGTATTTTCAGGAATCAAATCCCAGTGTTTTCGGATTTCAGCGCCACGTTGCCTGTTAAAGGCCCAATCAAAAAACCAGGGCTGAATCGGGCTTCCCCAAATATGAATCCCTTCGATCTCTATACCCGAATCTTCCAGGTAAATCACATTTTCCGGTATCAACAGGCGAAAAATTTCCGGGTTGCGCTCCGCCAGAAAGTCGTGGTTTCCAGCAATGAGCACCTTATACCGGTGTGGCAGGCTACCAAACCAGTCCAAAAAATCCTCCACTTCCTGAAGGCGCCCACGCGAAGAAAAATCGCCGCAATGCAACAGGATATCACCCTCAGGAACAATGATTTGATCGTGCAGGGAATGTGTATCAGAAATGAAAATCAATTTCATAAATTATTAATTTACAACGTTTAATGTTCAATTTTCAATAGCGCGCGGAGGAAAGCTCCCGCGAAACGGGCCTTCTCACTGTCCCCCCATTGAAAATTGAACATTCCCCATTCACCATTGAACATTAAAACCTTCCCCATTGAACATCGAATATTCTTTCAAAGCTGCACACGGATTCCCGGCCCGAGCAGGTAAAAAAACTTATTTTCTGCCATAAAATAGCCGCCGCCAACATACAACGGGAAACTGAGTTTTCTGCCTGCTTTTTGCAATGGATACAGACTACCGAGTACCACAATCCCTACATCGCGGCCCGTACTGCTCTGGCTGAAATTAAACGCGTTAAATGCCAGAAAGCCAGCTCCGATTTTATAAGGCCGAAGCTTGGCGATACGATCAGGGTGATAAAAACTGAACTGCGCAATGATCGCCATACTGATCCCACTCAGCGAGCCAAAACCCTGTTCCCCTGCCTTTTTGATCACCAGTCCAGCAGGAAAAGATACATCCATGTCGAAGGTAGCGTATTTGCGCAGCACAAACTCCACTTTTTTAGTGTAACCGTTGCTGCCATAGATAGCTGGATCGTGCTGAATGGTGATTTCAATGGTCGACCAATCGTCCAATTCGTGGGTTTTCCGGCGCAGCAATTGGTTGATATTGATATTTCCCTGCTGGCAGTCTTTGCGATCGTACTGATCGAAACGGATCGAATTTTCGCCAGGACAGACCACCACCCTGGCAAGTGTTTTTTTATCTACCAGGTTATTGTTGTTCGTTATCTGGACATCGATTATCAGGTATTGCTTGCCAAAGAATTTCCTGTCGCTATCTATGAGATTGTGGTTAAAAGCAAGCACAATATCGTCGAGCGTGTGATCGATAAAAATCGTCTTGTCAATATCCGTTAAGACCCGATCGGGATCGCCTTCTATTTTTATATTGATAAAATTCAGCGGATGGGCCGTTTGGTACTCTTTGATGCGCAGGTTTTGCCCGGTGGGCTTCCCAAAATTGAGCACGGCAATTTCGGGTTTGGCAATAGATGCCGGCACACGGCCCTTTACCAGCATTTCATTTTCGCCCCGGATAAGCGAATCTATCCTGACATCCACAAGCCCTTCAAAACTAAAACTGGCTTTATCGAGGCCTTCGCCGGTGAGTTTGAACTCGATCTGTTCGCCGGGGAATACCGTTTGTCCCTGGCTTTCATTGCCTTTCACCGAAACCACATTGATGGCGGTGAGTTTCATGGCTGGCGTGATACTGAAATTGGTAATAAAACGAGCGATATCGCCATCTTTGATATACAAATACCCTTCCGACTGGCGGTGGTAATTATAGGTCCTCAGCCAGCACAAAAATTTACCATTGGCCAAAACACTGCGGGTAAATATTTCGGCAATCAAATCGCCTCCCGATTCCTCCTGGTTTTCAATGCGGTATGTTTTTTTCAGTTCGACATATGGGTAATAGTCGAGTTCTATTTCAGTCCCCTCCCCCAAAACGTTTTTATTGAAGGTAATCTCTTTTTTATTGGTTTTTAAAAACACCAGCTTGCTCTCTTTTACCTGAAAATTAAATTTCAACGACGGCAACTGGTAATTCATTTCACCCGCCGCTGTCACTGATGGTTTTCGAACACTTAAAGGCACCTCCAGGGTTTGAAGACCAGATTTATCGGGCAACAGGTGAATCCGCAATTCGCCCTGTTCGTTCGAAAACCGATAGTTGATGTTCTTATCTTTGGTCCATTGATTGGAATATTTAATATTATCCACTTTGTTGGTTTCTACCCGAAAGGTGCGTTCTTCCCCAATAAACAATTGATTATCTGCCGGATTAATAAAAGCGGTGGTGGCCGTAACCGGGAATAATTTAATTTCCTGGATTATACTTCCACCACGATAAGAGGAGACCGAGAAAGTAAACTGTACAAAATTACTGAAGGTAAGTTGCTTGAACCGCACCTTAAACCGGTAATGGTTGTCGTTGACCGGCAACAAACTATCGATCACCTGAAAATCTTCTGAATGCTTGAGCGTTACTTCACTGATATTCAATGGATTATTCAATGAAAACTCCACTTCACAGACTGGATTTTCATCTTCATACAGGAAGTATAGATGCGGCGTTCCCTGGAGATCAATGATATGTTTACTGGTTGTAAAAGTGGCCGTGTCAATTTTCAAAAGGAGTTCCCTGAAAAGGCCTGTTTTCCCCCATTGCGCAGCAGCAGAGAACGGTAAACAGCACAAGATCAACAGGAATAACCGCTGGCGTAACAGTTGCATAGTAAGGTGTTAGTTATTAGCGGCAAAGATACAAAGGCTTATAAAAACCGCTTCAGCATATCCAAATCCAGATTGGCAATATTGGGAATCAGATCCTTATGTACCTTCCCGTCTTTATCGATCAGCAGATAAGTGGGGTAAGCATTTAAGCCAAATGATTTCATCAGGTCTTTGGATAGCGGCTTATCGAGAAAAATATGCGTACCGGACGACCCGATCTCTGCTATTTTTTTCATCCATATTTCCAGCGATGCCCCTTTGTTAACACACAAATAAACGATTTTCACCGGCAGTCCTTCCATCGCTTTTTTCTTGTCGGCACTCTCTTTCATATCCTGCACACACGGCGCACACCAGGTTGCCCAAATATCAAGGATGATAGCCTGACCAGGATAGGCGGCACGGATGCCGGCAATAAGGCTGTCGGCACTGGAATATCCAGACTGATAAAGGTCGGCATGAAATGAAAAAGCAGCCACAGGTTGGCCAAGTTCGGAAATACCACCCGTAGGTACTGTTGCATTGATTATTTCGGTATTAATCTGATCGATGATTACCTGATTCCGTTTCAATTCCTGTTCCACACTACTTTTCACCCAGGAAGAATTCAGTCGATTGGCGATGTTTTTAAAATACGTCTCTACTTCTTCCGGGTACCGGCTTCCATTGGTCATTAATACTAATTCCGCCTTTCGGGGCGAAATACCCGCATAGTCAATACCTTCTAAAATTCCCCTTTTACTAAACCTCTCCAGGTAAAAGCCCAGGTTTTTATAAAATGTTATCCCTGCATTGTCCACGACAGCAGGCTGAAAAGCCAACAGCTCTTGTAACAGCGAACCCTCCATTTGGGTGTCAGTTTGGTAATGCAATGCAAGGATATCTGCGTAGTAATCCGCCTTTCGGGCGTTGGCCAACAGCCAACCATCAGCGCAAGGGTGAACGGAGAGAAATTCCTTTTCCAGGTTGGCAAGCGCTTTATCTGCCTCCTGCATTTTCGGATAGCGCATCGATACCTCTTTTTTAACTGCCATCACCCCAGACTGTATTTCATTTATCTGGTCTCTATTTTCAAAATAAAACCGGTTAACCATTTCATTGATGGCGGCATCACTACCCGAAAAAGTAACGCCTTTGCCCCAAAATTCGAACGTATCTTGTTTCAACAGGGCGATGTCGGTCTCTATATGCAAGTCTTTGTTGGCAATAATTTCACTAAAATAAATATTACCAATGTTGAGCCAGATTTGCTGGTAGGGCTCCAGATAGGACAATTTTATTTCAAATGTCCCATCTGGAGCCACTTGCACGGTCTCATTGTCGGTCTGCATTTTCGCAAACGGCACCACTAATGTGTAATTGACAATTTGTTCTTTCAGGTCATTCGTGTTAAAATGGACAAAACGGCCCGTAATTTTCGGAATATGCGATTGGTCGTTGAAATAGTCGTCCATCGCTGGATCTTCCAGAGAAGGCACTACTTGTGCTGGTAATTGGGTGCCAAAAAATGTAACGAAGGCCAAAAAAAGAAAAAGATGTTTCATAAAATGGAGAATTTTAAAGATCAAATGCTTCAAATGAGAAGAAGATATGGGTACAACTCCATACTACTGTACGAATTTGTTTTACCCAGCACTTAGCGTGTATTTCGCGCAGATTTTACACAGATTTAAAGATGTACTATAGTGAGGTGGTAACTCCAAGTCACCACCTCACTATAGGTCGCCCCCGCATTCTACCGAAGATGCTCACTGAATTGGCAAAAAAGTACCTGATTTAAGTTACAAATCTTCCATTTGTGCGAGAATTAACCCGTTATTCGCACAAGTATCAATCCATTACGTTTTTTATATATAATTATTGTCCGGAGCAGCCCCTTTTCCCTCCCGTATTTACAGCGCAGGCAATTGCCCCAAAAACCAATCCCGTTCCGTCAATCGTTGTTCGTTGTCGATGGCTGCGCGCAATTCCGCTACCTCTTTTTTATTGGAATAATTGATTTGCAATAGTTTAGTGGCAAACCGGATAATATTGGTGTAGTTGGTGCGGTGGTAACCAATCACCCTTTTTCGGCGGATATAATTGAGCATGGCATCGAGATGCGATTGCAACAGATCATACTCATCGAGTTCATAATAGGTTTTCAGGAGGAGGGTTTTAGTCGCGAGATTAATCAGTACATCGCGGTAATTAGATTTCTGCAGCAGATCGAGCACTGCCCCGTAGTTCTTCCTGGCGAATTCGAGGCGGGCGAGATTGAAACTGAATGCGCTTTCCCGGTATTGTCGTTCCAGGCTGTTTTTATAATGGTGAATCACATAATTAACCCATTCATGATCGCCGGTTTGCAGTCCTGCTGCCACCACATTGTGATAGGTATATTGCGATAGAATGCCGTTCTCCAACAAATGACCACTTTCCAGGCCGGGTTTATACAAGTCAGAAACCTCCTGAAAATAGCGCCGGTCGCCGGTATTGAGCCGCCGCACACAATAATTGACTGCCCAGATGAACAAACCGTGCATTTCTTCTTCAGAAAACACGCCCGTTCCGGAAAGCAACAATTGTTTATAAGCATGGAAATGAGATTCTGTTTCCGGAAAGCGCATCATGAAATAGCAGTGTACATAAATAGCGATAGCAGGATGTTTCGCTGCAAAATGGTGATGAGCAATGTCCAGCACTTCTTTTTCCCAAACTTCCTGATAATCATCAGCATACAACGTCTGATGGACCGTTTGCAGACAAATAAGCCGCAATTTAAGGCTCAAATACGCTACATCGGCAGCAACAGAAGCTGCACGGAGGTGTTGCAAATCGGTGGGATTTCGGGGATAGGTAAGTTGATGATTTTCCCAATGCACATGAAATTGTGTTTCGTAATACCTTGCATCGCGTTGCGGCCTGCTTTCAGCATGCTTTTCAAAACTCTTTCTGGCGCGTTCAAACGGGATATGCAATCCGCGTTTCCGGAGCCCGGTAAGCAATTGCAATTTGACGGCGACTTCATCAGATTCAAATTCCTTTTGCGCCATATAACGCTCCAAAAGTCGCATTAAATAAGTCATTCGGAGCCGAAGTTCCTGGTCGGGAATATCCGTTTTACCAAATAAATGGACCTTTGTGCCATCTTTTTCTGGTGCATCGTGGATACAGCACCAGTCGAATAATTCCACCACGTCGCGACGCTGGTTAAAAAAAGGAGATTCCAGAAATTTACGGATTTCCCGTTTTTCCTGTCCGGAAAAAGAAAATATCAATTGCGACAGGTGGCTTTTTTCCATTTTAATTCAATT
This sequence comes from Saprospiraceae bacterium, assembly GCA_044350415.1. Classification (GTDB taxonomy): domain Bacteria; phylum Bacteroidota; class Bacteroidia; order Chitinophagales; family Saprospiraceae; genus M3007. Next base: position 2,347 of record JBILHQ010000091.1, on the reverse strand, counting down.
ATATTAATTTTAAAAAATTGAATTTCAATTATTTACAAAAATAAACACAAATATAAATTCAATTTTTGACAATTTTTGATGTTGTCGGCTAACCCAATGTTAATGCACATTTGTAAAGTCAAACTGTGTGTACAGCAGTAGTTTTTGTTCCATTCTTAAAACGTTTGTTATTCTTAAATCATAATCAATGAACATCACCATTATTTACATGAAAAACACCACGAAAAATCTGCTTAATGGGCTATTCCTGGCCCTTATGCTGCTACAAACGGGCTGGTTATCCGCCCAATGCACACCCGACATTATGCCGCCAAGCATCGTTTGTCCGGCCAATATTACTACTTCAGTTCCGGCAGGCACCTGCTCGTTCACAACGACCCTGGCCGATCCGGTATATGTCGACAATTGCCCGGGCGCGGTCACATTGACCTCCGATTTACCCGCAGGCAATGTATTCCCATTGGGACAAACAGCAGTAACCTTTACCGCAACTGATGCTTCTGGCAATTCGCAAACTTGCTCAGTTGTAGTATACGTTAATGGCGGTATAGTGCCACCGAGTTGTATCGACCAGGATACTATCATCGCCGACCCTTCCGGCGTTACCATCTACAATCCTTCAGATCTGTTGGAAGGCGGCCCTTACAATTGTTCCCAAATCCTGGGGTCATTAACTTTAAATGGCACTGCCACGCCCACCGTTTCCCTGAATGGCACTGGCAATCCCTTCGTCTATGTCTGGGTGTCAGCCCCTGGAGGGATATGGAATAAATGCTGGGGGCATGTGCGCATATTGCCAGATCCCTGTACCAATGATCAAATTGCACCTACCGCTGTCTGTTCCGAATTCCTTACCGTTCAATCCAATATCAATGGCCCAAATCAGACTATTGTACACGGGCAAATCGTAGACGAAGGGAGTTACGACAATTGTACTGCATCTCCCGATTTGATATTCCGGGCCGATACGGTCTTTAGTGCGCAGCCTCCTGCTTCACCCTTTGTTACATTTACAGGGACAGGGACATTTAATTTGTTCATGTGGGTCGGCGATCAATCCGGCAATTGGACCACCTGTGTCACGGAGGTTTCGGTGATTCCTCCGAAATGCAGCCCCGATGTCGCAGCTCCCACTTGTGTTGCGCCGTCCGATATAACCATCACCGGAGTAGCCTACGCTGCGCTAAATATTAATCTCCAGAATTTGCCCCAAATCAATGCCGCTTTCGGATCGGCTACTTTTTGGGACAACTGCGATAACGGCAATGCTACGCTATTGGAATCCAATAGTTTACTTACCTATCCCGGCGGAGAGCCTAAAACACTGACCAGGAGTTTTCTGGTGATCGATGCTGCAGGAAACAGTTCTGGCGTGAAAGAACAAATCATCAACATCTCACTTCCTGTCGGAATGATTCATTTGCCAGCCTGGCATTTTCCAGGGGATGTAAATACGGACACTGTCAGTTACACTTTTAGTGTGATGGCAAAATCTTATACCGATTTGGTTTTTGTCGCTGCGTGTAACCAGGAAAAAAGCAAAACAGAACGGACATGGTCGGTCATCGACTGGGAAAACTATGTTTTTGGTACGCAGGCCGTTACTTTGCCGGCGCTCGATCTGAATAACGATGGTCAAATCGGTGACTCCTACGATGTGGTACAAGTGAGCGACAGTCTTTGGCGGTTGGAGAATGGTATCCCTGTGCAAGCCCTGGTACCGGCTACCTATTTGTACACTTATACACAATTAATCCGGGAAAACTACTTAGACACAGCGACTTACCACGTTACCGGCACGGTATTCCTCGATTCTCTCAGCAACTGCGCTTTTGATGGCGGCGAGCCGCTGTTGGCAGGATGGAAAGTAAAAGCCATTGGACAGAACAGCAACCGCACTTATACCGCCGTTTCAGGTGCGAATGGCATGTATGACTTAAAGATTTGTCCTGATGATGCGCTGGTTGAAATCAGTCTCGATGTACCCTATAATGCTGCTGGAACCTGTAATTCCACCACCAATGTGGCGGCTGGAGCAATTCCAGTGGTGGTCGACCTGCCGGTGATATTGTCCGACACCTGTGCAATTCTCGGTGTTGATATTGCAACCGGCAATTTACGGCCTTGTTTTGCGGCCACTTATGCGGTCAATTACTGCAATTACAGCATCTCTACCATTCAGAATACTTATGTGGAGGTGGAACTTGACACCTTTATCAATTACACCTCGTCTACCATTCCGGGCGTATTGCAAAGTGGAAACACATATCGGTTTAACACTGGCGATCTGGCACCAGGCGTTTGTGGGCAGTTTAATATCAGTGTTTTTCTGGATTGTAACACGCCT
>JBILHQ010000279.1:0-6737 GCA_044350415.1 Saprospiraceae bacterium | reverse complement strand
AAATGGAATAATAATCCATAATACCAATAGCGCAAAAGAAACCACCAGTCCTAATGTCGTGCCGAAAAAATCTTTAAAAATAGCTCCTGTGTACCCCATCATTGCTGAAACATCTAAGTGCAACAAGATCAGGATACGCGCTAGACCAATGGGGTTTAGGGCACTGATGCCAACCATTGCTTTCTCAATAGGGTAGTCGGCAAACTGAAACAACAGGAACAGCACTAAACCATCAAACAAAAGGGCAAAAAACAACCACAGCATAATGGATATTCCAATTCCTTTTGCCTTATCCCGCGAAATGATGGAACTCAAAAAAGCGATTGCCACAAATACCATCGATATCAAACAACCGGTTCCAAACATCATCCAACCAACCGCCGAGGGTTCATAAATCAGTAAAGGAATTCCGGCCCCTATTGCAAATGCAAGGACCATTGACACCGACAAACCGGCGAATAAACTCCACCATATTTTTTCCCGCCGGATAGGTTGGCTCAACAGGAGTTCTACAAATTCAGCACTATTGTATTGATAAATAGTCGAAAAAATGACAGCGACTAATGGAACAATCAGTAAAATAATATTGAGCAGGGAGAGTAAACCTTTGGTGCTGTTGTCTTCCAGACTGAATACACTCCAGGAAAGCACCGCCAGCAGCAGGGTATAAATCAATACAATCCTGTTTTTTAGAATATCTAAAATTACAAATTTGATAATTCTATTCATGGCTACTGTTTTTGAGTATCATGGAAATAGATTTCGATATTTTCTCTTGCCCGGTATCCCTTTTCAGCGCGTCAATGGTTTTGTGAAATTTGATTTTACCATCCTGCATATAAATTAGCTGGGTTATTAAATCGTCGAGTTCGCTGAGCAGATGTGAGGTAATGAGAATCAATTTTCCTTTTTGTTGCTCTACAATGATTTTTTCTTTTAGAATATCGGCTGAAAGGGGGTCTAAACCAGCAGTAGGTTCATCCAAAATTAGAACATCGGGGTTGAACAAAAAAGCCAGCGTTGCACTCACTTTTTGGGTGGTGCCGCCCGAAAGCGTCCGCATTTTTTTATCAAATAAAGTGTTCAATTTGAATGCGTGGATCAGATCATCATCAATAGTGCCTGCATTTCTGATTTCCTTCATCATTTCTATGATTTGTCCAATGGTCATATTGTCGGGATAACGCCCGATTTGGGGCATATATCCAATGTATTGGCGGTATTGGAATGCGTTGGCAATATTTTCTCCTTTGAAAAGGATATTTCCCTTGCTGGGCAATACGATTCCCAGCATACTTTTGATCAGGGTGGTTTTACCGCAGCCATTGGGCCCAATCAGGGCAATACCTTCTCCTTTGTCGCATTGGAGGCTGATATCGTCCAGTACCGTAAGTTTTCCAAAGTACTTGGATATGTTTTGAATGGCTATCATAAGTCAAGGGCACGCATTAGTGGTGCATTATCAATAAAATTGTCGGGGGTAAGCGTGGGAATTATTTTTTCTGATTTGTCTAAGAGGGTCACCATAAAGCTGCGGAATAAAAGCATTGCCGGCGGGTTGTTCTCCACGATCACCGAAAAGAGGCTGAGGGGGTGAAAAGGCACATCACCAATATTGTTTTTATCCAGGTCATATCCTTCGTATTTATCCCAATAATTGCCATTGAAGGTATTTAATACCAAAGAGCCGTTGGTGCTGATATCAAAAGTATTGCCCAGGAAGTTATTGGCTACGACCTCGTTTTGTGCACAATCGGCCTGGATTCTCATTCCCCAGCCATTGTTTTTGAATATATTTTTTTCAACTTTTACCCTGTTGGTACCATCCATGTAAATACCTAAGGTGTTGTTGACAAACCAGTTTCCCAAAATATAACTGTCATTGATCTCTTTGAGCAACAGGCCATAAGCAGCATCGCCCCAATTCTCATCGAACAGATTGTCAAACATTTTGACGTTTTTGGTAAACATCACCGCAACTCCAGAACCGTTGTTTTTAAAAACATTGGAGATGTACGCATCGTCATTGGAAAACATAAAATGTAAACCGTAGCGGATATTGTGGGTGGAAATATTGCGCCAGATCACCGAATGGGTAACAAATTCAAAATAAATGCCATCACGGTGCCCGGAGATCGTATTGCCGATGATTTGCAGGCTGTCACTTTTCCAACAATGAATACCATTGCCGATTTGCTGTTCTTCTTTACCGTAAGCCTTTATTTTATTGTTTTTGATAAAGCAATTGGTGCAGTACTGAAGGTAGATGCCGAAAAAATTATTATCCAGTATATTATTACTCACGGTAACATGATGGCTGTTGTAAACCTTAATACCACAGGGGTCTTCCAGGGTTGCATATCCTGAACCCTGAATCAGGAAACCATCGAGCACCACATGATTCGCTTTTACCGACACTACTTCAAACTTGCTTTGTCCATCTAAAACAGGGCGGTTTTCGCCCCAAATAACCAGTGATTTGTCGATCAGGAGATTCCCTTCCTTGTAAATACCTTCCTGTACGATGATGGTATCTCCGTTTGCTGCTGCACTAATGGCTGCCTGGATTTTTTGAAAGGGACAACTATTGCCGACATGAATGGTTTTGGCGCATACAGATTGATATAGCGTAAAACAGAATAGTATCAAAAGTGAGCCTTTCATGTTGTGTTTTGTCTTAAATTGTACTATTCTTCATTTATTAATTTTCGCCATTCCACAGGGTTAGCGCCCATTTTTTGCTGATAAGGGCTGGCGGCTGATGCATCTTTAAACGCAGCAATATTCCCCCGCATAGGGCTTGCAATGCTTTCCCCTTTGATGAAAAAAGCCTTTTCAGCCGGGATCAGCATATTGGATTGGGTAAAGTCGGCAACAAAAAAATCTTTGAATTCCAATTTCCCGTTGGCTCTTTTATACTGGAGCATACAACCCAGGTCGTCAAATTTGTATATCCTGCCTTTTTGGGTGGTCAATGCTGCACCAAACCGGCCGTCGGCAATGGTCATTTTACAAAAGTCGCAGTTGTCGGTATTCAATTTGATAGTTGGAACACCCGAATTACTGCAGGAGAGTAATGTGATGGTCAAAATGGCAACAGTGGCAAGTTGCTTTTTTCTAAACTGGTTAAGGGTTTTTGTTTCTGCCAAAACAGCCCAAACCATCAATAATCCGCTAACCACAAATAGCCAGCCGCCTGTATCCGGTATAGAATAAGCACCGAAATTGAGCAATTGCTTGTAACCGATCAAAGGTGGTTGGTACGCCATGCCCGGCACGATAATCGCTGCATTTGGGTCGAGATGGTGGCCATAGTTATAATTCCAGCGGTAAAAATCTATCATTGCCACAATGCCAAACAACACGAAACTTCCCATAAAAAGATACAACCCTCTTTTTTTTCCGATGAGTGCCACTGACAGGGCCATCAAAGCGAATGCGCCGATCAGGTAGGGCAGTATGGCAAATTCAATAAAATCCTCTTTATGGAGCGTTTTCATACCGATATAGTGGTTAAGGCCGTTGATAATGTCTACTTGTCCGCCAAGCTTATCTGCAAAAATTTGCAGCACTAATCCTTCGGGGTACTGGGGTGCCGATAATTCGATCCGCCATAGAGGGACAAAAATGGCAGCAAAGAGACAAATACTGCAAATCAAGAGCAGGGCTTTGGAGGTAATATTTAAGTTATTCTTGTCTTTACGCATTACTTTTTTTCAGGTAAATATTAAGGGCAGGTATGCAGTCCTTCATTTGGGGGATAGCAGCGGAGATGATCAAAAAGATATGACCTTTTATTCCATCTCCGCTGCGTAATTCTATTATTTTGCGGATTCAGGTGCGGGAGTGTTGGTTCCCAAGCTGAAAGTCACAGGCACATTACTGCCTGCAGGGGATACCCTTACATAGCCCTGCATTTCCTGGTGCAGTGCACTACAAAAATCGGTGCAATACATTGGAAAGATACCAACTCTGTCCGGCACCCATTTTAACGTAGTGGTTTCACCCGGCATGATGAGTAATTCCGCATTGTTGGCACCTTTGATAGCAAAACCATGCGGTACATCCCAATCCTGCTCCAGGTTGGTGATGTGGAAGAATACTTCGTCGCCTTTTTGAATACCTTCAATATTATCGGGAGAGAGGTGTGAGCGGATGGCTGTCATTTTCACATGCACCTGATTGCCCTGCCTTGTCACAGATGTTTCTGATTCCCCTTTGGAAACATAAGGATGGTTGTTGTCTCCAATTTTGAATATTTTCACCTGGTCTTTACTGATCAGATCAGCCGGGCATGCCTGTGCATAGTGCGGTTCACCGATGGTTGGAAAGTCCAGAATCATCTGCATTTTGTCGCCACTAATATCAAACAACTGGGCACTTTGAGCGAGTTCGGGACCTGTTGGCAAATACCGGTCTTTGGTGATTTTATTATAGGCGATCAGGTATTTAGGCGATGGTTTCCTGCTGTCGCCTCCTGGGATGCACAAGTGACCTACCGAATAGTAGGTAGGCACCCGGTCCAATACTTTGAGGTCTTTGATATTCCATTTTACAACCTCAGAAGAAACAAAGAACGAAGTATAAGCATTGCCGTTGCCATCAAACTCGGTATGCAACGGGCCTAAGCCTGGTTTTTTAACTTCTCCGTACAAAGCGGCTTCATATTTGATCACAGGGATGCCATCATATACACCATCAAATTCTTTACCGGCAATGGCAGCCTGCAGTTTATCGAAGCTGAAAACAGGAATTACTGCTGCTAATTTGCCACTTCCTACAATATATTCACCAGTTGGATCGACATCACAACCGTGTGGTGATTTCGGGCAGGGTATCATGTAGCAAATATCCTGCAGTTCTTTAGCATCCAGCACGAGCACTTCTTTTTTGATTTCAGATTTGGAAGTATGTGTTTTTTCATCCCACACATTGTGTGCATAACTAACCGGCACTTTCCTGCCTTTTCCTGCTTTTACATATTCCTCTGCTTTTTTCCAGTTGACCGCCATGATGAAGTCCTTATCTTTTTGGGAAGCATTAACTTCCAGCAAAGTATTGGCCTGTTCGGTATTGTAGCAGGAGAAGAAGAACCATCCGTGTGATTTGCCTTTGCCGGCATGGCTCAGGTCAAAATTGACACCCGGACATTGGATTTGGAAGGCCAGATCCATGGCGCCATTATCTTTATTGACGCTGATAAAACTGAGGTGTCCCTTAAAGTTTTGTTTGTAGGTATTAATCGGGACATCGCCATTGACATTGTCGGGCGGTACGCTGAAGCGAGTCCCGGCTACCACATATTCTGTGTTTTCGGTGATAAATGGCGAAGAGTGGTTACCGCCGCTATTAGGCAGTTCAATGATTTCATCGGTGCGGAAAGTCTTCAGGTTAATCCGCGCCACCCTTGGCGTATTATTGGCATTGCCGAAAACCCAGCGGCCATCAATTTCGCCATTGGTCTGTGACATTTCAGTGTGGTGCAAATCGTCCCAAGGAACAAATCCATGCGACGTATTGAGCATCGGTTTTGTTTCTTCGCTGTACCCCCATCCTTTTTCCGGGTCTACCGAGAAGACAGGAATGACGCGGAATAATCGACCGCTTGGCAACCCATAAACACTCATTTGGCCACTAAATCCGCCACTTACAAAATTGTAAAATTCATCATATTTTCCAGGTGCTACATAAGCTTTGCCGGCGGTATCACCACTAACAGCGTTACCTGCATTTTTAGGTTTGCAGGCAGTCCACATGGACACCATTAATAAACCCAGGAAGGCCAGTTTAAAAATATTTTTTTTCATGTTTTAATATTTAATAAGTTGAGTGATTTGTTTCGTTGTGCGTTATTTAACGCCATCATTTTTACGCATAAATTCCAGGAGATTCCGGGCCTCAGTATCCGACAATGCCTGATTAGGCATACGAACCAGGCACAATTCCAGTTGTGCGCGTACTTCGGGGTCTTTTTCAATCATTGGATCCGGGTTGGTAATAAAATTCATGATCCATTCGGGTGTTTTGCGGGTGGTTACCCCTTTCCAGCCCGGGCCGACCAATTTTTCATCGGTTAATTTATGGCAGGCAGCGCATTTTACACCTTGTACTTTCAGACCTTCTGCGGCCATTGCAGCGTCAAGGGAGGTGCCAACTTTGACCATATCCGCGGTAAATTTTCCTTCGCCCCTTTTGGGGTCATAAGAAGAAGGATCACTGGTTTCCGCTTTGGTTTCCGTTGAAGTTGGGTTGGTTTTTTTTTCCGGGCTACTGCAGGCGGTCAGTAGCAGGATGACAACCACTATTGAAGATACCAGATTCAATTTTTTCATAATTTTGTACAGTTTTAAATTCCATACAAAGGTTGGGTAGTTAGTATCCTGTTATTTATGATTGCAGTCATAAGGAATTGTGACTATTGTCACAATATCCTGACATGCTTTCTGCAAAAAAGCAAAGGCCCCTGTTGCAACGAATTGCGACAGAGGCCTTTGCTTCAAGATGGTCTTCGTTTTTCCTTACTTCTTTGCTTCCGCTTGATAAAACTGTGCTGTAGCCTTGATTCCTTTGGCGTAAGGTGTGGCCGGTATATCGCCAAAGGTGCGTTGGTATTTGGCATCGCTGAACCGGTAATCGTGATTATACTGGTACATCATCTCTTTGATTTCCTTCAGAATGGGGATAAAAAGTCCGAGGATACCCACCATAAAACTGCCGAGCGCAGTCACTTTGGGGGG
>JBILHQ010000090.1:0-22584 GCA_044350415.1 Saprospiraceae bacterium | reverse complement strand
GTAGTCGCAAAACATGATACAAATTAGATGCTGCAACCACTTTAGTTCCTTTTTTACTTTGCAGGACTTCGAGCTCCATAACTGTTGTATTGTTTAATAAGATGCATTCCGAAGATCTAAATGCTACCGCAAATATAACACAATTTGTATTTAAAAAACAAATTATTTCACACAATTATTTAAAAATATTTTTTGTATTATATTAAAATACTCATATTCAATAACTTAATTTCTGAAATTCAGTTAAACCAAACAGTGCTTTTGTTAAAACAAATATTAATAATTGAAAAAAGCAATACCCGCGAATGATAATACTAAACGATCTTTGCACTTCTGAACATGTCTGGGATTTTTTATTCCTCAAAAAATTCCAGACATGTTCTTAAACCAACCAACATATGAAATTCCACCTGTTCATCGGCGCAGCCACATTGCTCTTTAGCGCATGCCAGCAGCCATCACCCAACAAAAGTATACCAACTGGTTTTACAATGAATCTATCAGTTTTTAATGCCGGGGGCATTACTGCCCCTCACCCTGAAAAAAAGCCTAAAACGTTAATCGCCGTTGGAGGGGATCACCGTACTGACGAATATTACTGGCTTAATGAGCGGGAAAACCCCCAGGTTGTCGCTTATCTCAATGCTGAAAATGAATATGCCGATAGTATTCTTAGTCCTGTAAAAGATCTTAGAGAACACCTCTTCACGGAAATGAAAGCCCGCATTAAGGAGGATGACAACTCGGCTCCTTATCTTAGCAAAGGATATTGGTACTACAGCCGGTATGAAACAGGAAAAGAATATGTACTTCACTGCCGAAAAAAAGAAAACATGGATGCCCCTGAGGAAATCATGCTGGATGTCAATGCCATGGCAGTTGGGAAGCCTTATTGTAGTGTCAGCGGATTGAATGTAAGTCCTGACGGACGGTTTGTTTTTTTTGTAACAGATTACACCGGCCGAAATCTGTTCACAGCCCGGATCAAAGATTTACAGACCGGTCAATTATTGCCGGATGAATTTGACTCTGCTTTTGGCGCATCAGCCTGGTCGAAAGACGGAAAATACCTGTTTTATGATACCAAAGACAAAACCACCCTGCGTACCGACAAAGTCTGGCGACATACTGTTGGCACAAACAGCAGTAAAGACGTACTGGTACATGAAGATAAGGATGAAACAATCTATGTAGGAGTTCAACCTTCTAAAGATGGTGAATATGTGTTCATCACACACGGGTATACCCAAAATATGGAGACCATATACCTCCAATTGGATAACCCGACCGGTGCATTTCAAGCCATCCTTCCCCGAACAAAAGATTTTTTTTATGATGTGGAACACCACGATGGCAGGTTCATCATTCGCACCAATGCTGAAGGACACAATTTCAGTGTTATGACCGCTCCGGCAAATCAACCTGAGCGCGCGAACTGGACCACGCTGGTGCCGCATCGCTCAGATGCATTAATAGATTTTATTGATGTTTATAAAGATTTTGTGGCCATCAGTGAGCGGAATGGCGGGTTGCAAAAGATCAATATTTATAATTGGACTGATGGCACTTCGCATTATATCGATTTTGGAGAACCCACTTATGAGGCCTCCCCTATCCCATTGCCCGATGCGACTGCCAAAACGCTGCGTTATGCCTTCAGTTCATTAAAAACACCTGCTTCTGTTTTCGACTACGAAGTGGCCACCAAAATAAAAACGCTTAAAAAAACGGAACCAGTACCGGGTGGTTACGACCCTGCTCAATACGAAACTGAATTTGTTTGGGCCACCGCTCGCGATGGCGTGAAAGTACCCGTTTCTGTGGTGTATAAAAAAGGATTGGTGCGCGATGGATCTGCTCCCTGTTTTCAGATTGGATACGGCTCCTATGGCAGTTCCTACGATCCCGCCTTTAACAAAACCTGGATCAGTCTGCTGGATCGTGGTTTTGTTTGTGCCATTGCCCACATCCGTGGCGGCATGGAAATGGGATATGACTGGTATATACAAGGCAAAATGAAGAACAAAATCAACACGTTCAACGACTTCATTGATTGTTCAGAAATGCTCATCAAGGAAAAGTACACTGCTGCCGACCGCTTGTTTGCGCAGGGTGGCTCAGCCGGTGGTTTACTGATGGGTGCCGTTGCTAATATGCGGCCCGATTTGTATAAAGGCCTTATCGCGTCGGTACCGTTTGTTGATGTCCTGACTACGATGAGCGACCCTAGCATTCCGCTGACCACCGGAGAATATGCGGAATGGGGCAATCCGAATATTAAGGAAGAATACAATTATATGAAACAATATTCGCCTTATGATAATGTAAAAAAACAGGCCTATCCAAACCTGCTGGTCAAAACGTCATTTGCCGACTCACAGGTGCAGTATTTTGAGCCCGCCAAATGGGTGGCCCGACTCCGTGATAACAAAACAGACCAGCATTTATTGCTGTTTGTCACCAATATGAGCGGTTCACACGGCGGCTCCTCCGGTCGTTTTGAACGGTTAAAAGAACGCGCCATGGAATACGCCTGGATGTTGGGATTATTAGGAAACAATAATTGAAAATGTTCCATGTTCCATGTGGGCTTGTCATTGGGGATGAAGAATACGTACCTTATCACAAGCCCACTTGGAAAGTTAAACATTAAACATGGAACATTGAACATTCTTTCTGATCTTTGTGCCCGGTTTTATTATGCGAATATTTCGATCAGTTTGGGCGGTATACGGGGCGCTCCTTTTTTTGCTCATGATGCTGTTGAGCATTCCGTACATTTTGACGGTTATGGCCATTTCGCCTGGAAAAAAGGCATTACGCCGCAATATCTGGTATCTTCACCATCCTTTCACCCATACCTTTTTCTTTCTGACGGGCATTCGGATACAGGCACATGGGCATGAATTATTCGATCCCACAAAGTCGTATGTCATTGTAAGTAACCACAGTTCATCGCTCGATTTTATTTCCAATGCCGGTGCTTTCCCTGGTATTTTTCGTTTTTTAGCCAAAGATGAGTTAATAAAAATTCCGATTTTTGGATGGGTGGTAAAAAAAATGTGCCTGACGGTCGACCGAAAAAGTGCGATCAGCAGGGCAAGAAGTGTCATTGCGCTGAAAAAAGAACTGGAAGAAGGTGTAAGTGTTTTTATTTACCCGGAAGGCAGCCGAAATAAATCAGATGAGCCGCTTGCCACCTTCTACGATGGCGCTTTCAGGATTGCCGTCCAAACGGGTGCGCCTGTTCTAATAATGACCATTGTGAATGTAAAAAAAGTGTGCGACTCCAACAGCATCGACTTGTCGCCAGGTACACTCCACATTTACTACGATGCCCCTATTCCAACCAAAGACCTCTCCGCAGAAAATGTAGGTGCTTTGAAAGAACTGGTCCGCCAGAAAATGTTGTCCCACCTTCTGGCAGCCCAAAATTAATCAACAAATAAAATCATATACCTTTCACCACAGTACTTCAATGAATTATAAAAATAATATCCTCGAAACGATAGGCAATACGCCATTGGTAAAACTCAATAATGTCACTGCAGGTATTCCCGGACTTATCCTGGCGAAGGTGGAGACTTTTAATCCCGGCCATTCTATTAAAGATCGTATGGCCGTGAAAATGATTGACGATGCTGAAAAAAGAGGCGACCTCAAAAAAGGGGGTACTATCATCGAATGCACCTCCGGCAATACCGGCATGGGCCTTGCACTGGTCGCATGCGTCCGGGGTTACCGTTGCATTTTTACCACTACTGATAAGCAGTCCAAAGAAAAGGTGGATATCCTGAAAGCCCACGGCGCAGAGGTCATTGTATGCCCCACCAATGTTGGACCGGAAGATCCACGCTCCTACTACTCTATCGCAGAACGCTTAAGCAAAGAAATACCTAATTCGTTCTGGTGTAACCAATATGACAACCTCTCCAACCGACAGGCGCATTACGAAAGTACCGGTCCTGAAATCTGGGAACAAACAGGCGGCAAAATAACGCACCTGGTAGTAGGTGTGGGAACCGGCGGAACGGTAAGTGGTACCGCCAAATACCTGCTGGAGCAAAATCCAAATATCACAGTATGGGGTGCCGACACTTACGGTTCCGTTTTTAAAAAATATAAAGAGACTGGCATTTTTGACCCCAAAGAGATCTATCCGTATATCACAGAGGGTATTGGTGAAGATATTCTGCCGAAAAATGTAGACTTCGATGTCATCACTAAATTTGAAAAAGTGACCGACAAGGAAGCAGCCTTGTGGGCGCGCCGCCTCGCCCGCGAGGAAGGTATTTTACTGGGCTACTCCGCCGGCAGCGCAATGGGTGCCCTCTGGCAACTCCGCAGTGAATTGACGCCGGATGATGTGGTGGTAGTCATTTTCCATGACCACGGCAGCCGGTATGTCGGTAAAATTTACAACGACGATTGGATGCGGGAACGCGGCTTTCTGGAAGATGAACTCAAAATAAGTGATATCATTTCCCGGAAAAAAGACCGCAGCTTCTTCTCCGCAAAAGTTGATGATACTGTTCGTGCAGCATTCAACCTGATGAAAAGCCACGATTTAAGTCAATTGCCGGTAATGGACGGCGATGAAATCGTAGGTTCCATCACTGAAACACAAGTCCTGAATATCCTGCTGGAAAATCCGCTCCAAAACTCCGAACGAATGCTCAAAGAAATTATGGGCGCTGCATTCCCAACCGTAAGTGAAAATACACCGATCAGTCAGATGAACCGGTATATCAGCAAAGAAATGCCCGCAGTAATCACCCGTGACCGTTCCGGAGCCATTCATATTGTTACGCAATATGATTTGATTCAGGCTATTTAAATATTAGTCCCAGGTCCGTAGGGTGTTCTCCATGCAGGTCGGCCGTTCAAAAAAACCGGAATGCATGTTGAATACTCTACGGACTTGGGACCTGGGACTAATCGACTTGGGACTATAAATACTACCTATGCCAATTCACCGTATTGGGCTGCTGCTCCTCATCGTGGCAGCATGGTGTACCGAAGGGTACTTTCACCCGGATGAGCATTTTCAGTTGCTGGAATTCGCCAACTGGAAATTAGGCCTTATACCGGCCCAGGCACTTCCCTGGGAATTCGCGGCACAGATGCGCCCGGCCTTACAGCCTGTGATCGCATGGATTGCCATTTCTGCCGCACGATGGTCAGGTCTTTACACCCCATTTATCCTAGCCTTTTTATTGCGGTTGATGACCGGCTTATTGGCTTTTACGGTATATAAAAAACTGGTAATCCAGACCCTGACTACAGAAGAAAAACCCCTTTTTTTCGGATTAGTTTTTTGCTGCTGGTTTATGCCCATGCTGAGCGTGCGGTTCTCCTCCGAAAACTACGCGGCTTTATCATTCCTGCTGGCTTGTTACTATTTACTTGATTTTCAGAAACAGGGCCACTTGCTCAAAATATTTGGAGCAGGGCTGGCTTTGGGTATTTCTTTCTGTTTTCGGTTCCAGATGGCGTTTGCCATTGCGGGAATACTCTGTTGGCTGGTATTTTCCCTGCGCGCAGGGGGGCGACCACTGCTGGTGTTTTTTATGGCAGGCATGCTGGGACTATCTATTGGTCTTTTCGCCGACCGTTGGTTTTATGGAACCTGGGTATTCACGCCCTGGAATTATTTCAGGGCCAATATTATGGAAGGAAAAGCCAATGCGTATGGTATGGAGCCCTGGTGGTGGTACCTCCCTGAATTTTGTCTTAAGGCAATTCCCCCTGTTAGTTTATTGATATTGGCTGGATTATTAGCAGGTATCCGAAAAAACAAAGGGCATTTGTTGGTTTGGGCATCGATTCCTTTTATCGCCGGACACAGTATAGTAGCCCACAAAGAGCTGCGGTTTTTATTTCCGATGGTGGTACCGGTCCTTTGGCTTACCGCACAGGGTTTTAGCGCTTTTGATCGCCAAAAATGGTGGCCACTTGTCCGCAAAACGGCCCTTATTGTTAATCTGCCTCTCCTGCTTTATGCCACCTGTATTCCTCTTCAAAGTTCAGTAGGGATGTTTCAGTTTTTGTGGAATTATCCAGGGAAAGAAAAAATACATGTTTTTGCGGAAAAGGAATCACCCTTCAAATGGGTGGGACAAGCGGTGAGTTTCTACCGCCCGGACTCGCTGCAAGTATTTCTGGTGGAGCGGTTTGACAATATCGCGCTCAACAAGCAGGACCAGATCAAAAAAGGCGACTTATTAATCTCCCGAAAAACCCTGTCGAAAAATATCCTTTCCGGGTACCAGTTGACCCCAGTGTACCAGCAACTACCTGACTGGCTGCAACACTTCAATTTTAATGACTGGCAAAGCAGAACAGATTTGTGGAATTGTTATATAGTGGAATAAAACGGTTAAATGCCGACAAGCCTCATTTAATGACTTTATTCCTGCAGATAATAAATTAAACCAGTTATTTACCTGCTTTACCCCTTACATTTGTTGTCAATAAAAGAACCCATATTTAACACTGTTTACCATATCTTATGCTACACCAACGTCTTTTAGTTTCGTTTGCCGTTTTGGCTTCGTTTGGTCTTTTAAGTACCTTTTTTGCCTGTAATAAAAAAGTCAAAAATGACGCTTTTTACCAGGATCTCTCCCAATATATTTATGCTTACACGAATGGAACCATCGGTCGCGACGAACCGGTCAGGGTACGGTTTGCCAATGCCGCGGTTAATGCCGATCAAGTTGGTAAATCTGTAGATGCGGCTGTATTTTCCGTCAGTCCGGAAGTGAAAGGACAAGCAGTATGGGAGGATGACCGCACAGTGTTGCTAAAGCCGGAAGCACCGTTGAAGTATGGACAGCAATACCATTGCAAAGTGGGCATTGGTGCCATTTATAAAGAAGCACCCGCTACGGTCCGCACCTTCGAATTTGATTTCCGCGTGCGGGAACTCAATTTTGAGGTTACAGTGGATGGTATCCAAACACCTGACGCCGCTAACCTGAAGGTGCAGCAAATCACAGGTGTCGTGCACTCCAATGAACCGGTCGGACAAGAAGCATTGGAAAAAATATTATCTGCTACACAGGATAATCGTGCGCTTACGATTACTTGGAACCATACAGAGGGCAATAAAACACATTATTTCACTGCCAATGGGGTGCAACGCACCATGAACAGATCGTCTGTGGCCATCAATTGGAACGGCGAGCCTATTGGCGTAAAACAAGCTGGCAACTCTCAAGTTCCGGTTCCTGGACTGGGCGACTTTGAGGTTATTACTGTCCGGGTGGTACAGACAGAAAGCCAATACCTGCTCATCAACTTTTCTGACCCTTTGTCGTCGTCCCAAACTTTTGATGGTTTGATCCGCATCGAAGGGTATTTGAATAAATTCAGTTTTACCACGGATGGCAACTTTTTGCGGGCCTATCCGGTGGAGCGTCTTGTGGGCAAACACGAAGTCGTCGTGGATGGTGGCATAAAAAATACCGCCAATGCAAGAATGAAAAATCCTTTCAAACAAACCATTGACTTTGAAGATATTAAACCTGGTGTTCGATTAGTTGGCCGCGGCGCAATTATTCCAGGCAACAGCAGTGGCAGTGTCATTTTTCCATTTGAAGCGGTTGCATTAAATGCTGTCGATGTGGAAATATTTAAAATATACAATGCCAACATTCTCCAGTATTTGCAAGTCAATGAAATAGAAGGCAACAATGAACTGGAGCGCGTAGGCAAAATTATTTTCCAGAAAAAAATATCACTCGCTGCATTAAACCCAAACTCCTCCGCCAAAGTCTGGCAGCGGTACGCGCTTGACCTGAAAGATATGATCAAGCAGGACCCGGGCGCTATTTATCAAGTGCGGCTGGTGTACCGGAGAAGTTATGTGGCCAATCTCCAATGCGCAGCCGAAGGCACCAATAATGATGGACAAAACAACAGTGGTCCAAATGCCGGGAATGACAATACCCAAATAACTGAAACGCTCCCACAACCAGATGAATATGGTAATTTGGTGTCCCTTTGGGGTGGATATCGCGGCATTTACTGGAACGATGAGGACGGATGGTATGATGATAATTACGATTATGATCGCCGCGAAAACCCCTGCTTTAAAGAATACTATAACAACGAACGTTTCGAACGCCGCAACGTCTTTGTAAGTGACCTTGGCCTCACCGCCAAATTGGGAAAAGACGGCTCTAATATGGCCGTGGTCACTGATCTGAATACGACTGCCCCAGTTGGCGGTGTGCAAATAGAATACTACAACTACCAATTACAGTCCATCGGAAAAACCAGCACCGCATCAGATGGCACCGTGTATACAGCATCCCTCCGCGACAAGCCTTATATTTTAGTCGCTACCAAAGGAGAGCACCGCGGTTATCTCCGGATGGCCGATGGCGGATCTCTATCCCTCAGTCGTTTTGATGTAGCAGGTGCCGAGACCCAAAAAGGCCTCAAAGGATTTATTTATGGAGAAAGAGGCGTTTGGCGTCCTGGTGACAGTGTATACCTCAATTTCGTACTGGAAGATCGTACCGGCAAACTTCCGCCCGGGCACCCGGTCAACTTTGAACTCACTGACTCCCGGGGAGCTTTACGCTATAAAACAGTAGTGAATAATGGCATAAACGGCGTTTTCCCGCTCCATTTTAACACTGATCCTGATGCCCCTACCGGCAACTGGATTGCCAAGGTGGAAGTAGGGGGTGCTAAATTTACGCAGGTCTTAAAAATTGAAACAGTAAAACCCAACCGCTTGAAACTGGCACTCGACTTTAAAGAAAAAGCCCTGGGTGTTGGCGACGAAGATGCATCCGGCAAACTGTCAGTCCGCTGGCTCACGGGTGCTACTGCCAAAAACCTGAAAGCCAAGGTGGACATGCAGCTCCAAACAGGATACACCCAGTTTCCTAATTTTAAAAACTTCAAATTTGAAGACCCTGCCAGAACCTTCTGGTCGGAGGAGCAAACCTTATTTGATGGAGAAGTCGATGAAAATGGCAATGCCAATGTTCCGCTGGACATTAAATTAAACGGTACGGCACCAGGAAAATTAGTCGCGGCCTTTAAAGTACGCGCTTTCGAAGCCGGCGGCGACGTCAGTGTGGATAATTTTGCGCTGGATTATTACCCCTACAAAAGAATGATCGGTATAAAAGTACCACAAGATAAATACGGCAATAGCCAGATCAACCTTCAAAAAGGCGGGGATGTGGAAATTGCTTGTGTGGATAAAAATGGCAAACCATTATCTAACCGCAGCGTATCCGTAGGGCTTTATCGCTGCGACTGGCGCTGGTGGTGGGATCAGGACCGCGCTTCAGATGTTGGCCAATTCAATGCCGGCACCCATGTCAATGCACTGGAAAGCAAGGTGGTCACCACCGACGCTAATGGCCACGCTACCTGGCGGGTAAATCCGGCAACCTGGGGCCGTTACCTGGTGCGTGCCATCGACGAAGAAGGCGGACACGCTTCAGGTGACTTCTTTTGGGTGGGCTACCCCGACCGGATGGACGATCTTTACAGCCGCAATGCCGTGGCTATGCTTCCCCTGGCAGCCGATAAAGAACAATACAATGCCGGTGAAATGGTTTCCATCAAAGTGCCTGCCAGCGAAAATGGCCGCGTGTTGATGACGCTCGAAAATGGTAGTCGGGTGGTGAAACATATCTGGTTTGATGCCAAAACAGGTGATAACATATTAACTTTCAAGGCAGAACCAGAAATGGCACCCGCTGTTTATGCACATATCAGTCTGTTGCAACCACATGCGCAAACCAAAAACGACTTACCCATCCGCATGTATGGTATCGTTCCTGTAAAAATTGAAAATCCAGCGACCCGGCTCACACCAGTCATTGAGATGGCTGATGTGATTAAACCAGGTGAACCATTTACCGTAAAACTAAAGGAACTCGGCAGTAAATCCTGCGCCTACACCTTAGCAATCGTTGATGAAGGGCTATTGGATTTAACCCGGTTTGTAACGCCCAACCCGCACGATGCCTTTTTTGCCAGAGAGGCTCTGGGGGTAAAAACATGGGATATTTACGACTATGTGCTGGGCGCGTATGGCGTCGAACTGGAACGTATCCTTGCTATCGGAGGTGATGCATTTAACCGAAAGGCTAAAAATGCGGCACAGGTCAACCGCTTCAAACCTGCTGTCATTCACATTGGACCATTTTATTTGGAAAAAGGCAAAACAGCTACGCATAAGCTTAAAATTGATAATTATGTCGGGTCAGTCCGGGTCATGGCAGTCATGTCTTCCCCTGCACCCAATGCCAAAGGGGCCTACGGCGCAGCAGAGAAAACGTGCCCGGTTCGCAAGCCATTGATGATTCTCCCTACCCTGCCGCGTGTCCTCGGTCCAGGCGAAACCTTGCGTTTACCGATACAGGTATTTGCGATGGAAAAACAAGTCAAAAATGCCACCATTCGGGTTCGCGAAAGTTCAGGCAAAGTGATGATCACCGGCACTCCCACCCAAACACTCACCTTCACAGAACCGGGTGATCAAATTACCTATTTCGAATTGAAAGTGGGCAACAAAACAGGTCCGGCACATTTCACCTTTGAAGCACAAGGTGGCGGCGAAACAGCCACAGACGCCATTGACATTATCGTGCGCAACCCAATGCCTTATGCCACTAAGGCCTGGGAAGGAACGATGGAGCCCGGTAAAGAATGGTCGACAGGTTTTAATGCAGAACAATATGCCGAAGTTACCAACGCAAGCCTGGAGGTCAGCGCATTGCCGTCGATGAACCTGAGCCGCCACCTGGATTATCTGATCCGGTATCCACACGGCTGCCTGGAGCAAGTCACCTCCGCCGTATTTCCACAACTTTTTGTGGATGCTATTGCGCCATTGACGCAACAACAAAAAGAAGACATCACCAAAAACGTCACCGCTGCTATTGGGAAACTAACCAACCGACAGGATTTCTCCGGCGGATTTACGTATTGGCCCGGCGGTTATGTCGATGAATGGTCCAGCTCTTACGCCGGCCATTTCCTCCTGGAGGCTAAAAATAAAGGTTACGCTGTTGCTGACAATGTTATCGATCGTTGGGTGCAGTTTCAGGCAAATTTAGCCAGATCCTGGTCGGCAGCTGATAAGAAAAACGAGCCTTGGTGGTTCCATGATCAGCAACTCAACCAGGCATATCGCCTGTATACCTTGGCCATGGCAGGAAAACCAGCTATTGCCGATATGAACCGCCTCCGGGAAGTCAAAGACCTTTATACTGAAACGGCCTATCTGTTGGCGTCTGCATACGCACAGGCAGGAAAACCAGAAGTGGCCCGGGAACTGGTGGGCAAGCCCTGGCGCGATAATTATCAATATGACTGGTGTGGGGACACTTACGGATCAGATATCCGCGACCGCTCCCTGATCCTTGAAGCCTATACTGCTATCGGCGACAATGCCCGTGCAGCAGCAATGGTGAATTACCTTGCAGGCGCCCTGTCGGACGAAGAGCAAAGTTGGCGGTGGAATACCCAATCGTTGTCCACTGCCCTGCGGGCTTTGAGCAAATATGCTCAAAAAAACAGTGTAAGCGGACCAAATTATTCGTACCAACTTGGCGGATCCGGATCCAAACCTGGCGACGCCTCCCGCGCCGTTTCCGTGATTTCCCTCACCGATGCCCCTTTAAACCAACAATTAAAAGTAAAAAACAACGGCAGCGTCAAACTCTATGCTCGGGTAGTGATTACTGGTCAGCAAAAACCGGATATCGAAAAAATAGCCGCTCCAGCAAATATTGATATCGCCGTGCGCTACCTGACCCCCACCGGTACTGAAATCGATCCCCGAAATATCCGGCAGGGCACCGATTTTGTAGCAGAAGTGACCGTCCGTCGTAAAACAACTTTTAAGTTCCCTTTCAACGAACTGGCCATTACCCAGATATTCCCGTCGGGTTGGGAAATCACCAATACCCGCATGGGCAATTTTAATGCCAGCGGCAGCAGCGCATCGGAGTACCAGGATTTCCGCGACGACCGGGTGTCCACTTATTTTGATCTGGCCTACCAGCCCTCCGGCAATTCGGTGGTATATCGATACCAACTCAATGCCAGTTACAAAGGGCGGTTCTTGTTGCCTACCGTCACTTGCGAAGCGATGTACGACAACCGCATTAGAGCAGCTGAACAGGGAATGTGGGTGGAAGTAATTTAAAAAAGGGCCCCACAAGGTGTCACCTTGTGCGGCCCCTCTTTTCCAATTACCTCCAGTATCCAATATGACTTTTTACTCATATGTTTGCAGGAATAAATACCAACCGTTATCTTCATTGATCAAACTTGAAACTCCAGCCTTTCTGGATGTGTATATATTTGCAGGAATAAATACCAACCGTTATCTTCAACAATGTAACACTACCGATGAACAAAAAATCCGTAAATTATTATGCCCTTTTTGAGCCGAACGATTTCTACCACGTTTACAACCGGACCAACAATAAAGAAACACTTTTAGGTTCCCTGCTTTTCCTTTCCCTTTACTGGGAACTGTTGGAGCCCTTTGTGCATACCTATGCTTACTGCCTGATGGGCAACCATTTTCACCTGGCTATTGGTATCAAAAGTGAATAGGAAATTGTCAAAGTAATTGAAAATATTCCTTTTGCGGAACGGACCGTCATTCAAAAGGCATTTTTACACCCCCTGGAGGAGGAACTCGTCCCCGTTCACAAAGTCATTGAGGCACAGTTCGCCCGACTTTTCACCATTTATGCCATACAGTTTAATACAAAATACCAAAGGAACGGCAACCTGTTTCACAGACCCTTTAAGCGCATACAGATTACCAGTGAAGATTACCTGGTCTGGCTCATTTATTACATCCACAGTAACCCGCTGAAACATAAAATCCAAAAGGATTTCTGGAATTATCCCTGGAGTTCCTATCAAACAATATTATCAACTACACCCACGCCACTAAATCGAAAAGACGTGTTGGATTGGTTTATCGACATCGAAGGATTTAAGAAATTCCACCTGCCTGAATGGAATATGCCCGCTCCTGCTCAATCACGCTTCTTCAACCAACGGAGTAGAACAATGCTTAAGATTGATTTTGGCGGAAGATGTTCCCGTTCCGGGAAAATAACGGTGACATCTTCCGCCAAAATCAATCATCCAGCTCCTCTTCCGGTTGAACAATATGATCTGGTAAGGTACGATCAGACAACATCCTGCACCAGGCGCATTCGGGCTTGCCACAACCATTGGTGAATTGCAAAGCTTTGATTTTGGCTGCTGTGTCGACGATCAATTGCCGCATCCAACTGGCATCTTCTTTGGAGAAGGCCAGTTCATCATAGCGAAAATTGCCTTTTTTATCAGGTTCAATCCAGGATATCACACCAGAGGAGACCGTTTCGGAGAAAATACGACTTTGTTCAAGGAGGACTTTGTAAAACAATAACTGTCGATAAAATTCGCCACCATATTGATTATCCGCATCTGGAAGTGCCGTTTTTCTCCGATCGTAGTTGCCGGTTTTGTAATCCACCACCCGAATCGATTGGTGGTCCAAAAATTCAATTTTATCAATCACACCGACCAGTGGAATACCCTCCAGTTCTACCTGAGAGACCCGAAATTCTACCTGGGCCCGTTTTTTCCAATACGGTAATTGTTCAATGCGGTACCGCTCCAATGTTCTCCTCCCGGTAGACAATCGTTGTTGCCAGGTTTGCGCTGAAAACAAGCCCCTGTGGTGCTCCATATCCTGTTCAAACAACTGCTGTAGTTTATCCGCAGGCGAGAACTCCCTTTTCTCATCTTTTTGCATGAGCAGAAAATAATGCTGCAAAGCAGTGTGGATGGCTAATCCCGTTGCCGCAGCCTCACTTATCGCCAATGGCACCCGTAAAACTTCTTCAAAATAATACGCCAAAGGACACCGCAGGTATTTATTTAATCCTTTGGCACTCAAGGAAAACTGTTCGAGAAACAAGGCAAAAACAGCAGTGTCCGGAAGCGTTATTACAGGCATCTCCGATTCGCCCAGGAGCAGGGCTTGTGATACGAGCAAGAGACCATACGATTCCTCCCGGTACAGCAAGGGCAGACCAGTTTCATCCCAAAACCGGGCATGGACAACTGGTTTCCCAAGATCATCCTTTTGTGCACACGAAAGATGAAGATGCGTTTTTGCGCGCGTCATAGCGACAAAAAACAAGCGCCGCCGGGATTCCATCGCATCTTCTTCGCCCGACCGCGTAAGCGTGGGCGGGAATGCAAAGTGACCTTGTCCATCGCGGCTTTGCGGTTCCCAACTATCCTTGGAGCAATCAGGAAGGAATACATGGGCAAACTCCAGCCCCTTGGCACCGTGGGCCGTGAGCAATTGAATGCCATTGCCCATGCGTACCGTTTGCTGGAGCGGCAAAGACACCCTGTTCTCCTGCATATTATCCAAGACATCCAATAAGCCGGAAAGACCTGCCGTGCCGCGCAAAGTTTCTTTGCGCACAAATGCCATCCAGGTGGATAATACCTGTAAATACCAAGCCTTATCAGGGACATTCAGCACATACCGAAGGATACCTGTTTTCGTAAAAATACGCTCCAGTAAATTAGACAACCCATCGCCAGCATCATCAACGCCAGGTAACTGCACTAAAAACTGCGCTTCCTGCCAGTCGGATTCCAGTAACGCCTCCCGCCAGGTAAGTCCGGGAGAGGTATTCAAGCGCATCGCCATTCTGGCCAAAGCGACAGGTTCAATTTGGAAAAATGGCGCATGAAGTATGCGAAAAAGCCGGTATTCACCACTAAAAGGCGTGCGCATCTCGTCCCGGAGATAACTCATGATATCCCGGATTTGACGAATCAAGGAAATCGAAAGAATATCAACAGGGCGTTTGGTATCATAAGCAATACCCTGCTTTTCCAATAAAGTAATGATACGCGTCACCTGTTTATGCCGGGCAAAAATCACCGCAATTTCTCCGGGGAGTACACCTTGGGCAAGTAATTCGCCCACCTGGCGAACCACCGCCACTTCCTCCGAGAGTTTATCCGGATAAATAACCTGTTCCACTACCCCCGATTCCTGGCGTGCGGCCCGCAGTATTTTACTGACCGGCGTTTCAAATTGGAGCACCGCCCGGAGATGATTGCGTTCGATCACCTGGTGCGCTGCATCGAGAATGAACTGGGTAGAGCGGTAGTTGTCCGTCAAGGTCACCGTTAGCAAATCGTGCTTGTGTTTTTGGTAAAAATCAAGCAGGTTTTGCAGGCGTGCGCCCTGAAATTCAAAAATGCTTTGATCATCATCGCCCACAATAAAGATGTTGGGCGTTTCCCAATAATTCAGGAGGAGGTCGAGCAATTTATTTTGTGCACCATTGGTATCCTGGTACTCATCGACCAATACATAAAGATACCGTTCCTGATAATTGCGCAACAATTCCGGGTAGTCTTCAAATGCCCGCAAGGTCCACAGGATCATGTCCTCAAATTCATAGCGACCAGAACGGCCCAAGGCATTATTATAAAAAGGATATAAGTCAGCGGCACTTTTTAAACGAGTCATCCGAAGAGTTTCCTCTTCCATTTTACTCGATTTAGGATCGCCTTTTTTGTTATTTTTAGTATTGCGCTGGTAAATGAAATCGGGGTGTTCCGGCAATTGTTTCAGCCAAATATCGACGGCTTTCTGGATATCACCTGGTTTCCAGCCCTCCGATTTCATCAGTGAAAACAAGTTGCGCAGTTGGCGTTCCGACTGGTAAGGGGATTTATAATCGGCGCGCAACGGATGATCGGGTAATTGCTTATCCAACAATCCCCGCACCAACTCAATCTGTTCAAGTTCACTTACCGCTTCCAAATCCTGGGCACCAAAATAACCCATATTTTCCTGAATCACCCGGTTGCAAAAAGAGTGATAAGTCATAATAGCCACCCGGTGAGCATCGGGACCAATCCAGGTCAGGAGCCTTTGCCGCATGGCATTTACACCAGCATCGGTAAAAGTGAGGCAGAGAATATTTTGCGGACGGGTATCGGTTTGGAGTAGAATATTGCCAATGCGTGCCGCCAGCACCTGGGTTTTGCCTGTTCCCGGTCCGGCGAGTACCAGCACCGGACCTTCGATCTGTTCCACAGCCTGTCGCTGGGCAGGATTCAAGGTTTTCAGGGCTTCGCTAAAGGCGTCGTTGTTGGGCGGTATAATGGACAAAATATATGCTGCTGTTTGGTATTGGCGCTAAGTAACGATGAATTAATAACATCACCATTTCGGGACAGTTGTTTTTTTCTTTATCCTTGATAAAAAATAAACGCCCCGAATTTTTTCAATGCGAACCGGAGCCTTATCTTGCATGAGCAGCCAGATGATCGTCTGATGCGTTTTCAAAATATCTATTCCAAACTGCCAAAGATCACATGCGCTCTCAAGTAAATAAATTAACCCACCATGAATAACAATCCATTACTTTTATTGGCCCTGTTGCTGCTCTGTACCACCAGCGTATTTGCCCAAACCGCAACAACACCCAAACTGCGCATCATTACCGGCCCCTGGCGCACCGATTTTTTATTAGGCGACAAGACCGTTTCCAACCGGCAGGTACAACTGCACCTTGGGAAAACCAGTCCGGCGGCCAGTAATCGCTGGAAAAAAAGCAACCACCACGCCATCATTGGCCTTTGCTCTGGTTTGATTGGGTTAGGCGGCGGAATTGCTGCCGTTTATGGCGGTAATTCCGCCACCAGAACCGCGGGAAGTGCTGTAGTGATCGCCGGTCTGTCGGGAGCCGCTGTGTTTTTTATAAGTAGTAAAGTAAAACAGCTGCAAGCGCAAAAAATGTATAACAGGCAATATGGGTATTGATATTCGTTGAATACCTAGTGAATTACCTCTGAGTTCACGTTAATGACTACCTTTGAGCTCACTTAAAAGTGTCTTTCCTGCTAAAGACGCTCAGTCACACCCACTCCGCTATCAAACGTTTTTTCTTTCATATCGCCTTCAACGGCCTGAATTACCACGGCTGGCAGCGGCAGGTGACCGCTATAGGCATCCAGGAAGTCATTGAAGGCATTCTGGCAAAGGTGCTGAAAGAACGCATCATCATTAACGGCTGCGGGCGAACAGACGCGCAAGTGCATGCGAGCCAATATATTTTTCATGCTGATCTGCCGGCAACAGATGATTATGATTTACTCTACCGCCTCAATCGCAATCTGCCTCCCGATATTGCCATTTTTGCCATACTCCCTGTTCATGATAAAGCCCATGCCCGGTATGACGCGGTGTGGCGCACTTATGACTACTTTATCCATACCCGGAAAGATCCTTTCCTGAACGGAGCCAGTGCTTTGTACAGTGAGCAGCCGCTGAATTTTCAAAAAATGAAAGCAGCAGTTGATCTTTTGCCGCGCTACGATAATTATTATGCCTTCTGCAAGTCGCCCGCCAGTTTTCTGCATACCATTTGCAACGTGACATCAGCTGATTTGTGGATCGACAAAACCGGCGAACGGTTGCGGTTTCAAATTACCGCTAATCGTTTCCTCACCGGTATGATCAGGGTTATTGTAGGCAGATTGCTGCAAGTAGGAACCGACAAAATGAGCATCGATGAATTCGAAGAGCACCTTCGAACGCACCAAACCC
The DNA here is from genome assembly GCA_044350415.1 of Saprospiraceae bacterium. Lineage (GTDB taxonomy): Bacteria > Bacteroidota > Bacteroidia > Chitinophagales > Saprospiraceae > M3007. The sequence continues at coordinate 4,937 of JBILHQ010000090.1, read as the reverse complement.
CTCAACTAATTTCCTCCGCATACCCACAAGGACTTTACCTCTCTAAAGTGGTGTATCCTTACCTCGACCTGGCACAATGCACCGACTTTGCGGCGGTGTTTCAATATGAACAGGAGGGCTATTGGAGAGTTGACTAATTAAATATTTGGTGTTTACTCCGATGATTTGCAGGCATTATGCTTATGGTTAAAAGAAAAAGGAGTGACCGCAGTAGCCTTGGAAAGCACCGGAACGTATTGGCAAAATCTATTCATTGCGCTGATGGATCATGACTTGAACCCGATTTTGGTGAGCGCCAAGTCTACCAAGAATGTACAAGGTAAAAAGACGGATGTGCAAGATTGCTAGTATATCCAAAAGATGCACTTGATGGGACTGTTGCCAGCCAGTTACCAGCCATCGTCGGAGGTGGAGCAGTTGAGGCAGTACACTAGGCATCGGCAAAGCCTGATCGAAAGCGCGGCGGACTGCATTAAGAAAATGCAAAAATCAATGCGCATGATGAACATCCGATTGGATATCGCCATATCGGACGTGACTGGGCAGAGCGGTAAGGCCATAGTGCAGGAAAGACTGATGCGAAGTACTTGGCAGGTTTGGCCAACTACAAGATATAGAAGAGCAAAGAAAAATTGGAGCGCGCCCTGACGGGCATCTGGAAGGCAGAATATATCATGGAGTTAAAGCACAGTTTTGAACTGTATGAGTTTTATCGCCTCAAGGTGACCGAGTGTGATACAGCCATAGAAGCCCTGTTAGAAAAGCAGATTGAGGACAATGAGCGAAAAAATGGGGAAGTACGGCCCAAATTAGAGCGGACAAAGCGCAAAAAACAGAACAAGAACCGTCCAAACATGGATATTGCAAGGCTGACCTTTCAATTGACCGAAGGCATTGATCTGTCAAAGATAGATGGCGTGAGTTGGCAGACGCTGCTGTGCATCATCTCAGAGATCGGCACGGAGGTTGACAAGTTCTTAACGGCTAAACAGTTTACCTCTTGGTTACGCTTAGCACCGAATAACAAAAAAACAGGCGGCAAAGTGATGTCGAGCCACACGCCCAAGCGAAAGAACCGCCTGAGTTTGGCTCTTCAACGGGCAGCCAATGTGATCGGAAATAACTTAAAAGACGGTGCATTGCACCAGTTCTTTATGCGTATCAAGATCAAGAAAGGATATATGGAAGCGGTAGTAGCTACTGCTCGAAAATTAGCGGTTATTATCTGGAACATGCTTACCCAAAAAGAGCAATGCCAACCGACCGGAGATGCCGCCTATACCGAAAAACTCAAAGCGCAAACCATTAAAAACATGCAGAAAAAACTCAAAAGATTAAATATACCACCCGAAGAACTGGCTTTTAATTAACTGATTTCCAGTTGGTTGTGAACCGTTAGTCAGAATTAAAAAAAGGGAAGTAGTGCATAACCATCCATACAAGGCAGTTATATCTGGTAGGGTGTAGAGCGAAGCAGGGGGTATTCTTTAGTACTTCGCCAGTAAGATGTCACTGTGATTTTCTTCGTTCCTCAGAAAATCAGGTAACACCTTACTGGCGAGGATGCTTACTTTTTAGGCGTTTGACTGGGCCTAACTTCGATTTTACTAGGCAAGGTCCGTGGGTTCATGTGCAGTAAATCCACGACCATTTGTCCGAGGTCTTCTGGTTGTATTTTCCAGGCATCGTCGGCATTGGGCTCGTGGTTATTAAAATGCGAGGCCACCGAACCGGGCATGATGGTAGAACATTTAACACCAGCCTCCCGCAAATCGAGCATGACCGCCTGTGTAAAGCCTACCAAGCCAAATTTACTGGCGTTATAGGCGGCCGCAGCAGGAAAGAAATTGGTGCCTGCCAGACTGGCAATACTAATAAAATAACCTTTGGCAGCAACCAGGGCGTCCAGGGCCGACTTGATGCTGTAAAATACCCCGGTAAGATTGGTGTCGATGGTATCATTCCATTGTGCCGGAGTCATTTCCGTGATCGGCGCAAAATGGCCAATTCCGGCATTGGCGATCAGCACATCCAGGCGGCCAAAAGTTGCCAGTGTTTGGGCAACTACTTTTTGCTGCGCTTCAAAGTCGCGGACATCTGCGGCGATACCCAGGACTTTGCCCGGGCCCAATTGGGACAAATCCACGATGGCTGCATCCGCATCTTCCTGGCGCCGACTGGTGATCACCACATTCACACCTTCTTTCAGCAGACTTGCGGCAATACCGTAGCCAATACCTTTACTCCCTCCTGTAATGAGGGCTGTCATTCCTTCTAATTTTTGCATGCCATTAAGAACGCCAGCAGCGCAAAATAGTTGACAGGGACAAAAAACAGGTATTTATACGCATTCTCACAATACGGTATATTTACGCTTGAAAAAGCACGCGTTTCTACATGATCTTTGTTAAATACAAACTGTTTCTTTTTATGTCTACTCTAAAATTAGATACTGCCGTTGTAGGTAGTGGCGTTTCAGGTGGCGACAATGACGATATTTTCATTGTTGGGGAAGCTTATTCCATTGAACAGGGCTGGGTAGAAGGCGCATTAGGTACCGCCGAAACTATGCTGATTGTTACTGGGTTGTACAGACAACGTGCGTGACAAAATCGGGGCACCTCCCGGCCCCTGAAAGGCGATGTTTGGGTTGATGATCCTATTAAAGTAATGAAAGTGGAGCTAAGTTCCGGGCAGTTTCAAGCAAATCAAATAAATCAAAAATATGGGTAATCGGTCGCCTTCCAATGAATGCATTACCAAGGTCCGCTTTAGATTTTGTAAAATGGAGTCCGGGAAGTGCAGACCATATCCTGAAAAAAAAATTGCTTGACAAATTGGTGCTTGACAAAATGCAACAAACCTTAGATGGGAAACAAGCCAAAATAATTTCAGAATTTCCGAACAACGCCGTTGCCCTGAAACCGGTTTACATGCCCATTCAGTCTTTTCCTCAGGTAAAACCAGGCGTGTATCAATTCTCAGTGTGGCCTGGGCCTCCGCCCGGTACTCCCCAAAAATTCGGTTCCAGTAAATGGAAAAACTATGCCTTTATTGACAGCAACAACTCCGGTGCTACGCAAAATACGGCCACCACTAAAGATTCGCTGCAATATGACCCGGCTGCGACTTACGGATTAGGAGATTTTATTCATTTTAAAATAGATTCACTGATGGCCTCACAATTTAACAGTGACACCCTGGGCAATAGCGTTCGCGATCCATTATCCGGAAACTATATGGCAAAAGCCGGAGATATCTTTGTTTTACTGGCGATGCATGTCACCACCAAAGCAATAAAACGGTGGACTTGGCAATCCATGTATTGGCCCCCAACGCCTAACCAGGCTGTGGCACCAAGCGGAAGTGAAATAGTCGCGCAGCGTCCAACACAATTTCAGACTCCGGCTGCAGGAAGATATGCAATGACCGTTGCTTATTCCATGGTGAATCCGGCACAGCCTTACTCGGGCGGCAGTGGAAGTAAAGCAACTTCTATTTACGCTTATAATCCTTATCTGGAAGCAGGTTTTGTGCCTAAAAACTTGCAATTATCCACAAAAGTTGGGAAAACATTAAACAACTTTGGCGTCCAGACTAATTGCATGAGTTGTCACGCTTATGCCAGTTGGCCGGGCAATATCACCGATAATCCAGGTGATCAATATTATACCGGCGATCGGTATGTAGATATGCTTCAGGATTCTGTCTTTACCAGACTCAAAAACCTGCAGGTAGATTTTTTATGGTCTGTCCAGGCCAATGTTCTACCCAATAAGTAAGCCGGTCGAACACTGAATGTCGAATATCGAACACTGAATGTCGAAGTAGCGTAGCGTACACCGTAAATGGGGCTTTTAATGCTTATCCATAATATTAATCAATAATGCGGATGTACGCTACCCTACTTCGATATTCGGTGTTCGATATTCAATATTCCCTAGTACGCCCATTTGAGCAGCAACGATCCCCAGGTAAATCCACCGCCGAAGGCGGTGAGGATGACATTATCCCCTTTTTTAAGTTGACTTTCGTATTCCCAGAGACACAACGGGAGCGTTCCGGCGGTAGTATTACCGTATTTTTCGATATTGACCATCACCCGTTCCATAGGGAAAGAGAGGTATTCGGCGACGGAGGTAATGATACGCATATTCGCCTGGTGGGGTACGATCCAGTTAATATCATCAGCCGTCAATTTATTGCGGCGGAGGACCTCTTCTGTCGTGCCGGCCATACCCTTTACGGCATTCACAAACACCCGTTTCCCATCCTGGAAGGCATAATGTTCCCGGTTGTCGATGGTTTCGTGGGAGGCAGGTTTTAAGGAGCCCCCGGCTTTCATGTGCAGCACATGGCGACCACTGCCGTCGCCCCGATTAACAAAATCGATAATACCGTTGCCGTCTTTGCGCGGCTCCAGCATAACAGCACCTGCGCCGTCGCCAAAGATGATACACGTATTGCGGTCAGTATAATCAATAATACTCGACATCATATCAGCACCTACAACAATTACCTTGCTATAGGTTTCATTCTGAACAAATTGAGCAGCCGTGCTCAAGGCAAATAAAAAGCCAGAACAAGCGGCATTGATATCAAACCCCCAGGCGTTTCTGGCACCGATTTTATCACAAACAGTATTGGCAGTATCCGGGAACACCATGTCGGCAGTCACCGTTGCCACAATGAGCAGGTCGATTTCTCCCGGTTTGGTGCCTGTTTTTTCAAGCAGCCCTTTTACGGCTTCCGCACACATGTCACTGGTAGCCCAGCCTTCCGTTTTAAGGATACGGCGTTCTTTGATACCTGTGCGAGTGGTGATCCATTCGTCATTAGTATCCACCATTTTCTCCAGGTCAAAATTGGTCAAACGGGTTTCAGGAACCCAACCATGTACTCCGGTAATTGCTGCGTGGACTTTGCCCATGAATTTC
>JBILHQ010000089.1:0-22640 GCA_044350415.1 Saprospiraceae bacterium | reverse complement strand
TCGATCAAAAAAATATGATTGTCGACTTTAAATAATTGTGCAGTATAGTTTCTGCCTTGAAACGGCCCTCCTGCTCCCGACCCCAAAACAATTAATTGCATGCGAACGTATTGATAAATGAAAATAAACAGCAGCGGAAACCACCATCCTTATTAATATAATTCTTTTCGCCCCAAAAGAACCCTAATAATCCCTGATGTACGCTATTTTTGCGCCGTAAAGTCCGAAAATTTTGACACTTCAACAAAGAATTGAATTATTATCCGAGCTGGGCAACTACCTTGGCAATGCTGGCGGTGATGAACGGCTAAATGCGGTTATCCACCAGGCTTATATGGAAAACCGTTGGTTTACTCCGGAAAACATACAATTTGCCTTAAAATCTATCGCGCAGCAAATGCTGGACAGCGACCGTTTGAAGGCATGGGCAACTACGTATCCCATCCATTCGTCCCTTCATCCCGAACATACCATCGGTATTGTAATGGCCGGAAATATCCCTTTGGTGGGTTTTCACGACTGGCTATGTGTATTTGTCGCAGGAGAGCGAGCTAAAATAAAGATGTCGGAGAAAGATAAGACACTGCTGCCTTTTCTTATCGCACTACTGGGTGAATGGTCACATGAGTCGCGTGAGTACACCATTTTTTGTGGTGAACATGAGCCGCTTCGGGATTTTGATGCTGTTATTGCCACCGGCAGTAATAATACAGCCCGTTACTTTGAACAGTATTTTGCAGCATATCCGCATATCATCAGAAGAAACAGAAATGCCGTGGCGATCCTCGACGGGACAGAGACCATGGCAGATTTTTATGCATTGGGCCACGATATTTTTACTTTTTTTGGCCTCGGATGCCGCAATGTGAGCAAAATATATGTCCCTCAAAACTACAATTTTGAACCCCTGTTAGAAGGTTTACACGAATATAAGGAACTGGCCAATCACGATAAATACCGCAACAATTTTGATTACAACACCACGTTGTATATCATGAATAATATCCCTTATATGAATAATGGATGTGTGATATTGCGGGAAGATCCGGCGCTCAGTTCGCGTATTTCTTCAATACACTACGAATATTACAGTGATTTGGCAGCACTTACGGTTAAAACAGACCAGCAACGCGAAGAAATTCAATGTGTGGTTAGTAAAATCCAATTACCTTCGATTGAAACCTTACCTTTGGGACAAACACAATCCCCGGCCCTGAGCGACTACCCTGACGGTGTAGATGTGATGTTGTGGCTAACAAACTTGAAATAAAGATGAGTTTACTATTTCCCGCTTTTCTCACCGCATTAGGTGTTCTTGCTATACCGGTTATTATTCATTTGTTCTATTTCCGGCGGTTCAAAAAGATATATTTTACCAATGTCCGCTTTTTAAAAGAAGTAAAAGAAGAAACCAGTAACCGCCAAAAATTGCGCAATCTGCTGGTACTGGCCATGCGGTGCCTGGCCATTCTTTTTATGGTGCTGGCCTTTGCCCAGCCCTTTCTTCCTAAATCTGACAGCGTTAAACGGGGCGAACAATCGGTAAGTATTTATATCGACAATTCCTTCACTATGAATACCCGGTCTACGGATGCACCTTTGATCGAATTGGGCAAAAAACGCGCCCGGGATATTGTCAACGCGTATGCTGTAAGTGACCGGTTCCAAGTCCTCACCAACGATTTTGAAGGCCGCGATCAGCGCTTGATCAGCAAAGAGGATGCCCTGAACCGCATTGAGGAAATCCGTACCAGCCCTGTAAGCCGCGATTTGTCGAAAGTATTGCTCCGGCAGTCGCAATGCCTGGCAATTGGCAAAGCTGACAGTCGCAATGCATTCGTTATCAGTGATTTCCAGAGCAATATCAGTGACCTGAACAATTTTAAAGACACCACTGTTGAGGTATCGCTTATACCCATGCGATCGGTACAGGAGCGCAATGTGTCTATTGACAGTGTATGGTTTGAAAGCCCGGTTCAAATCCTGAATCAGCCCGCGCGCTTGTTGGTCAAAATGAGCAACCGGAGCGATGTGGAAAGTGAAGAAGTACGCCTTACGCTCCTGCATGATGGCCAGACCAAACCAGTGGGAGCCGTTCGTATTCCAGCCCGGGGTAGCCGCCTCGATACCGTAAGTTTCACCATTCTCCATTCCGGATGGCACGAAGCGCGGGTATCCCTTACAGACTACCCGATTCAATTCGATGATGATTATTTTATTGCTTTTTATGTGGCCGAACAGATCAATGTCTTGTCCATCAATGGCAATCAGCCCAATAAATACCTGAATAGTTCCTTCAGCGGTGCCAAATACTTCAAATTGGTCAACGGCGACACCCGTAATATTGACTACTCGAAGTTGGGCGAATATCAGCTGATTATTTTGAATGAACTGCCCGCTGTGACCTCCGGATTGGTACAGGAATTAAAGACCTTTGCTCAAAACGGTGGGAATGTAATGGTTTTCCCGGCAAAATCAGCCGACGTAACCAGTTATAATAGTTTGTTGAGTGCCTTTGACGGTGGTGAAATGGCCCCCTTTGACCCAACCATCCGACAGGCTGCTCAGGTAAATACGGAGGAGTTCATTTTTAAGGATGTATTCCTGAACAAAAGCGCCAACCTTCGACTGCCCACCACGCAGGGCAATTTTAAAATTGCGCCGAACCGCGGCGAGCAGATCCTTACCTATAGGGATGGCACGGCGATGCTGAATAAATATATTACCGGTGAAGGTGCCATGTACCTCAATGCCGCTCCTTTAGACGAAACCGTGAGTGACCTGGTCAGAAATGGTGAAATATTTGTTCCTATGCTGTTCAAGATGGCCATTTCGGGAACAAAAGGCCGTCAGATAGCCTACACCATCGGTCGCGACGAAACATTAGAAGCACGCCACAAAATCGCAGCCTCCGGAGAAATGGTGTATAAATTAAAGAAAAACAACAAGCCCACCGGAGGCGATAATGACAAGGCCAATGCCGAATTTATTCCGGAGCAACGGATATTGGGCGCTAAAGTATTGCTTACTCCGGGAAAAGCGGTCGGCGACGCAGGTTGGTACCAATTAGGTATCAATGCAGATTCAACGATTGCAGAATATGCCTTTAATTTAGACCGGAAAGAAAGTGACCTTACCTACTTAGACGACGCGGGACTTACATCCAAATTAGGTCCCAAAATGAAGGTCCTGAGCGAAAACGCAGAAGCCAGTTTTACGCAGGTGGTGGATGAGCAAAATCAGGGTATTGTTTTGTGGCGCTGGTGCATCATGTTCGCCTTGTTGTTTTTGGCGCTGGAAGGGCTGTTTTTGCGGTTGTGGAAAGCGTGAGGAATTTTGGTGCTAGCAGGATGTCGGCGGAAGACAGCCCATAATTCAAGGTCAAAAAACCCTGAAAGGGTTAAATATGAATAGCCCCGGATGGCATCCGGAGCTATTCATGTGGGTTACCAACGGAGTGAAGGCGTGACTTGGAGCCCCCCTCACTTGGGTCGCCCGGGTATTTATTGATTTAAAATCCGACAAATACCTGATTGAGATTTGACCACTTATAAAAAAGTAATGAAATCGCAGGAGCAGGGCAATCCTTAGTGCCTCGACCACTAGATTAACTAAATCTACAAATGCAACCTGGCTTTTCTTTCCAATAAGAACTCTTTGGATTCCACCCTTTCCGGGTCGGCCACACAACAGTCGACCGGACATACGGCCGCGCATTGCGGTTCTTCATGAAAACCGGTACATTCGGTACATTTATCTGGAACGATATAATAAAATTCGTTGGAGACAGGGGAATTTTTATGAGCAGCGTCGACTACGCTGCCATCTTCGAGCGTAAATGGACCAGCCACTGTACTTCCATCGGAGATAGCCCACTCTACCCCACCCTCATATATTGCATTGTTTGGGCATTCCGGTTCACAAGCGCCACAATTAATGCACTCGTCGGTAATCATGATTGCCATATTCTATATTATTGCTGTTTGAGGGCGCAAAGGTACGCAAAAATCGAATGAATTGATGATTGATTTAACAAATCTATATCATTTTTCGTTTGCATTTTTCATATTCTTCCCCGATTTTTGTGCTGCGGGAAGGACAAAAAAACTCCTGTTTTTCCTGATTAGCATCTTCTGAAGTGTTTGGAGTAATATTTTTCCTTTTCGCTCACCAAAAAAATCTAACACAATGAAACCAGCAATTAAAACAACCGGACAGGCAAGACTGTTCAAAAATCCATTACTTGAATTATTAACGGTCTCCACTCCATTAGAATCTTCCATTACCTCGATAAGTATTTCGATAGCTTGTATTTGGTTGGGATATTCCCTGACCCCGGATTATGGAGTCATAAAAGCTATCAGCATATTTTTGACCGGTGTATTCTCCTGGAGTTTTTTTGAGTACCTGTTGCACCGTTATCTTTTTCATTTATCCGATAATGCTTTTCCTGGAAGCAAACGTTTGGGTTATATTCTGCATGGTGTTCACCACGAATACCCCAAAGATCCATCCCGGACCTTGATGCCATTTGCACCTAAAGTTATTTTTTCACTGGTTTTCTTTGCATTTTTTTATGCACTCCTGGGTACCAGTGGCCCGTTTTTTTCTGCGGGATTTTTGATCGGCTATTACTTGTACTCGATGTTACATTACGCCATTCATCATTTTAAAGCCCCTGCAGGGTTCCGTTTTTTATGGGAGCACCATCTTATTCATCACCACCTGCATGATGACAAGGCATTCGGGGTATCTATGCCAATATGGGATAAGGTATTTGACACAATGCCTCCGAAATATGATCAAAAACGGAAAGTTGCAACAGGCAACAGCAGCCAATAGGCAACTGCCGATTACTGCATAGCCACTTCATCGCCCCGCAGGTTGGGAACAATCCAGCTGGTGAGTTTTTCTGCAAACCAGAGTACCGGAAACCAGATCACGACCAATAACCAGATGGGTAAATCGAGGTAAACCAGCCACATAAAGATGTCGATCAGGAAAAAAATGGCAATGACCCAACTGATAATAAGTAGCATTGCTGAAGCATTTTGGTGAGCACCGACTACCCAGCGGCCGACCACGACACGACCTTTTCGGTTAACCCGACTTTCTGCTGCGGCTGTTTTAGCAACATACCGGCACAATCCCCCGAAACAAATCAGCAGTACAATAACGCTGTTGAATACCCACATTACAAATTCCCAGATAGGCTGGGCGCTTTGCCACATGCGGGTACGCCAGGTGGTAACCGTCGATTTAGCACCTTCCAGGTTGCGGGCAATGGTTGCCGAGTCGGGCAAAGAAATACCGCCCGATTGGCCGGGGTGGGCTTGATCGGGAAACAAAGGTCGCGGCCGAACAGGATCTGGCTGAACGCTTCTGGTGGCAACAGGCTCATCTGCCAGTTGCGCCTCCGGGGCTTCATTAACGAGTTGGGCGGGGACAGATCGCGACGCACGTCCACGTTTGCTTCGTTTGACCACCGGTTCGGCTTCTTCAGCGATCGGAGCAATAGCCTCCTTTCCTTTTACTTTAGATTTATTTTTTCCGACAGGCTCTGGATAAATGGTGGATGAAACACCTTTATAAACCACTTGAATGGCCAATAATTCGCCAGCATTATCTAAATTGGTAAAACCACGCTGTCCAATCAGCAGGAGTTTATAAGACTTTTTCCCATTGCCTTCCCGGGTCAGAATGGCCCGTTGAAAAATGAACTTAACTGTTCCAACGGGCTTGTCAAACTCGTACCGGTAAGAACCCAAATAAGACTCCACCCGTTCTGTTTTAACAGTTGCGTACAACGGGGTAAATGCGCTCATGATCAGCATCATGGCGCAGCAAAGTAGAGGGAACCATTTCATTTACAACTATTTATATTTTCTATTGATATTACTCAGCGATCTAAATACCGACTAACTAATTGTCCTTTTTTGGCCTCCAATGCCAGGTAAATCTCCCAAATTGTAATGGCGCCATCGCAGGCTTTACTTTTTCGGAATATTTGCCTTTTCCCAGCATCATTGTCCTGCACAAACCATCCGTCAAGGCCTTTGTTGAGATAATAACTGGGATTGTCATATCCCTGATAAATCACCTTTTCGTGCGGTGCACCAATGTAGACGGGCGCAAATAACGAAAGATACAAGTCAACGGTATTGTTCAGCGGGATTTTTCCTGCCCGTTGAAATTTGTCGAGGAGGTAAATCTCGCTCAAATCCATCATCAGGTTAATATTTCGCTGCCGGCAGGCATACAATACCTGATCAAAACTCACCGCCTGCCCTTCGTATCTGATTCCGCCAAGGCCTACCCTTGTAAATTGAATCCAACCCGCTGCTACGCCGTCTTTCCTGACCGTGAAGGGATTTAATCCACATTCCAGGTAAGCGCATTCATAGATGGCTAAAGGGGTTGAATGAATTTTTTCGGCAGTTTCCCTGGTTCGTCGTTTCACCACTTCCAGTTCGTAACTATCTAATTTTTTAGCCAGTTCTGATTCATAAATAGCGACTAAATGTTCCTCATTGACATCCTTAAACTGACCAAGCCATACAGGCGTAAAATACCGCTGTTCCACCTCCTGCAATAAGTCGTTAATAAGGCCACTCATACTGAAAATCAATGTACCCAAACCTGCTGCGATGACCAAATTCCGCAACCGCCATTTAAAAAAAAGCGGTTTGAACTGTCTGAAAATCCACCACAATGCCCGCCTGAATCCACCAATTAACTTAAAAACCTGCCAAAAAAAAATCACTAAACCCACACAAAAGACCCATCGAAAACCAGCATCTTGTTGAAGCATCACCTGCACCACATCGAAAACCGTTCTGCCACTTTCGCTTCGACACCCCTCCAAAAAGAGTAACAAAGATACCGCAATTGCGGTAGATATTTTTTTAAATTCAGGCATAAGGTATTTTTTTAGGCCCCAGTCGGCTAGTCCTGGGTCCGTAGCGTGTTCTCCAAGCAGGGAGTTCATTCGTTATAATCAGATTGCTATTTTTAGGCCCAGGTCCGTAAAGTGTGCTTCAAGCAGGGCGATTTTTACGAATGGATGCCCTGGCTGAGGAACACATTACATACCCGGGACTAAATCTTTTCGAATGAACGCCCTGCGTGGAGAACACGCTACGGACCTGGGACTAAACAACACCAATAATCTTTTTTAACAAATCTTCATCAATACTACCGCCGGCGAAATCGTCGAAAGCCCGTTCGGTCACTTTAATGATATGATCTTTGATGAAGGGCGCGCCTTCGGCAGCGCCTTGTCCGGAATCTTTGATGCAACATTCCCATTCCAGCACTGCCCATCCTTTATAATCGTATTGTGCCAATTTGGAGAAAATCGATTTAAAATCGACCTGTCCGTCGCCTAAGGAACGGAAGCGGCCCGGGCGCTCCGCCCAGCCCTGATAACCGCCATAAATACCGCTTTTACCAGTCGGATTGAACTCCGCATCTTTGACATGAAACATTTTGATGTGCTGGTGGTAAAAATCAATATACTGGAGGTAGTCCAATTGCTGGAGTACAAAGTGAGACGGGTCGTACAAAATATGGCACCGGCTGTGATTGCCGGTCGCTTCAAGAAAGCGCTCGAAAGTGACGCCATCGTGCAGGTCCTCACCCGGATGAATTTCATAACACAGGTCAACCCCATTTTCTTCAAATTCATTCAAAATGGGCAACCAACGATTGGCCAGTTCTTTAAAAGAAGCTTCCACCAAGCCGGCAGGACGCTGTGGCCATGGATAAACGGTATGCCAGATGAGCGCACCAGAAAAGGTGGCGTGGGCATCAAGGCCGAGATGCCGACTGGCTTTTGCGGCATTTTTAAGAGTTTGTATTGCCCAGGCGGTACGAGCTTGCGGATTGCCCCGCAAGTGCTCCGGCGCAAATCCGTCGAACAGGAGGTCGTAGGCGGGATTGACTGCCACTAACTGGCCTTGCAGGTGGGTAGATAATTCCGTTATTTTGACGCCGCAAGCCTCTACCCTCCCTTTCAGGTCATCGCAGTAATCTTTGGAGACTGCTGCCTGCTCCAAATCAATCAGGCGGCAGTCCCAGGAAGGAATCTGGACGCCTTTATAGCCAAGAGACGCAGCCCATTTACAGATACTTTCTAAGGAATTGAATGGGGCAGTATCCCCCATAAATTGGGCTAAAAAAATAGCCGGACCCTGAATATTGGTCATAGTAAAATAAGATTAATGTGATGCGATTAGTTCCATGTTTTCCCGCGCACATTTGCTTTTCAGGCCCAAGGCCTCATTATTCAAACGTGCGCGGAAAAACATGTTGCTAAGGTACGCAAAACATTAATTTTATTCAAACCTTCTCTTATAGAACCAGCTATTATCATTGAAAGTAAAGCCAACGGTCATGCGGACATAACTTTCTTCAATAGCGGATGACTTCCCAAAGCGGCCTGCTTCCAGGGCAAAATTGATAAAAGAAGTTTGCTGGCGGGGTAAAACGAGCGGAAAGCCCATACCCATTGAAATACCGGTATCGTCCAGATTTACAGTATTCACACTGCGGGGGTCCTGGCGATAATAGGCACCCAAACGGTACCGCACCCTGCGCAGGTATTTATTATAAGAGGCATAATCGGGAATAAATTCGATGCCGCCAGCTAAAGAAATCGTGTTGCGAAGCGTTTCCGGGCGAACTTCATTTTTATATTGTGACCAATTTTCCACGCCAAACTGTGCACCCGCTTTGAATTTGTCCACCTTGACATATTCCACACCGAAACTGAGGGTAGAAGGAAGGGTGATACTTTGGTCGACACTTGACAGGAGTGACAAGGTATCTGCGTCAACGAATCCACCATTGGTGGCATTTTTACCCCGGCTTCTGACGCGCAAAATATCGGCTTTAGTATTGACGTTGTGCTTTCCTTCTGCGGTAGCGCCAAAAGTAATCCACTTTGTCGGAATATCTTTGTCATTTTCAGCGCGCTGGAGCACCCAGTCGTGTTGCATTCCAACGTTCCAAATGAGTCCGCCAACGGCATATTCATCGCGGAAGTTATCCTGAAAAGTCGGCAAAGAGTCTACAAAATAAGTAGTATTTTCATACTTTGACCGGCCGAACAACCAACCGACCGTCGCTCCGAAAGAAGTCGACTTATAACGGGAGGCGCCGTTCCAGGCTAATTTGTAAGTACCACCTGAACCTTCGTAGCTGGTTCTGATATCGCCCAGGTCGGGCAATGTATCACGGGTTTCGACAAGGTACCCAACATTGCTGTAAGGCGAGAGCGAAACACCCATTCCGTGGTGCCACAAGGATTTTTTGCGGTCGAGCGCCTCATTGACCGGACTTCTCAATGTAAAACCGAGTGCAAAATAAGAAAGATTACCGCTCCAAACATCGAGTGAAGATGCACTGCTGGTATAGTGGCTGTATTTTGCAAAAAGGCCTGTTTCGAGGGTCGTGGTGCGTAAATAAGCAAAAGAAGCCGGATTAGCTAAATTCAGGTGAAAAGGATCGTTAAAGGCGGTAGTGAGGCCGCCCCGACCAGTTTGCACGGCCAGGGCACGGGAGGTAAGATCGCCCAATCCGTAACGCGTATACGGCGAATTCAATTTGGGTTGCGCCACTGCTGCGATGGTAATCAGCGAAAAAAGGGTTATTAATACGTTTTTTATCATTAGTAATGAATAATAATGAATGATGAATATTTGAGAATTTGAGGAATCAAATCCCCATTTCAAGCACTTTATTTAAGCCGATCAGCGTCAGGTCTGGTTCTACTATTTGTTCTTCAAAATGCAGGTGTTCCGCTAAAAAAACAACATCTCCACCTGTCAGAATGACCTTTATTTCTTTTCCAAGTTGTGCTTTAAACAACCTGACAAATCCTTCCACTTCCAGTAACAGTCCGCGAAAAGCCCCGTTTTGCAGTGCCGTTTCTGTGCTGTTTCCAACAATCCCGTCGGGCAGTTGTATTTCCACTTCCGGTAAACGCGCTGTAAAATGGTGCATTGCCCGCGTCCTCATGCGCAGCCCCGGGGCAATATTTCCGCCCAGGTATCGGCCATCGGCAGTGAGCAGTTCGTATTTGATACAAGTACCTGCATCGATCACCACACAGTTGGAACCGGGAAACAACGTTATGGCCCCCGCAACCGCTGCCAGACGGTCTTTTCCCAAAGTTTCCGGAGTAAGGTAAGTATTGACAAAAGGGAGCGTCATCTGGTGGTTGAACTCGAGTACCTTGAAGTGTGCTCTCATTTCCGCTAATAATACTCCTGCGTCTGCTGCCACCGAGGAAACGATGACCCGATCTACTCCAAAATCAGCTGCTTTTTGAAGGAGTTCAGCAGGGGTAAAGAGAGGAGCTGTTGCCCGATCGAGCAATGTTTTTCCTTCAAATACCCCGATTTTGGTGCGGGAATTGCCAATATCAACCACTAAATTTTGCAAAGCGGCGCAAAGGTACGATGGACGCGCCGACTTTAGTCTCCCAAAAAAATAATTCTCCCGCGAGAGAAGTCTAAAATAACAATTCCATCGGCTGCGAACGGCATCAACCAACTACCCCTGGATTTCCTGCACGTTTTTTATCTCCCGTCTCCTGTTTCAGAAAAATGCCGTATCTTCCGGCTTATGAGTCAAATTTCAACCACCACGATACGCCAGGTATTTTTAATGCTGCTAATTGCAGGAATATTCTGGGTGCTTTTTCAAAACCTCAACCTTTTTATTCCGGCAGTATTAGGCGCTTATGCGCTTTATGTGCTGTTGCGTGCACCCTTATTCTACCTGACCGACCGTTGGAAATGGCCTAAAAAAGTAGCAGCGGCAGTGTTGCTCCTTTTATCATTTACAATAATTTTGTTACCCTTTAACTGGGTGTTTATACTGTTACAAGGAAGAATCATCAGTTTGTTTCAAAACTCCGACAATCTGTTACAAAATGCAGAGCAGGTGGTGAAACTAATTGAAACAAAGTATAATATTTCGCTTTTAACACCTGATAATCTGAAAACCATGACCGATTGGATGGTTCACGAAGCACAGATTATTGTGGGGGCGACGTTGAGCGGCGTGGGGATGTTGATTGCCACTTATTTTATCCTGTGGTTTATGCTGACAGATGGCAAGAAAATGGAGCAGTCCTTTTTTGATTGGCTGCCACTCCGCGCTGAGAATGTTGAATTTGTCAAAAAGCACATGAATGATATGGTATGGGGTAATGCGCTTGGCATACCGCTTATGGGTGTGGTACAGGGCTTGGCAGGTTTTCTGATATATTGGTTGGCTGATATTCCCGAACCCTGGCTTTGGTTTGCGATTACCTTTGTGGCCGGCATGATGCCAGTGGTTGGTGTGTCACTTGCGTACATTCCACTTTCCCTTATCCTGCTGTCACAAGGTCAGGAAGGGAAAGCACTGTTAATTTTTCTCTATGGCGTTATTGTCGTCGGTTCAGTTGATAATCTTGCCCGGATGTGGTTCCTCAAACAGGTCAACCAAACACATCCACTCATTACGCTTTTTGGCGTTATTTCGGGTCTGAAGATATTCGGTTTTATTGGATTTATTTTTGGTCCTATCCTGATTGCGCTGTTCATAATGTTACTGCAGGTGTACCATAAGGAATTTACAGAGTCCCCCCTCAATGAATAACCACCTGTTTGCCGGAAATCTGGCTGCCGCAAACTGGATTATTGTCCCAGTGTCTTGCATTTGCCTTTTTCATCAATCGCATGGTGTGGCATCCCGGTGCCTCGCCCACTGGCAGTCGAGGCACCGGGATGAAGGAGTAATGCAGATAACCGGTTTTTTAGATTTAATTCCAATTACTTTACAATTTTGCCATTTTGGAAACATAAACGGCCTCCTGCCCTTTGATTTGAAGTAGATAAACCCCTGGAGCCAGGGAAGAAAGGTCAATCTCAACGATATCGGCACTGGTATTTGTTTTCAAAACAACAAGCCTTCCCTGTATATCATAAACTTGTAAAACAGCAGTTGGATCGGGCATTTTTATCCAAAACAGCCCAAAGGAAGGATTAGGAAAAACAGCATCAGCCGCCATGGATAAGACGTCCCGGGTGCCAGAGGTGGTGTCGGTATAAATATCCACCACATCAAACCGTTCAGCGGACGTATTGCCGCCACCGGCAAAAAGAGCTTTATTACCCACCACCGCACCTCCAACATAGTACCTTGGAACAGACAGATTCCCGATGTTGCTCCAGGTATTGGTTTGGGTATTGAAAACATCCACTTGCCCTGTAGGATTGTTCAGGCCACCTGCTAAGAATACCTTGTTGTTGAGTGCTACCAACGGAAATAACTGGTGGGCGGTTGGCGTTGTCCGCAATTCCCAGGTATTAGTGGCTGCATCGAAAATATCTAAAGCAGTGGAAGGATTAAGCCCTCCTGCAAAAAAAGCTTTCCCATTGGATGCTACACCTCTAAGGGTGCTGAAATAAGTGGACTGATTCAATGTCGCTGTCGACCAGGAATCAGTATCACCATCATAAATATCAATTGCATTGAAAAAGTAAAAATCCAGTACACCTCCACCTGCAAAGATCAATTTATTGCCTGCAGGCACGACACTCATCATACCCCTGCCCGTTCCCAGCAACGCTGCGGTCCAAATGCCTGTCTCAGTGTCGAAAATATCCACCGTTTTACTTGCAACTGTATTGGTTAAGACGCCACCTGCGATAAATATCTTCTTACCCAAGGTTCCTACAGAAGCATACGACCGTGCTTCCGACATTTCAGCGGTGCTCCATACTTTGGTGGTCGAATTATAAATATCAACCCTTGTTGAATGAGTTTGTCCGTTGTATCCACCTGCAAAAAAAGCCAAATTCCCTACACTGCCCACTGCAATTCCCGACCGTTCTGTTGAAAGATTATCAACCGCCCAGGAATCGTTATCAGCATCGTAAATATGAACTACTTTAGACTCCTGCTCATCCAGAGAGAGGATTAATGCCGTGTGTCCAGTGGCAATGGCCGGGGGCGTAATAAACAGACCGCTTGGCTTGGTTAACTGGGCGACGGTCCACATACCGGTACTATCATCATAGATATCTACAGTTTTGCTGTAGCCACTACTCCCCTCTCCTCCAATAAACAATACTTTATGGCCCACTACTAATGGGAAAGCCTGTTCGCGTTTTTCAGAGAGATGAGCAACAGACCATTGGGCAGATACAGAGTACATTGAAAATAATGCAATACAACCAACCAGCAGTCGGGAAAAGCGAGAAAACAATTGTTGTGCCATGATTTATATTTTTTTCAAAGTTAATTACTTGGATTTGCCAATAACATTGACCTGAGTTACTCAGGTCAATGATTCTGGTTATTTTCAGGATCTGGCAAAGAAGATAAAAAATGGGGGGGCCACCCGGCTTTCATTGGAAGCAACAAGGACAAATCATTTATCCTGCTGATACTGGTCATTGTCTATACTGCTGTAAAGCGACCATTTTACGGCAGGATTTCAATACGCCTATTAATAAAATGAATGTATCATGGTTCAAAATATGAACAGGATCTCAGTGCCTCACCTCTTTGCACTTTCCCGGTATTTTATTAACCGTATTTGTGGGGACTTTGCCCCTTGTCGCCTGGTTCTCCTTGTGGAAGAGACCTGGCATAGTTTTTTTAGACCGGATCAATCCAATACATGGTACGGAATGGACCTGAACACTGGCATTGGTGAGCGGTACAGGACTTATTGTATGGATACTTGTTCAAATGAGGAGGATACCTTACTTTTTTCTTCAGCCATTGCTGGGGGGCCGTTATCATAATACTGTGTTTTGCGGTAGGGATCCGAAATTATTATAAAAAAATAAATAATATTTCACAGGAGAACAGTGTCCCACGCCTAATTTTCTAATTATTCTACATCATGGCCACCTCATTCTGGCATCAGCTGCCCAAAGACGTATTAAAACACCTTGACTCCTCCGAAAAAGGGTTGAGCAAAAAACAAGCAATCCGGAGACTCCTGTTAAGGAGAAAAGAGGAAAAACATCCAGCTGAATGGCTTCAAACGATGCACTTATTCATCCGGCAATTCACCTCACCGTTGGTGTTATTGTTGGTATTTGCGGCGATCATGTCGGCAGCCATGAGCGATTGGGGCAATTCCATTATCCTGATATCGATTCTGTTTCTCACAGGCATCATTAGTTTTTGGCAGGAATACCGGGCCGGAAAAGCAGTGGAAAAACTCCGCGCAATGATGCATATCAACTGCATGGTACTGCGTGATGGGATACCCCGGAAAGTGTCCAAAGAAACCATTGTTCCCGGTGACCTGTTAATCCTTTCAGCAGGCGATGTGATTCCTGGCGATTGCCTGCTGCTGGAAGGCACCGATCTTTACACCAACGAGTCCGCCCTCACCGGCGAATCATATCCTGTTGAAAAAGAGCCGGGCATTTCGGAGGAAGACGCGCCGCTGGCAGCGCGAAAAAACGCCCTTTTTGAGGGCTCCAGTGTGATGAGTGGTTCCGGAAAAGCGGTAGTGGTACAAACTGGTGCGGCAACGGAATTTGGCAAAATTGCTGCCCAAATGGCAAAAAACGAACCAGAAACCTCCTTTCAGTCCGGCATTCGGAAATTTGGTTACTTGCTGTTGCGCATGACTTTTGTGCTGTCGGCAGGGATCCTCATTTTTAATCTTTTTTTAGGGAAACCGATTGCTGCCAGCATCCTGTTTTCTATTGCATTAGCCGTTGGGTTGGCACCAGAATTATTGCCCGCCATCATGGTGACGACCCTTTCTGTGGGGGCCATGCGCATGGCAAAAGACAAAGTGATCGTCAAAAAACTCGATGCCATACAGAATCTCGGAGCGATCAGCATCCTCTGTTCGGACAAAACCGGTACCCTGACTTCAGGGGAGGCCAAGGTAGCTGCGACACTCGGCTTCGAAGGGCAGCACAGCGACCGGGTGCGCCTGTATGCATGGCTCAACGCGTTCTTTGAGACGGGCTTTACCAATCCGCTCGACACGGCCATCCGGCAGATACCGGGAATGGAAGTGGGTCCATATTTAAAAAAGGACGAAGTGCCTTATGATTTCTTACGAAAAAGGCTCAGTATAGTAGTCAACGATGGGAAAGAGGACCTGATGATTACCAAAGGTGCCCTCTCGGAGATATTGGCAGTTTGTGACCGCGCCGAAAAATCAGGCGGAGACATTGTACACATTGTAAGTGTACAGGCAGGCATCATGCAGGAGTTTGAAACACAAAGTGCGAATGGATTTCGCGCTATCGGGGTGGCCTGGAAAAATGTGACGGGCGACCCGGTAATTAATAAAGACGACGAAAAAGACATGATTTTCCTCGGCTTTTTATTACTCGAAGACCCCCCCAAAGCCAACGTTTCTGAGGCGTTGCGCAGCCTGGAAAGCCTGGGCATCACGTTGAAAATTATCACTGGCGACAATCATCTTGCCGCAGCACACCTCGCTCAACAAGTTGGCATTGACCACCATAACCTTTTAACTGGGCGCGACATTAACGCATTGGGTGATGCCGCACTTTCCCGTAAAGCACTGGCCGTCAATCTTTTTGCGGAAGTGGAGCCCCAACAAAAAGAACGCCTTATCCGCGCCATGCGCACCGGCGGAAATGTAGTGGGATACCTTGGTGACGGCATCAACGATGCTCCGGCACTTCAGGCCGCAGATGTGGGCATTTCGGTCGATTCGGCGGTGGATGTGGCTAAAGAAGCAGCAGATATCGTTTTGATGGAAAAAAACCTCGAAGTTTTACAGAAAGGTATCATTGACGGCCGGAAAACTTATGTCAATACCTTGAAATATATTTTCATCACCACCAGCGCCAACTTCGGCAATATGTTCAGTCTGGCTGGTATATCCCTGTTTTTGCCCTGGCTTCCGTTGTTACCCGCCCAAATCCTGCTACTGAATTTCCTTTCTGATATCCCAGCCCTTACGATAGCCTCCGATCATGTCGATGAAGAGCAACTTGCCCGCCCTAAGCATTGGGATATCGCACTGATCCGGCGGTTTATGGTGGTATTTGGCATCCAAAGTTCCTTGTTCGATTACCTGACTTTTGGGTGTTTAATATTCCTGTTCAAAGCCAACGAAACCACTTTTCAGACGGGATGGTTCACAGAATCCGTGCTGACAGAGATCATGGTATTGTTGATTATCCGGACGGTGCGGCCAGCCCTCAAAAGCCGCCCTTCACCCTGGTTATTATGGACCAGCATTGCCACCGTAGCGGGCACATTACTGTTGCCTTATCTGCCACTTGGGAAGCGTGTTGGGTTGGAGCCATTGCCTTTGGCACTACTGGGTTTTATGATAGGGATAGCAGTGCTGTACAGTTTTATTGTAGAAGGGACGAAGCGGCGTTTCTTTGCGAAGGCGTCTATATGAACCTCATCATTCATGGATCACCCAAGACCGGCAAGAAACAGTAACGGCAAGCCAGCTAATATGTGCATGATTCCCAGGAATTCATTACCCAACACCTAAAAGTTCGGGTACACGGTTTTGATTGGTCGCTTTAATGAGTGTATCTAATGCGTTGATAGTGCTTAAAGCGGGCATAGTTGGAGAGGTTATAGAATGTTCTTTTTCGTGTTTTCTACCCGCCAACGCCCGCCATTCATCACCCGCAACCCCGAAGGCAACACAATGAGTAACAATGGCAACGCTACCAGAAAACCGCCAATGACTGCAATGGCCAATGGCTGGTGAAGTTGTGCCCCGGTGCCTATGCCTAAAGCCAATGGCATAAGGGCAATGATCGCCCCTAAAGCGGTCATCAGCTTGGGGCGCAGTCGCGTGGAAATCGCATAAGAGAGGGCATCCTCTACTCCCCGGGTGGTTAAATTATCCCGAAATTGGAGTACGGTAAAAATCGCATTTTCGCCGATGATCCCTACTATCATAATCAGTCCGGTGTAACTGCCCACGTTTAATGGGGTATGCGTAAGGTACAACGCGGCATAACTACCTGAAATACCCAGCACCGCCACCAATAAAATCAGAAACGCTGTGCCGAATCCCCGGAATAAAAACAGCATCACTCCGAATACCAACAGACTGGCAGTCAATAGAATAAGCAGCAATTCCCGGAAGGATTGTTGTTGCTCGGCATAGGCACCACCGTACTGAATATGGTACCCGGTGGGTAAACGCAGGCTATCGGCTAATACCTTGCGAATATCCTTCATTGCACTGCCCAGATCGCGGTTGTCCAGCCGGGCACTGACCACGCCCAGTGGTTGCAGATTTTCGCGTTCCACTTCTGCATCGCCCGCATGAACACTCACCGTGGCCAACTCCGCCAACGATACTCGTTTGCCATTGGGCATAAAAATGGGGAGATTGCGCAGTTCATCGACGCTAAGAGTGCGGCTGCCGGGGTATTGCAAGCGAATATTGACCAATTGTTGTTTTTCAAAAACCTGTCCCACTACATTGCCTTCGAGCGCAGTTTGAACCTGGTACTGCAAATTGGCGGGCGTAATCCCGTACTGCGCCAGTTGGGTAAATACCGGTTCCACATTGACAGAAGGACCGGCGATAACAATGCCATCAAATACATCGGCGGTACCCGGAACAGTGGTAACCAGAGCGGCGACTCTTTGGGAAAGGGTCTGCAATTGCGCTCTGTCTGCACCAAATATTTTCACTTCGACGGGCTGCACGGAGGCCATCAAATCGCCCAGCATGTCGCCAATCACCTGTCCGAAATCAATCGTTAATGCAGGTTGGGTGGATTCTACCCTATCACGGATATCAGCAATAACGTCTTCGGTCGATCTGGAACGATCTTTTTTGAGTTGAATCAGGTAATCACCACGATTGGGTTCGGTGATAAAAAAGCCCATTTGTGTACCGGTTCGGCGGCTGTAAGTCGTTACTTCAGGAATATTGACGATGATTTTTTCAACTTCGCGCAGCATCCGGTCGGTCTCGTCCAGGGAGGTGCCCGGAGGAGAATTATAGTCTAAAACAATACTGCCTTCGTCCATATCCGGCAAGAAGCCCGTCTCCAATTTTGGAAATATCCAGGCAATCAGGCAGCACAATAACACAGTAAACACAGCACTGATCCAGGGCCGCCGGATAAAAAAAGCAACCCAGTTTCGTTCGGGTTCCACGGTTGAAACAGGTATTTTAGTAGTATTATTTTTTCTTGACAACAGGAGGTACACCACGGGCAATACCAGCCAGGTAACGAAAAACGAACAGGCCAATGCCACCATCATAGTATTGGTCATCACCTTAAAATAAGCTCCGGCCACGCCGCTCATCAGTACAAAAGGCAAAAAGATAACCATCGTACTGATGGACGATCCAATCATGGCTGGCAACAAGTAGCGCACCGCTTTTTGCACCAATTCCGGCACCGGGTCGCCGGGATGCTCTTCCTGGGTGCGGTGTATTTGCTCAACGACCACTATTGCATCGTCGATGATCAGGCCGATGGCTGCGGCAATGGCACCGAGCGTCATGATATTGAGGGTCTCCCCGAGCACGTACATCACCAGCAGAGTACATGCGAGGGTAACAGGAACCACCACCCATAAAGTAGCACTGGCTTTTACCGACCGCAGAAACAATACAGCTACAAAAATGGCCAATAAAAGCCCGACCCAAAGACTATCCGTGACGCTTTTCACCGCCTCCTTCACAAAATCGGCCTGCACATAAAAAGGCAGCACCTGCACATCGGCTGGCAGAATAGCGCGCAATTCGGCCACTTTGTGCGCCATACTGTCGGAAAGTGCCACGAGATTGGCATTGGGCTGCTTGACAATGGCGAGCAGGATACCATCCTGGCCGTTGGCGTTTATTTTTACATACTCTTTGGCTTCCTGGATTTGCACAGCGGCAATATCCTGCAAGTGGGTAATGCGTTTGCCATCATTACTGACGATCAGGTTTTGGAGTTCGTCCATTTTGTCTACCACGGCATCGGTGAGCGTGAGGTAGAGATATCGGTAGTCGCTCAGGTAGCCGTTACTTTGTACAAAATTGGTTTGGGAGAGTATGGTACTGATTTGATCGGGCGTGATACCCAACGCGCTCATTTTAGGAATATCCAGCAAGAGCCAATATTCTTTGATTTTCCCTCCAATTACCCGCACCTCACTCACGCCGTCTACCTGTGAAAGAAAGGGTTTGATGGTAAACAGGGCGAGTTGTTTGAGTTCGACCGGACTGCGTTGTTTACTGGCGAGGGTATAGCCCATGACGGGCAGAATGGAAGGATTCATTTTTTCCACCGTCACTTGGAGGTCTGGCGGCAGATTGGGACGTGCCTGGTTGAGTTTACTTTCAATGCGCTGTTTGGCAAGGTCGATATCCGCATTCCAGTCCATGAATGCTGAAAGTTCGCAACTGCCCCGGCTGGTGGTACTGCGCAGGACTTTCAGGTCGGGCACTTGCTTTACTGCATCTTCGATCGGTTTGGTCACCGTAATCATCATCTTATCGACTGGTTGTTGTCCGGCGTCGACGATGATTTTTATTTTAGGGAAAGTTATTTCGGGAAAAAGGGCTGTTTGCAGGTGGCTGTACGCGAAAAACCCGCCGCATACCAACAGTACAGTGAGCACTGCAATGGGGCTGCGGTAATTGAAAAAGAAAGAGCGGATAGATTCGGTGGCCATGTTGTTGTTTTTATATGAAAATTGAAAATTGGCCATCAACCACTTTAGGATTGGGCATTGAACATTTCCTATTCAGGTGTAATCAATACGTGTGCGGTGTCAGGCAATCCGAAATTGCCACTCGAAAGTATCCGTGCATTCCTGTTTAAAACCGGCGATATAATTTCCACTCGGTCGCCCGATTCCATCCCTTTCCGAATAGGGACTTTGACCGCCGTGCTGTCATCGGTTAGTTGCATGATCCACCATTCGCGTTGCATTTCATCGGTCAGGACGGCTGATTCAGGCAAAGAAACTGCTTGCGGTTTGATCGATTTGACCCATAAAACGCTGACAATCAGATTTTCAGGAATACTGCGCCCGCCGCCGGCTGTTGGTACCTTGAGTACAAATCGTTGTGTTTGAGAAACAGGATCAACGGTGGGCATGGCCGATTCTACCGTGGCGCGCAGGTGGGTACTGTCGGGTAATACCAGTTCGACCGTGCGGTTGAGCGGGAGATACTGGCGCAATTCGAAAGGCAAATCCAGTACAAAAGCAAAACTACGCGCATCACTAATTACGGCCAATTGCTCTCCATCCTGTACATACTCCCCCGGCTGCCGGTCGAGCTGCGTGATGAAACCAGTCTGGTTGGCACGGATATCAATGAGCGATTGGAGATGAAAATTAGAATCCACCTTTTCCACCAAATTACCAAGGGCATGGGTCTCTTTATTTTGAAGGGTATACAAAAGTTGGCCCGCTTTTACAAACTGACCGAGGTGAATATTTCCCGCCCCTAAATAACCGTTCGTATTGGCTTTCACCACGCTTTTTTGCATAAAAGTGGCGGTTGCATTCAATATTTCGACTTCCCTCAAGGCGCTGATTTCGACTTGGGTAACAGTTACCGGTGTTCCGGGGAGCGTCGGCGGCAGTTCTTGTGGAACAGGCGTATTGCCTTGGCAACCAGCCAGAAACACCACGAATAAACAGCATTTTGATCTAAAAAAAGTCATTGTCTGAAATGAAGTTGATTGAGGATTTGCAGCCGGTTGATCTGGTTCTGGGTTAGTTGATTTTGAATATTCATCAGGTTACTGATCGCCACAAGATAATCGATTACGCGGGCATCGCCCGTACGCAGCAGGCGGCCATTGGCTTCCACCAGGAGGCGTGCAGTAGGCATTTGCGCCTGCACCGAAGCATCGAGTTGTTGGAGCAGGACAAGTTGTTGCCTGGCCTGCGCAATTTCCTGCTGGTATTGCTGCAGGAAAAAATCCCGGTAACCTGTCCTGGTATTTTCGAGCAGGGCAGTTTTTTCGTGTTGCAGGCGTTGCTGATCGCCATCGTAAAGCAGCATAGTGGCACTCACGCCAACGCTGAATCCTAGGTTTTTCCAGCCCTGACTCAGGAAAGACGAATTAAAGCCCGCATCGCCAAACACACTGATCACCGGACGGTATGGAATATCTATTAATTGGTCATTGGCCTTTATTTGCAGGCTGTCAATCGTATATTGCTGGTAAAAAACCGTATTTTCAACAGCAGGCAAAACCGGCATCACCAGTGCCGGATCGGGCAAAACCACCTTAGATGTATCCATCAGCCCACATAAATAATTGAGTGCGGCCACTTCATTTTGGTACTGTATATCGAGTTGAAGTACGGTCGTTTCCTGTTGGCGGAGCGTAATCAGAAAAGTCAGGTAATCCGATTGGCGATAAATATTTTGTTCCGTAAGGTGTTTAAAAATAACATCTTCTCTGCGCAGCAGTTCGAGTGTTTCCCGGTTAAAAGCCAGTTGCTGTTCCACGCCATAAGCACTGATATATTGCGTGCCCACACTCCGTCGAAGGTCTTGTTCGGATAAATGGGCATTATTCCGGAGGCTTTCATTTTGGACAGTCAGGGCGCGGAACTGGGCCTCCAGGTTCTGTTTGGGCACAAATACGGGCTTACTTACGCTGACCAGCGCATTAAAAAAACCGCCGTTGCTCTGTGCCGGGTCATAACCGAAGCCCTGAACGTTGGGCGCAAAGGTCGCTGCGCTGCCCGACATCACCTGTGGACGCAATGCGGCCCGGATCAACAGGCTATCCTGCCGGTTGAGCGCCGCCTGGTTGCGCAAATCCCGAAAAACCGGGGCGTTCTGCAAGGCAGTCCTGACGTAAAAATCTAAGTTTCGCTCTTGCGCATGCAGGTTGGATGCACACAACAAGAGGAATAAAAGGAGATACCGCATGAGATTTGCCATTTGGGGGGATAAAGTTCCTATTCTTTGCCCCAATTATCCAATTCTTCCCGGCTCCACAATTCCGGGAAAAAGATCCTGCGCTGGTATTGCGGGAGCATGTATTTTTTCCAGTCGCTGCCGCCCGTTGCTTCGGCGGTTTGACCTTTACTTTCGAGGTACTTTCCAGCGGCGCGGTAATGCGCCATCACCCAGGAAATATTGACCGTATGGTCGTAATGGCGCATAGCCTTGACCAAGTCGGGGTTTTGGCGGTCTTCGGTGGGCAGTTGCCGGAAACGGGCCCATAGATTTTTTTGGTTATAAGCCTCCATGGTGCGGATAAATTCGGCTTTATAACGCCCTTCGAACAATTGGATCAGCGTATTTTTTTCACCGGTTTCATGATTTTTTCCTGCAGCCTGCCAGTACAAATGCTCATAAGCGTGTTCGTAAGGCGTATTTCTGTCAATGGTGGCCCGAAAGCGATAATCAATCAGGTTAATCAGGTCGGTGGAACAAAATTCAATTTGGCGGTATTGGGCACTTTGAAAGCCGCTGGCGGGCGTGAGCGTGTTCCGGAATTTCAGGTATTGTTCGGCCTCCATGCCATCGCCCATGATATCGAATGAATTGGACAGCATATCGAAATACCGGCTGATACGGGCCAGTTTTTCAGCAAAATAGGCGGTGGTGAGATCTGGACAATCTGATACCTGGTTGATTTCCCACAGGATCATTTTAAACAATA
>JBILHQ010000088.1:0-22657 GCA_044350415.1 Saprospiraceae bacterium | reverse complement strand
TGATGTAACAGGCCGGACACTGTACACCGCGAAAGGAGATTTTGCGAAAGGATATAACTTCTTTAGCATTGACCGGAAGTTGGTGGAAACAGTAGGTAACTTGTATTACAAAGTGGAAACCACTACGCATAGTGGGGTGAAGCAGATGATACAGGTGAAGTAGTTTCGGTACTTTGCCGGATGATATGCAAGGCGCAGATGAAATACCTTAGGTATTTTGTCTGCGCTTTTTTTTAGTTATTGTACTTTGCATGGAACGTTTACCGGAGTACATGGGTCTATACTAATGCGGTTATTTAAACCATACAGCGATGTTTTGTAGTAGGCAAGATTGGGTGCGAATAAAGTTCCGATTTGGTTCAACAGGAAAAACACAATTATTTTTATTCTTGCACTAGTATCACTCTCCTCACGCGATGCTGTTTTATTCATACATTATTCTGTAAAAAATGAAACAAATGGAAATATTGATGTGCTAGTATATAAGTACAAAGAGTAACTACCGCCTATCCATATCAGATGGGGAGCATACGCCAAAGAGTTGAAAGGTATCATTGTGGGTAATGGTACCACCGAAATGCCCGGCCACAATGATCGTGATTGCCGTCAAATAAATGACCTGAAAATACCATTTTGAGTATTGCATCCACCACGCCGACAATGCCAGCACAGCCGCTAACGTACCTGACCACCTGTGCCATTGTAAGGCGTCATCCGGATAATCGCCCTGACCTGCCAGTACCCAGCCACAACTGGCAGCAAGCACCGCGGAGATGGCACCTAACCGGACTGTTTGCTCAATGGCCTGCCGGTAAACCGTTGTGTTTTTCCATTGTGACCATAAAGCCAATGCTGCCGACAGAAGCAAGATACCTATGGGCAGGTGAAGCAGCAGTAAGTGAAGATGGCCAATAAAGTGGATCATGAAATTAGTCGTGTTTTTCTTCCATTAATGTCATCTTGCGGGCACCCAGATAATGGGTCTGGTGCCGATGATTTTCACCTTTGGTGAATGTTATTTTCAATCTGTTTTTACCAGAAAAAGTCCAGGGCCCCGAACTGGGCGTAAACTTATTCATTTTTTGTGGTTTATACTTCATAGAACCGTCAGAGGCAAAAATAAATATGCTTTGATTCATACTTTTAGAGCCTGACGAGATCTCGAGCCTATGTGATCTATGTAAAAAAACTATGTGATCAACGTAAAAAATACGTAACAATAGAAAATAATCACCACCTTACATATACTGATCCGGACAAAAGTGTACAAATTCAGACATACTTTTAAATAGTCGTTATCAATTACCTTGTTTCGACAGGCAGCCGATTATGAATAATTTAAAACAGATAATTCAACTTTTCTGACAATATTTGCGCAATACGAAACAACACGAACTTACTTTTCCATGCAGGCAAATTCATTAACAGCCAAACCACATTACCTTATTCTCGATGGTTTACGCGGTGTGGCATCGGTAATAGTGGTGGCTTTCCATATTTTGGAGACCCACTCCACCAGCCATCTCGACCAGATTATTAACCACGGATACCTGGCGGTCGACTTTTTCTTTTTGCTCTCCGGGTTTGTCATCGGGTATGCTTACGATGACCGCTGGAATAGTATGTCGATCGGCGATTTTTTCAAACGCCGGCTGGTACGGCTGCAACCGCTCGTGATTTTGGGTGCCATTATAGGCGCTATCTTTTTTTATTTCCAGGATTCGGCATTCTGGCCGATGATCGCTACAGTGCCGGTATGGAAGATGTTGATTGTCATGCTGATAGGCTTTACTATGCTGCCGATTCCACCATCAATGGATATTCGGGGCTGGTATGAAACCTACCCGCTAAATGGCCCGGCCTGGTCGTTGTTTTTTGAATATGTGGCTAATATTTTATATGCATTAGGCATTAGGAAATGGTCAAAAGCAGCACTGGGAGTACTGGTGTTTTTATCAGCAGTAGCACTGATTCACCTCGGGGTAACAAGTACCAACGGTGATGTGATCGGTGGCTGGTCACTTGAGTCTACCCAGTTGCACGTTGGGCTTGCGCGGGTGATGTACCCGTTTTTTGCAGGACTACTGCTTTTTCGAATTGGGAAAATGACACCGGTCAATAATGCCTTTCTGTGGTGCAGCCTGTTGATTACGGCCGTGTTGGCTATTCCACGCATCGGCGGCGGCGAGCACTTGTGGATGAACGGCCTTTATGATGCACTTTGCATTATTTTTGTCTTTCCATTGATCGTTTTCCTGGGAGCCAGTGGCACTGTCACCCACCCATTCACCAAGCGCGCCTGTAAGTTCTTTGGCGATATTTCTTATCCGTTGTATATCAGCCATTACCCGCTGGTATACACCTATACCGCTTGGGTAAACGACCATAAAATACCGTTGAGCGAAGCTTATCCCGTCAGTCTGTTCGTTTATTTTTCCGCTATAGCTATCGCCTGGGCAGCCCTGAAATGGTACGATGAGCCCGTAAGAGCCTGGTTAAAAAGGAAAGTTAAAATATGATAAGAACTTAGATCGCCATACAGCCCGTAATTCCCAATGTCAATCCAGGAAGGTTGATGAAGGTATTGATTTTTTGTTTATATAGATTGCGCAAAGCAATTTTCAGGTAAATACGCAGTATAGCTCAGTTATTTTGATTAAACAACTGCAATTTTGTCAACTATTACCTAAAGCGTTAATTATCAATAGTCTACGAAAAAAAACTCCCAATATCCAGTTCATTTACGGACAATTGTGCTCGGATTCGGACAAAGAGCACGCTTTTTTTTCGTTTTGAACGTTGCTAAACTATATTCGTCGCAGTAAATTACCAGCAGTTTTGAAAACTTATTTTTTTACACATAAATTAATTAATTATGACAACTATTCATCCGTATTTTTGGAGTATCCTCCTTTTAGCGGCACTGGCCTCCTGTAAAAAAAATCCAGACGAGGAAGTACGCACCAATATTAGCATTACACTGGAGGACACTTTTACCGACGCGCCATTACCCGAAGTGTCCTATTCTTTATCCTATTCTTTGTATGGTCAAAATAGTGTTCAATACAGTATAGAAGGAACATCCAACAGCCAGGGAAAAATAGAATTGAAATTTTTAAATGGCGAGACCCCCACCTGGATAAGTTATAGAAAACCTGGATATATTTTCAAATCTTTGAACGGGATACCCTTTGTAAAAGGGGCTGATAACACATTTACTATGAAAATGCAGCCATTCGATGCCACTATCAGCCTGGAAATAGAGAACCATTTGGCTACCAATGACACTCTTTCTTTCCGCTTGCAAAGCAACATTTTTGAAATTGAATCAGGGGGATTTCAACATGAACTGCCTTTTGAATCTCCATTGGTATTAACCGCTCTTGAAAAACGAACGATTGAAATTCCAACGATCGCCAACGATCCATTGTCCATTTATTGGACATGGAACACGGCTAGCAATAATTATGTCACGGTCCTCCAGGACGTGCTCACCATCCTGAAAGGAGAAAAAAAGATATACCACGTTAAAAATTGAAGAGCGTAGCAACATTAACAGTAGTGAGTGGTTAGTGTTTAGTGGTGAGTGGGTTGGCCCACTCACCACTAAACACTATTAAAACCCGCCTGTTGAATCGTAGTTATTTTGTCGGTACGGTACTTTGAGGAACTGAAAGGTACCCGGCTTAGCCTGGATTGTAAAGGAATAAGTGCCCCTTGTGGGCTGCCAGCTCAGTTGCATTTGCCAGCAGTGGAGGTCGCGGGTAATACCCAAGTCGGGATAAACAAATTGGCCGGCCTTAAAATCATAAGAAATGTTGCTGATATTCACCGCCCACTTGGCAGAAATCGGAATATTGCCGCGCACAGAAAGATTGTGCTGACCGATCAGGAAAGTATCGCGGTTGGTACCCGAAACGTATTGCCGTTCATAGGAAATATAGTGGCTGAAACTAAAATTATTGAACCAGCCTGCAAAATCATCGGGAGATGTGGCCTTTTTTTTGACCGTGTTGCTTTTGCCTGGTTCATTGTCTTCTGATCCCCAGTTTTCGATCATACTTCTTATTTTATCAACCGAAAAATTGGTATTCAGGTTGAGGCCAAACTGATCCAGCCGAACCAGTCGTCCTCTCTCCTGAAGCATATATCGATTGACCCGAATACCGTTTTCATTCCGCAAATAGGGATCAAAGCTCACGCGCCAATTGAGGGTAGTCAGCCCTTTGAGCAACCTGAACACGCCATTGGTTCCCACGGTACTCCAGCGCAGGCTGTCGGCTGAAAAATTGTGGGTACCTGAGAAATTCAGGTTATCAAAAATTTTCATTTTTCTGCCGCGACCTGTCGTATCGCTTTTTGAAAAGTGCTTGATTTCCAGTACATTGAGCAAACTATAACTCAAGACTAAACTCTTGGGAGAAGCGGATGGTTTGCCATAAATCCCTTCATCAAAAATACTGTATTGTCGTTTTTTGCCGTAACCAGGCCGCGAGGATGTTTCCACTTCCCGGAATATTCTATGGTCTTTGGAGTAGTCGGGCCCAAATCCCATACTGACGCTGGGCGAAATCTTGTGGCGGATACCACGGAGCCATCCCTGTTTGAACTGCAGCGTTCCAAACACAGAAGTACCTGCACTCACCCCCGCATTGTAGTTCCGGTAAGCATTGAACCCATAGTCCCGGATAAGGGTATCACGCCCCCATTTGGTGGCAGAACTGTCGACCACCCGATCGACAAAAACACCTTCCTGAAAAATAGAATCATATACAAAAGTGGGTGTTGGATCAAACTCCCGGGTCACTTTGTATGGATACCAGCTTTCATCGTAGTTGACGTTAGGTGTGATATTGATGTATTTAAAAAGTTTAAAATTAAAATCGGTGGAAGCCCTGTGCTGAATACCAGATTTGGCATTCAGGAGCGTCTGGCGGGTAAACAAGGTGGTATCCGTCACATCCTGGAATGCATTCCGCATTTGGCCATTATAAGTCAGAGTAATTTTTTCGTACCACTGTTCCTTACCAACGCGCTTTTCTTTTTTAAACGGGTAAATACGTTGCAGCGTAAAAGTCGCCTCTGGCAGCGTAATATTCATTTTCCGGGTTTGGGTATTCTGGTTGTGGGTAAAAGCCAGGTTGAACTGATACGGCTTGCCAGGGAAGATCTGGCTATAGGTCAGGTTAGAATTGAGCTGGTTGCGGTAAACGCTGGCAAAATCATTTTGGTTGCGCTTCTGATCCCGGTTGGTTTCGATATTGACCGAACCGCCAAATTTACGGGTCGGATGTGCATTAGCATCCTGCCGGTGGTCGATCCGCAGCGTAAATGATTTTTTATAGACTTTCTGCGCTTTCTCATTTTCACTCGCACGCCTGTTGTAGCGGATCATAAAATTGCCGGAATTGTGGTACTTGTTATTGTAGTTCATTGTTCCCGCCACACCAAATGTACCATTGACATAAGCGTTGAACAACAACTTAGCATCCATGTGATCGTTGATTGGTTGGTACCAGCCAAAATCCTGCAAGCCCAGACCTTCTGTTTCCGCAAAGTTGAAATCCTGCGGAATGATAACCCCCGCTTTTCGGGTTTTGGTAATCGGATAAAAGCCAAAAGGAAGGATAAACGGCGTAGGAATACCTGCTATCTCCAGATCCGAAAAACCCGTCACCACTAATTTATCAGGAATTACTTTCAGCTTTTTGGTGTGTATACCAAAGTGAGGATGCGGTGCGTCACAGGTAGTGATAATAGCATCCTGGTTGTAAATTGTATTTTTGGTAAGGGTATCCCCGTCAGCAGCACCAATAAATTTGGCTTTTTCACCCAGTACGAATAAGTCTTCTTGCCTCGTGCGCGCTTCGTAAATAATCCCCTTTTTGCTTTTAAAATTGTACCGCAACTTATTGGCGGTAAATGCTTGTTCTTTATCTTTGAAATTGGGCTGTCCCGCCATCTTTCCCGAACTGTCGGGAAACATCTCCGCTGTCAATTCATTTTTGGTATAATCAATCAGGATATAACCCGCTTTGATTTCCAGCGTGGTGTATTTTACACTCGCTCCTCCATACAAATGAACCTGTTTATTGGCTGCATCGAACCACATGGAATCTTTTGCAGCATAGTCGATGGTTTCCGTGAGCCCGCCATCTGCTAATTTAACCTTAGAAAGATCCACCACGGCCACATCAGCAGTAGCCGGACTGGTGGCTGATGCTGCAGCAGGCGGCAAAGTATCGAGCGCCAGCCCCGGCGTAAGGGTGGTAGAAGCTGCTGAAGGGGGGACGGTGTCGATGGACAGCCTCACCGACGGCGGGATTTGTGCATTGACTGCTGTTACCGAGAGCAGCATTGCCGTCAAACAGTAAAAAATATGTCTTAAAAAGTATCGTAAGTTAAGATTCATGCGTTGTTTTCGTGGCTTTATCAATTGAATTACCACGTCATTGGAGAAAATAACGATATTTGCACCACCAAATTTTTGGATTATGCCGCAAAAGTCCGGTTTACAAACGTCGCTCACGCTTTTTGTGTGGCTTTTTTTGCAAAATTTTAACATTGCCGCTCCATTAGAGGGCAATTTTAACTATAATGTGGATGGGTTTGATCAAATCCGCTCCTGTTTTTCTTATAAAATTAAACGGGTTGTACTCGACGCAGGCCACGGAGGTAAAGACCCGGGGTGCACAGGTGTCGGAAAAAACCACGAAAAGCACAATACATTAGCAATTGTGCTGGCGCTCGGCGAAAAAATAGAGGCTGAATTCCCCGAAATTGAGGTTATTTATACCCGCAAAACGGATGTATTTATCGAACTCAATGAACGCGCAGCCATCGCTAATCGAAACAATGCCGACCTGTTTATCAGTGTCCATTGTAACGCCATGTCGGTATCCTCCACCAATGGCACCGAAACTTACGTGATGGGCCTCCATACAGCCGCCCATAATCTTGAGGTTGCCAAACGCGAAAACGCTTCGATTTATTTAGAGGATAATTACCAAAAAAATTACGAAGGATACGATCCCGACAGCCCCGAAGCGCATATTATCGGCAGTGTGTTGCAGAGTTCTTATCTCGAACAAAGTATTTTGCTGGCGCAGCAGGTACAGGTTTTTTCCAACACCGTCGCAGACCGCATCGACCGCGGTGTAAAACAGGCTGGCTTTCTGGTATTGCGCGAAACGGCGATGCCAGCCGTTCTTGTTGAAGCCGGCTACCTGACGAATAAAAAAGAAGATGAGTACCTGACTTCTGAGGAAGGCCGAAACGATATGGCGGAGTCTATTTTTGAAGCCTTCAAAGCCTATAAAGTCCAGATGGAAGGTAAAATGGCGAACAAGCAGGTCAAACCTGTGAAGAAGGCGACTCCTGTGGCGGTAAAACAACCTGTAAAAGAAACGCCGGCGCAAGTAAAAACATCACCAACCATCACGCCACCGCAACATACCTCACCAACCCAGGCCAAACCTGTGGCTGCTGCACGAAAACAAACCATCAATACGCCCCCCCCCGCTTCCCCTAAAAATATTATCACCGCAACGCCACAATTTCAAATACTCTTGTTGTCATGGCCCGGACCGCTGGACCGCAACACCGGACGATTAGCGCTGCTGGCCAATGTAAAAGAGGTGAAGTCCGAAAATGGATACCGGTACTATTACGGCCCTTTCACCAATAAAGAAGAGGCAGAAACAATGCTCCCGGAATTAAAAAATATGGGATTTAAAACTGCCCGTATTGAAACTGCAAAAACCGGAAAGTAAGGACAGTTCCTGATGATCATATCAAAAAATAAAACGCTCGAAATCAATATTTTATGTTAAAAATTAGAAACGAAACCAAAGTCGGAATCCTGGCCATCTTTGCCCTCGCAGCCGGATTTTGGGGATATAAGTTTTTAAAAGGGGTGAATCTGCTTACCACTTCTCAAACTTTTTATGTTCGTTATCAGAATGTAGACCAGTTGCGGCCGTCTGCTCCTGTATTTATTAATGGTCTGCAAGTAGGAATGGTGAAAGACATTTATGTCGACAAAGCAGACGATAAAACCCTGATCGCGGTAATCAATTTAGAAAAAGATGTGCAAATACCCAAAGAAACTACGGCGTCCATTATTGGCCTCACCCTCATGGGGGGTAAAGCCATTGACTTAGTCATTCCTCACCCTTGTGAGGGAGATGGTTGTGCTCAAAGTGGCGACTATTTGCAGGGTAGTACCCGATCACTCGCCCAAAGTTTACTCGGCGACCCTAAAGAACTGGATGTTTATGTCGCCAAATTACGCATGGCTTTCGATACCATCGCCAACCCCAACGACCCCAATGGCCTGGGCCCAACCGTGAAAGCCCTCGAAGAGTCGCTGACTAGTATTGCCAGCATTACCCACAAACTCGACCGGTTAATGGACGCCAGCACCAACAATATCGCTGCCACTGCAGCCAATGCCGCAGGGATTACACAGAACCTGCAGAAAAGCAATAAGGATATTTCTGATGCCATTGCCAATCTCGCCGCAGTGAGCGCACAACTCAAAAATGCAGGATTAGACGCCACCGCCAAATCGGCCACCAACGCGCTGGATTCGGTAATTGTGGCCATGACGTCGCTCAAAAGCACCCTCAACGCAACGCAAGCCACCATCGGAAAAGTAGATATTATTGCACAACACCTCGTCGCTGGCGAAGGAACTGCCGGCAAATTGCTCACTGATGAGGAATTGTATACCAACCTGCTGCGCACCACCCGGCATCTGGCATTACTCGAACAGGACCTGCGCCTCAATCCGAAGCGATATACCACCGTAAAACTCAAGGTTTTCGGCAAAAACAAGACCAATAATTACCTGAATCCTACTGATGATCCTGCATATCAACTTTTGCTGGATAGCTTAGAGCGCGATTACAGCCGAAAGATGATGCAGAAACAGTAACCTAGTAGCCACTTCATTTATGCCCACCACCACAAAAAAGCCCGCAACCACCACCACGGTTCCGGGCAATCGTATTATTACCCTTGATGAATTTATTATTCGTTCGGAAAAGGACTTTGATTTTGCCACTGGCGAACTCACTGGCTTACTGCGCGACATTGGCGTTGCCGCTAAAATTGTCAACCGCGAAGTCAACAAAGCAGGCTTGGTCAATATTACCGGCGCGGCTGGTGACATGGCCAATACTTCCGGCGATACCCAGCAAAAACTCGATGTATATGCGAATGAAAAACTCATTGAATGCCTCCAGAATTCCGGCGAATGCTGCGCCATTGCCTCCGAGGAAAATGATGATATTGAATTGATTCCGCCCGTAGGCTCCAAACAAAGCCACTATGTGGTGATGTTTGATCCGCTCGATGGCTCGTCTAATATCGACGTTAATGTTTCGGTGGGTACCATTTTTGCCATTTACCGCCGCAAATCACCCGCCGATGGTCCCGCCAATATCGATGATTTCCTGCAGCCAGGCATCAGGCAGGTCGCAGCGGGTTATGTGCTGTACGGTACCTCCACCATTTTGGTCTACACGACTGGCAATGGTGTCAACGGATTCACACTCGACCCCTCGATTGGTGAATTTTGCCTCAGTCACCGCAATATGCGCATCCCGAACACCGGTAAATTTTATTCAGTCAACCAGGGATATTACTCCAAGTTCGACCTGGAAATGCGGCGGTATATCGACCATTGCAGCGACCAGAACTACAGCCTTCGGTATATCGGCAGTATGGTGAGCGATATTCACCGCATATTGATCCAGGGCGGCATTTTCCTGTACCCCAGCACCCGCAAGTACCCGAAAGGAAAACTGCGGCTGCTGTACGAATGCAACCCACTTTCTTTCATTGTGGAACAAGCAGGCGGTAAAGCCCTGAACAGTCACCTCAAACGCATTCTCGATCTCGACCCGAAAGAGTTACACCAGCGCAGCACGATTGTCATCGGTTCACCGGATTTGGTGGATGAGTTGCAGGCCTTTATTGAGCGGTATTCGGCGTTGCCGCTGTGAGGGTAGCGGCAGGTTGTTATTTTAGAGGCTGCATCATAATTCGCGGATTATTCGTTCTCCCATGCTTGAAGTGGTAAAAAAACGGCGTCACATCTGATTTTGTAAACTTTGGTTTTGTATACGGGTTTCTTACAAAGGAGGAAAGGCTAATCTGGTGTTGTATAGTTATTTTCAATATCGATAGGT
Organism: Saprospiraceae bacterium; assembly: GCA_044350415.1. Classification (GTDB taxonomy): domain Bacteria; phylum Bacteroidota; class Bacteroidia; order Chitinophagales; family Saprospiraceae; genus M3007. Next base: position 12,461 of record JBILHQ010000088.1, on the reverse strand, counting down.
CAGGTGCGAATTGGAGTGTGAAAAAATGGAGGGTTTGTTGCCGTTTTGGGAGTTCTTGATTAAAATTTGTATTAAAGATCAAAAGTATATACCTTTGTGTTCACACTTTTAAAAAGAACTCTTTGAAACTAATTTCTCTTATTGCTTCTGCCACTCTTCTAATTAGTATGGCTTTTATCCCTTATACACCTCAAGAGTCCTCTTTGAGAGTTTTAGGTTGTGGGGATGAAATTTTTATTAAAGCATGTGATTAAGTTGCTTCAAGCGGCATCGGTTGCGTTGGACATCCCTATGGTGCTGGTGTCATTCTAAATAATGCTCCAGGCGGTCGTCCACAATCTCAAATGGCTGAATATACATTCCCATCAGAAGACGGTTGTGTATATGATCTATTCATTGAGTACGCAGCACAGGATGCAAGGCCTATCAAAATATCCTTAAACGATATTGTTATTTCTATAAATGCGTGTGGCACCACCACCGGCGGTTGGTATGAAAAAGACCAAAAATGGCAATCTCTACCAAGAGTATACGCGAAAGAAGGTCAAAACCACCTGACTTTATCAAGCGGGAGCCCTTTCCCGCATATACGAGCCATTAAGTTAGTACCTAGACCGAGTCATTAATCGTTCAATCGTTACTGCCTCTTTACTACGGCGTGGCAAAAAACCAAGCGCTTTAAGAAACACCCACCTCCTCTTGACATACACCTACTGCTATGAAGGGAACACTATGGAATACGAAAATAGTTTAATGAGATGTTCCTCCGGATTTCAATTTTCGGACATATTCTAATCGGGATTTGAATTCATTTACCTTAAAAGGGGCTATATAAACGTACTCGATTATCGCACGGAAAAAATCATCAATCACATCAACATAATTGGAATCGATTTCTTCTTCTCCAGCATGTGATCCAATATTGCCAAGTTGTCGAAGCACATCAGTCATCTCCGCAAGTGTTGGAGGAATTTCTCCACGAGCCGCAAGTTCTTGAAGGTTTTGGGCTAAAATTCGTTTGTTTGCTCCGCGATCCAAGCACAAAGCTTCAAGTGAGCGCCTGATCTGGTTAGCGAATGCATTTGGTGCTCTACTTTTAATTGCTGCTGCCTCACTATAAATTTTACGAACAGATTCAGGTACAGACTTATGAAGATTTCCTGGGTGAGGCCATACAAGTTCATATTGGTTAAGTTTAAAATTTCCATGTGAAATTTGTGGGATCGAATTTAGGAAGTCAATATGGCGGTATATTAGTGCTTCCATACATGTGAGACATTGAGTCATGAAATAGTTGTGTGCACCATCCTTATTGTGGAGGCTACATGAATTACCCATTAATTCTTGTGGTGCATTATTTCCGCAATGGGGACAAAATCCAATATCTTGTACTTGCATATTTTCTAAGATTTTTACCTACAAATGTAAGAGTTTTTTAATTACATGCTTTAAAAGTTTAAAGTAATAACAAAACCAGATTTTTTAACTACTGTCCCAAAATCTTTGGCCTCCCTTCCAAACTTCACACCCGCTCAAATAACACCCCCATCTCCAACTTATGCTGCGCAACCCGCAAAAAATGTTCATTCACTTTTACCCCAAAAGTGCTGATCATGGTCAAAAAAATAGTCTTTTTGTCTTTGTGGCTGCTCAATAAATTTGGCGCCTCGGAGCAAGTATTTCCGCTTTTTTTTCAGGTGCTTTTGGCCGCTTATAAAAAATCATATTCAGCCAAAACGCATAAAAAAATCTACTTTTGGCCAGGTATAAAAAAGGACTACCTTTATGCGCTACGCCTCTGTAAGAATTGTTAATGATCCAGGAAACCCTTGACAGTATGAAACAACTCCCATATATTTGTAACATCTTAATGTTTTAATCGACTCTTCATCAATTTCATAAACAATCCGTCGACCATGTTTTTAAAAGCAACATTCTACTTTTGGAGCAATCCTAGTTTTCTTTCTACTGATTAATTCGCCCGCTATTTGACAGATTTCTCGTCTATATTTTCGTCGCAACGGAAGTATGTATTGGGTCATTTCAAGTAAATTATTTTATTCCCGCGTAGTGGTATCTATCTGAAATGCACCTCTGCTTTGGTTGGCAGACATGCTCTAATTACTATTTTATTTTCTGAAACAACAAAGTGCCGTATCTGGCACCGGTCCTCAAAAATATTTTTACCAATCACTTTATTTTTTCACCAATTAATTTTTACTAATGAAAAAGTTTTCAAATTTCAAATTTCAAATTTCAAATTTCAGCACTAAATCAGGCAATTTATTATTGCTTTTTGCTGTGATTTTGCTTACTGGGTCGCTCATCACCAGTTGCGAAAAAGAACAACAGTTGAAAGACAAAGAAGCCAGCAGCCGTGGTTCAGAAGAGCCACAGTATTTGACACCATCCTGTGATGATTATTGCGCTGAATGTAATGAAGGGCATTGCAATCCGCGGAATGTATTGGAGGCCATCACAACTCCTAATGACACGCCTAACAACCGGGCAAACATGATTCTTTACCACTATGCTTATGCCGTAAAAGAAGCAGCGAAAGATGCTGCTATGCGCCAGTATATGGTAAGTGCAATGAGCTCCGGTAGTCAAAAAATAACACCGTCCTTATTGACATTAGCGCAAAACAACTCCACATTTGGTAGTTTTTTGAATACTAAAATCAAGGAATCAATTTCCAACAACAACGTTTATCCCAAAGGCGTTGAACCAGGGATCAGTACATTACTCGCTACCACTTCATGGGATGCAAACACCTACCTGCAACAAAAATTAGTGTACGCAGGCACTACTTTCGATCCGGTAATTCATTATATTACTACCCCTAATACTAACAGTGCTTCTCAACCTGCCACTGTACTTATCGGCCAGGAGGTAAATGATTGCGATGATGTAGCCGGATGGAAAGGCGATGCTGAAGTATTAGTAGGAGAAACAGAAGCAAACAGCGGTGATCGTGCCGTATTTATTGTAGGTCCTGGGGCTGCAGGAGCAGTACAATATAACCAAATTCCCGAAACTGGTATGGAAGAGGCAACACAAGATCGTACAACAACGGTTAATATGGCAAGTATTCAGATAATGGGTGAAGCGTATCGGTATGAGAGTAATGGGAAATCAGAGGTTAAGGGCGGGTACGTTAACTTTAATACAGGCCCCCTTGCAATAGTATCAGAAAACAATCAGATATTTTATAAAAAAATAACATGTAGCCAAGTAAAAAACATGACAATTGTAGGTAATACCAACACGATGGTATCTGGCGGATTTGACGGGAGCAGTCACTTTTTTGGTTTTTTTGAGTATGACTGGTACGCCAGTTCCTGGACAATAACCTCTGCATGTAATTCAGGGGTAAGTTTTAAAGGCAATATGCGTTGGCCTGGGGAATGGTATAATGTAAACTTTTGTGGAGTAAGCCCTGGGGCAGCTTATTTCCCAACTACAGCAGGTGGCTCTGCAACGGCAACAAACTTTAAAAGTTCGTTTGTAATTTCAGGTCTTTAAAATCAGCATTGGCATCCCTGTCGGGCTCTTCCCGATTGGGATGCCAACATTACATTCCCTGCTAATGAACTATCTACTAACAATTACCGCTTGCTTGCTACTCAACATTGTCAGCGCGCAAAAGGGCCTTCAATATATCATAGGGTCACGGATTCATACATCAGATTATGAATGGCCAACCTTCCCAGAAGCTACAGACCTAAGATCTTCCTTGCTCTTAGGTTTGGAATGGCAAATCCCCTCCTCCAGGTACACTGTTTCGTACCTTAATGATCGAACCTACAGCGTTCTTAACCCTGCGGATAACAAATGGCCTTCCAATATTTATAATGTAAGTATTGGGAATCTCCTAAGTCTGGGCTATGCAAAGAACCATCAAAAATTTTCGATAGGGCATTACTGGCACTTTAATGAATCAATTACCGATTTTGCTATCGGATTCAAATACCGAACAAGGCGGTATATCACATTGGGCTATGGATTAACTTTTGGTAATGCTGAAATTGAATATGTCAAATTGATACAATACAGCCGACTGTTTGCGGTAAGGGGGCTCGATCTTAATTCCATCAATTTGAAGTATAAAATAGGTGGACAAAAAAAATATACCACCGCAAATAAAAAGAATACGGTCCAGTTTAAGGCCGGATTAAGAGGCTTTATGGTCAAAAACACTTACTTTGGAAATGAAGAGCACAACCAATTTGGGCACTCCATTATTGTTGGATTTGCTGTCCCCTGGCGCAAGATCAATACGACTTTCTTTCTTGACCGGGACTGGTGGATAAAGCTGAATGGCGGTTCTCCGAGCCGCCAGATAAAAGGATATGTCGGTACCTCGGTCCTCGGTTTGAATTTCCAACCACCTAAATTATATCCTTGGGGTATTTCGCTTGGATATGCGTTCATTAGGGATAACAACACCCTTAATGATACCAGGGTAAAAATATTGAATCATGAACAAGATATTAGTTTATGGTACTACAATGTAAAAGGCATATCCGTAGGATTAAATTACATGTTATTCAAAAATTACTGCGTGGACCTCAGGGGTATTATTCCAACAAAAGGAGAGGCGGGGTTTAATCCGATGCGTTATTCACTGGGGGTGGCGTATATTATAAAGTCGTGATAAATGCTACCTCAAATCCGCACCACTTTCACTGTCTTCCTACCTTTATTCGTGCGCACTTCTATCCAATAAACCCCTTTTGCAGTTGGCAAAAGGATGCGGTCCAATGGTTGGTTACCCACTACCCTGCCCTTCGCATTCCACACTTTCACCGACTGTGTCACGGCACCTGACGGCAGGTCAATATTCACCCATCCATCGGACGACAGCGAAGGAAAAACTCGAATGTCCGATGCGTAGTCGGGTATCGAAGTGCTTACCGGCGAAACTGGCACGTTATTCAGCAATGCTTCACCGATCAATACCGGACTTTGCTCTGCCGCATCATACATGGCTTTGAAAGTGTCGATCAGCGGAGAGGACCAGGCAAAAAGCGGTACCATCCAGCGGGGCGGCAAACTTTGGTACCACACCCGGGCGCGTACCTGAAAGGTGCCGGTATAGCCATTGATCGGTACATGAAAATGCAGGATATCTGTGCCGCTGCCTTCGGTGCCATTTGGCAAATGGTTAAAATCCGGGTCAGTCAGCGCCTGGCCAACGATTTGGGTGGTATCGTAAACAGGATCGGTGGTGGTGAACCCTTGCGGTACCAACCGATTGTCTTTCAAGGCAATATGTCCACGCTCCAGCACATTGGTAAACACGCCGTTCACATCGCCGGGTGTGAGTTCGTAAATCTGCACCTGGTCCTCGCGATTAATCACCTGGTGGTGTGGCTCTCCCGGGGCATCTTCATCGGGCAGTGAACCATCCGGCGACATCTTGCCGGAGTGGAATACCGTCACGCCAGCACTATTGACCACATCAAACTCCACCCATGCCCGCCTCGACGGGTATCCCGACGGGAACTTGTGGCCGGATTTATTCAACAAAGTCAGGTTAAAATATGCCGTATCGCCGGAAGTAAGCACAGGGGAAAGATGGATATTCAATGTCTTTTGCTGCAACATCCGCAAGGTGGCGGCAATGGTACTATCAAAATGTTCGGGCAATGCATCGATACCGAGTACAGCGCGGTTTTCTTTCATCAATTTCAGCATGGTAACATTGCCACCCGCCATTTCATGGATACCATAGGGTTTCTGACCCGTGAGAAAAGTTGGCATTTTTGAAATCACCACCGGCTCCGGAATACGTGGAAAATGGCAGGATTGACACGAAACATTATCATGCTCCTTGTCGTACCGCGAATTCAGCCATTCGTGGTAAGTGGCTTGCTCCACAAAAGTATTGCCGGTGTAAGCACCCTGGGTATCTACGGTTTTGGTGATGAGCGTATGACAGGACGCGCACAGTCCGGCGTCGTTGATATGCTCGCCGAATTTAGGTGTAATGCCAAGGGTAATCAGCATAGTCGGCGCAAAAGCCAACGGATAAGGGCCATACGCGACCCTGATATCATTGGGGTCAAAATGTACATTGCCCGAATGCAGGCTACCTAAATCGCCCGGTGCCTGCGCATGGCAGCCCTGGCAGGTAACGCCATCGAGCCCCAGCGAATCCGTAATGGCTTGCTGGAAGGTATAATGACTAAGGCCGTCGTGGATTTTTGCCTGAAAATGCCCGGCAGGAGCGTGGCAGGAGGTACATTTATCCTCCAGATCGGCCGCATGGGCCGGATTGACCAATACTTCCTGGCTCACTTTTGCCCGCCAAAACGGATCTTTGGTCGCATTGGCCATCATCGAACTGCGCCAATCGTCATACATATTCACATCAGTCCCGTCGGCGGCGCGCAAAGCAAATAACGTTGGGTCGGAACTGTGACAAGTGCCACACTGTGCCGCAAGCGGAAACAATATAGCAGAATCCACTGATAAAACGCCATGCCCGTTTGGGGCTAAGGATAAGCGGTAAAAAGCAGCCAGTTCTTCCGGAGAATGAAACGGTCGAGGATTGTCGCTGCTCATCAGCCCCAATCCCATTATTACAGCCGGCAACGCAATGACCAGCCAGTTTTTATGCGCCATAATTTTTAGTTTTTCACCAACGGAATAGTGTTCACTTCGGCACCTTGTGCCACCCGAATCAGATAAAAACCAGCAGGGTATTGCTCCATGGACAATGGCATTATTATTTCCCCTTCCACCTGGGTATAGTTTTTGGTAAACAATACTTGTTGCAGGTTGTCGCCATACAAAGAAACCGTAAAATCAGCAGGTCCTTTTTGGCCGGTATGGATCGTCAGTACCGAAGACGCGGAGACAGGATTAGGAGCAATAGTTACCTTAAAGCGGTCGTTTTCAATCTTCACACTGCGCCATTCGGTAAAAGTGATTTTACCATCAGTATCACTTTGCGCTAACCGGAAAAACCAGGTTCCTGGTACTAATTCAGCCGTTTCAAATTGATAACTGCACTCGGTCAGGTTCTTATCGCAAGCTTTTTCAAAACCAATCGCTTCCCAGGTATTTCCGTCGGTGCTTTTTTGAATTTCAAAACCCGCATTATCTGTTTCATTAGCAGTTTCCCAGGTGAGCAGGGCAGTGTTTTGTTCCCCGCGACCGGCATTAAAACGAAGCAATTCTACCGGTAAGGAGGCTTGCACCAAAAAAACATCCTGCGTGATAAGTACGCCGGAACTGATGGTAACCGTAATATTTTGGGTATAATAGCCTGTTTTACTCACCCGAAGGGTATACGTTCCACCGCCGTTGCGGGCCATTTTATACTCTCCATTGGTAGGAGTGGTTTCATTCCCAACGCCGCTAATAAGCAATTCCACCAGTACACCTAGTATTGGATTGTTCGTAGAGGCATCTTTAACCACACCTTCCAGGTAACAGCCGCGCACATACGTTGGCGTTAATACATACAACTCTCCATCCGCTGAATGAGCCCCAGCCCCATAGATATTAGAAGCGATAATATTACCGGAAGGGAAATAAGGATAGACGCCCCAACAGCCATCAAAACCATCTCCTGAACCTGAGTAGGTATCATAATTGCCTGTGACTACCATATTACCCGGCCGGGCCACATCCACTATTGCAATACCGTCCCTGTACCAGGACGTCACAGCATAGTTACTTTTGATATAAGTATTATGAACAATTGACCCCGACCCAGGCGTTAGCTGGATTTTATCCATTAAGGTTACATCTGCCGGGTCGGTAATATTATACGATGCCAGATAGGCATTGGTTTTTTCATCTGTGGTAAAGATGGTATTACCTGAACGCCAGGTATTATGGGTAAAAGCATTAGGCGTGGTGACCGGCGGACCATAATCTGCAAGACTGCTTTTGTTGGAGGCATTTACAATTGAAAATTTTCCTGCACTAATGTGGGCAGCAAAAAGCGTATCGTTGTTGGCATATCCATCATGCGCATATCCTACGGCATTGTAATAGCCGGAATAGGTAGGATTATAGGGATCGACATTCAGGTTGCAGACAATCGCCTTCCCGCCGTATAAATTTGTTCCGTAGAGGTACAGATATCCTTTTGCTTCATCAATATGAAGTGCGTGGGCTTTAGTGATCGTGCCCTGCCCGGCTACATCAGGAAATACACTGTGATAAGTAAGATTGGTGCCTGGCAGATTGGTCAGGTCAACTACAATAACCCCCGAACCACCTTCCGATACCACATAAGCATAATGTTGGTATGTTTTGATTTCTTTCCAAAGGTTATTCGGCCCGGGAATAGTAGTAATGACTACGGGAGCCGCTGGATTTGTAATATTAACAATGGCCATCCCGGTTTGAGCCCCCACCAAGGCGTATTCCTGCCCCCCGGAGGCATATCCCCACACATTGGCGAGCGATTGGCCGGGAAAATAGGTAACAGACTGGAAAGAGACATTGGTTTGAGCTAAAAGGCAAAATGGAGAAATCAGCAAAAATAAAAAGTACAGGCGGCGCATAATGATGAAAAATTTTAGTGGCGCAAACATACAAATGCACAAAGGTATTTATTGAATTATTTACCGGAATAGCCTGAATACGACTACATCATTCGCAAGTAATACGTTAAAAATTATCCACAATAGGTGAAAAGTTGAACAGTCTGATTACATTTGTGCCTGTCCCGCTCTTTAATCCCTGTTTTACACGCTTAATCGTTCTTTATTTTCAACGTGAATACAGAAGAAAATCTACCCCCGCGACGTGGGTGGCGCTTTCCAAATAACAAGGCATCCAAATGGATGATTGCAGGAAGTGTCGCTCTGGCCGCCGGCTTACTAACCACGACACTCCAGTCTCCCCAGACCAAACAAGCAGCAGCACTCGTTCTTTCACAACCTGCTCTCGGCGCCTTGCCGGTGATGCCAGATAAGATGCAGTGGGGTTTCGCATTAGACCAGTTTCACCTGGTTGAAAACCAACTCAGTAATGGTGATATTTTAGGCAAAATCCTTGCTGAACAAGGCCTTAATGGTAAAGATGTACTCCAATTGGTACAAAATGCCAAAACTGCCGGATTTAGCATTACGACGATGCGTATCGGGAAAAAATTAAATTTCCTGACCCATAAAGGCGAAACAAAACCGTCCTCTATGGTATACGAGCCTTCTCCATTCGAGTATATCGTTTTTTCTTTAAAATCTCCCATGGAGGTTAAAGTGATTAAACGACAAGTCGAAACGAAAATCGTAGCGGCATCCGGTGTGCTCGAGACTAATTTCTGGCAAGCATTGATCGACAATGAACTCTCCGATGAACTCGCAGACGGCATGATTGATGTCCTGGCGACCTCTGTCGATTTCTACCACCAGAAACAAGGCGATCGCTTTAAAGTCGTTTATGAGCAGCATTACGTAGAAGGCAAAGCGGTCGGCACCGGCAAGATTCTTGCAGCAGTGTACGAACGCGACAGCAAAGAATCGTATGCCTTCAATTTCGAAAAAGAAGGACTCTCCGGTAAATATTATGATTGGGACGGCCGCCCGGCTCGTACTGCATTCCTGAAAGCGCCGCTTAAAGTGAGCCGCATCAGCAGTCGCTACGATCTTAATCGCCTCCACCCTATCCTGGGTTATCACAAAGCCCACTTCGGTACTGACTACGCTGCGCCGTATGGTACGCCGATCATGGCAGTCGCTGATGCTGTGGTGGAAGAAGCTACGCACCGTGGCGGCAATGGCAACTTTGTAAAACTCCGCCACGACAAGACTTATGAAACCCAGTATTTACACATGCAGGGTTTTGCTAAAGGCATACGCCCCGGTACCCGGGTGGTACAGGGGCAAACTATTGGTTATGTCGGTTCCACCGGCCTTGCTACTGGCCCCCACGTTTGTTTCCGGTTCTGGAAAAATGGCGTTCAGGTGGATCATCTCCGCCTCAACCTCCCTGCTCCAGACCCCATCAAAGGCGATGCGCTGCATCAGTACGAGGCCGCCCGCAATCTCCTGAAGCAACAATTAGACAATGTCGCTTACCATACTAAAGCGGAGCTCCAAAAAGGAAAAACCACTTTACCATAGTGAGTTAGTTGTCAGTCGTAAAGGGTACCTCAAGCATGCTGGATTATTCAAATGGTCGACATGCTTGAGTTATCTTCTATGACTGATAACTGACTCACTAATAACCGATTACCTGAAAACTAACTACACTGCCTGACTAAACAACTTCCCTTCCGGCTGTTTCCGCCAGTATTGAGCATCGAATGCCATACAAATATTCCTTAAATATGGTTTTCCAGTCTCCGTTACCTTTACCCCCATGGATGTTGTTGTGACCAACCCATCAGCTAAAAGCGGTGCTAATCTTGCAACAGCCGCTTCCAGGGCCGGATGCTGTTGATCCCAGGATGTGGCATAACAAGTCATCAGCCGAAGAATATGCCCGCGCAAGAGTTGATCTTCCTCACTTAAAAAATGCCCCCTGAATACAGGTAAACGGCCCGATTTTACGGCATTTTGGTACGCAGCTACTTCTTTTTCATTTTGGGCAAATGCATCCCAGGTATCGCCGATGGCAGAAGCCCCTAAGCCAATCATTAATCGGGTGCGGGAGGTAGTGTACCCCATAAAGTTGCGGTGAAGCGTTCCGGCTTTATAGGCCAAGGCCAGCGCATCATCCGGAAGCGCGAAATGATCCATCCCGATATCCTGATAGGCCAACTGTTCAAATGCAGTACGCCCGGTTTCATACAACAACCGTTTGGCAGCACCTGCTGGCAAATCGGCTTCCGAATAGGCATTTTGACTTTTTTTCAACCAGGGCACATGTGCATAACTATAAAATGCAATACGGTCAGGCTTCAGCTGTGCCACATATGCTGCATCGATCAGGATATGCTCCGGGGTTTGAAAGGGCAACCCGTAAATCAAATCGTAATTGATAGAAGTATAACCAATACGACGGGCATTTTCCGTGCATTCTACCACCGAATGGATAGTTTGGCTGCGATGCACTACCTGCATCAGGTGTTCATCAAAATCCTGCACCCCAATACTGATGCGCCTGAAGCCCAGGTCATAAAGTGTTTGTAAGTGCGCTGCTGAAGCGCTCCAGGGATGCGCCTCAAAACCCATATCGGCGGCATCATCCACTTTAATCGTACTGAAAATGGTTTTCAGCAACCGCGCTAAAGCTTCGGGATGGAAAAAAGTAGGCGTTCCACCACCGAGGTGCAATTCGTGCAGCACTACATCATCAGGCAACATGGCCCTGTACATGGTCCATTCAGCCAATACTGCATCGAGGTAAGGTTTTTCCACCGCATGGTTTTTGGTAATGTGCTTATTACAACCACAATACGTGCAAAGACTTTCACAAAAAGGCAAATGAATATAAACGCTGATGGCCGAATCTTTTGCCGCCGCTTGCCGGACCTGCAGCGACCAAGCCTCAGGGGCCATTTGAGCGGCAGTCCAGTAAGGTACTGTAGGGTAACTGGTATACCGCGGGGCGGCAATATCATATTTAGAAATTAACGAAGGATCTGGATGCGTAATCATGCCACAAAAGTCGCTATCAACCCGATCAGGAATGATGATTCTGGTTACTTCTGCGGGTGATATCGGTCAATGATAAAAGCCCTAAAATTCCAGCCGCCAGCTCACATTGGGAATCAGCCCCAGTTGGTACTTCGTTTCTACTTTTTGGGTAAATGCGTCATAGTACTGGAAAGCAATATTCTTTTGCGCGGTGAGGTTCTGGAACTCCAGTGCAAACGTGCTGTTACGCCGGTTCGCAATACTGCGTTTCCAGTAGATCCGGCCGTCAATGCGGAAGTAATCGCCGTTTTGGCCAGAATAACCGTTGGAATAGTCAAATATAGTGGTTTGATTGTTAGCCGATTGTGTAATGTCTATCGGCAATGTGCGCGCACCACCCATCCATACCACCCGGCTGTCCACACCGATAATGCGCGCTGAAAGGTGTTTTTTGATTTTCCGCTGCCATTCTTTGCCAACGGTCAGGTTCGCGATATGCCCGATATCCCAGCGGGTTCGGCGGACAATCCCATCGGAGCCCTCGTATTCAGAACGCAGAAGTGTTAGGTTAGCATTGGTAAACCAGCCCAAAGAGAACTTATGGATACCCATGAGTTCGATACCGGTATTTGTTCCGACCCCCTTGCTGTCTAAAGACCTGTTGATATTGGGATCTATTTCGTTAACAATAGAAAAAGCATTTTCCTCCAGTCTGCTTACAGGTAGGTTGGTGATGGACTGCCGGAATAGTTCGGCGCTGAACACCCACTTTTTCACTGGAACCCATTGATACCGTACTGCATATTGAAGGGAGTGCAACATTTTCCCATTGTACACATTTGCCCAAATGGGTACTCCCTGACTATAGGAGGCCAGAGAAAACATCAATTGATGTGTTTGGGAAGGCCGCCA
>JBILHQ010000087.1:0-22733 GCA_044350415.1 Saprospiraceae bacterium | reverse complement strand
TTACACCTCGTCTACCATTCCGGGCGTATTGCAAAGTGGAAACACATATCGGTTTAACACTGGCGATCTGGCACCAGGCGTTTGTGGGCAGTTTAATATCAGTGTTTTTCTGGATTGTAACACGCCTTTGGGCTTGACTCATTGCACGCAGGCCAATATTTACCCCAATGAAGAATGCGGGTACCAGGGACCTTTACTTTTGGCAAGCGGTTATTGCTCAGGCGATTCTGTTCACCTGAAGATTACCAATGTCGGTTTGGGTAACATGCAGAACGCTTCCGAATTTGTGGTGGCAGAGGATCTGATCATGTACCTCGCATCTCCTTTCCAACTCAATTCCGGTGGAGTGCGCGAAGTTACTATACCGTCTAACACTTCCACCTGGCGTATTGAAACGCCGCAGTTACCCGGACATCCGTTTGGGGGACTTACCGCAGCAGCAGTGGAAGGATGCCCAACATTGGGTCAACCTGGACTGGTCAATGTATATCCATTGAGCGACCCGGACCCTTTTAGCGCCATTGATTGTACGCAAAATACTTATTCATTCGATCCCAATGATAAGCAGGGATTTCCGGCAGGCTATGGCACCGACCACTATATTCGGGAAAATACAGATATCGAATACATGATCCGGTTCCAGAATACCGGAACAGATACGGCTTTCAATATTGTGATATTGGATACCCTGTCGTCTTTTCTCGACATCATGTCTGTGCGCCCCGGAGCGGCCAGTCACATGTATGATTTTGATATTATCGACGGCAATGTAATGCGGTTTATTTTTGACAATGTATTGCTGCCCGACAGCAATGTAAACGAAGTGGCATCACATGGTTTTGTGAAATTCCGGGTATCGCAGGCGGTCGATAATCCAATGGGGACAGTCATACATAATAATGCCTCCATTTATTTCGATTTCAACGGCCCTGTCGTCACCAATACTACCTGGCATACCATCGGCAAGGACTTTATGGAGGTAAATGCCGTCAATCCGGGTGCTGGAATTGGCAAAATGTTGGTTTATCCGAATCCATCACAAGGTTTATTTTTCCTCGAAATGCCTGCATTCAACCAGCATGTTTTGTTTGAATTAACCGACCCATTGGGCAGAACGGTGGCTTCACAGCAATTCTCCGGAAAAACGTACCGTTTCGAAGCGGCATCGTTGCCTTCCGGCGTGTATTCTTTCCGGGTTACAGGAGATAATGGAGCGGCGTATGTGGGAAAAATCGTGGTGAAATAGCGCCCGTCTTCTTGTATACGGATCGATTGGATGAATTGATCTTTTGATTCATCAGGGTAACCTCCCCGAAAGTAAAAAACTTTCGGGGAGGCATTTACCCCAATATTTTAAAAGGAACGGTGAAAAACAAAGGCAAATAGCCTCAAACCACTAACCGCTTACCACTAAAACACTAACCACTTTTAAACAATCCCCATTTTCCCCATTAAAAACGTCGCGCTTTTGTTTTTACAAACGCCATTGCGCAACCGGTAGTCGAAATGGAGTTCGTCGTTGATAATTTCAACTTCGAAACATTTATTGACCAGATCGGCAGGGTAATCAGCGGTGATATTACATACTTCAAGGTCGTGGGTGGCAATAGCACCCACGGCCTTTTTTTCTACCATTTTACGAGCCACAGCAATAGTGCCGCTTCGTTTATCATCGGAATTGGTGCCCCGAAGAATTTCGTCGAGCAATACAAAAATCACGCCTTTGTCCAAGCGGTCTTTGATGGATTTGATCCGCTTGATTTCGGCGAAAAAATAAGATTCGTTATCCGACAAGGAATCCGACAGGCGCATGGATACAAAAACCGGCAGTGGATGCACCCACGCCTGTGTGGCGCATACCGGCGCGCCAGTGCCTGCAAGCACCATATTGATACCCAGGCTTCTTAAAAAAGTACTTTTCCCCGACATGTTCGAACCGGTCAAAAGCATAAAGTGCTCCGGCGTAAAAGACACATCGTTACAGATCCGTTTGGCGGCGTTAATATGCGGGTGGCCAAGGGCCTCAAAAACAATCTCGTACCGGGTATTGATCTCAGGAAAGGCAAAAGCCGGATTGTTGAAGGAGAAATTGGCCAGACTGCTCAAGGCTTCTGTTTCACCCACTACCCCGAGCCAGTCCGGAATCCGGGCGGCGTATTTATTTTTCCAACTTAAAAGCGACCGGAAAACATGCAGGTGGTACAGGAAGATGCCACTAAAAAACAGCACTGCCACCAGGTTGTGCAACGAATCCAACCGTGAAAACAATTGTGCCAATTGCTGGAGCTGCCCACTGGACACCGCTTTTTCCGCACGGATTTTATCTTTTAAATTTTTTATTTTTTTGCTTTCAAAGTTTTCATTTTCAATACTTTGCAAAATAAAACTGTATTGCAAAATCGTCTCTTTTACATTGTCGGCACTCACTAATTCTTTTTGCATACGTTTGAACTGGCTGAACGAAACCAACAAATGCAGACTAAACAGGAAAGAGGCGCCATTGGCATAGATCATCTCTCCTGAAAGGCGGAATAACAACAGCAAAGCGATCAGGCAAACGGGCGAAACGTATGCAAAAACAGTCAGCAAACGAGGCAACGGTGTTCCTGCATTTGCGGCCCAATGCAACAACCGGTCGTGCAGCATTTTATTATCTTTCCGGATAAGACCAGTCGCCAAAAGGCGCTGCCGCCAATCCAATTTTGTCGATAGTTCTTTAACAGCGGCTTGATTTTCCAGTATTTCCGGGTTGGGCAACAAGGAAGACAGTAATTGCGCCAACGCTTTTTTCCCACTATACGTTCCGCTGCGATTGAGCCGCTGAAACAAGGAGTTGTCACCAAAAATATCCAGGTCGTAAGTAAAAGCGTGGGTGGTATCCTGAAACTCCATCCCATTGTCAAAAGGAATTTCACGCCCTTCTAAAAAACTGATTTCCTGGTGGTTGACATCCGCCAGCGACTTTGCCATCTTTTTATTCCAAGCCAATGACGCATGGTAACGCATCAGCCAGATAAAAATCGCCGCAGCACCCAGTGCCAGTAAGGGGTATGTCCATCCACCGTTTTGAATGGCAAAATAAAGACAAGTCAGGCACAATATCGCCGTTGCTAACCTTCCCGAACCCACCAATTGATCGCGCCGGGCCAATTGTTCGTATTCGGATAAATATGATTTTTTTAAATCTTCGTATAATTGCATGTGGTATTGCTTGTTAAGCCATCGTTCCTAAGCGGGGCAAAGGTAACTAACCAGTTAAACTTAATGCCGCAACCCCGGTCTAAAGCAATACTAAAACCCACCTTGTTCATTATGAGATCTGCTATTTACCAGTTCCTGTTCCTTTGTTGCTGCATTTCCCCTGCCTTTGTCAGCGCACAAGACCCCGGCGACGCCTTCTTTGCTGCATGGACGGTGCATGAAATTCGGTTCCAATTCAGTCAGCCCGGCTATTTAGACAGTCTGACGGCCAATTACACCCTCGACCAGTATATGCGCTCCAATGTGACCATAGATGGCGTGGCTTATCCGCAAAGCGGCGTGAAATATAAAGGCAATTCTTCGTACAATAACGGCAGCTCCAAAAAGCCATTCCGGATTGACCTGTCGGAATATAGCGACGGACAAAGCCATGATGGCCTCAAGAAGCTGGTCCTCAACAACGGCTTCAAGGACCCTACCCTGCTGCGCGAAAAAATCATGCTCGATTTTCTGAACGATCATGGTATTGCGGCACCCCGGTGCGGATTTGCGCGGTTGTACGTCAATAACCAGTACAGAGGGCTTTATACCGTAGTGGAAGATGTCAATAAAACGTTTTTAGAGGATCGGTTTGGCAATAAAAGCGGCAATCTGTTCAAAGGCGATCCTAAAGGCACATTAGTATGGAAAGGTGCCAGTCAGTCGCTTTACACCACTGACTTCGAGCTCAAAAGCAACGAAACGGCCAATGACTGGTCTGACCTGATTCAATTCATCAACGTACTCAATAATACCCCGAATACACAATTGCCCGACAGCCTCGCGGCTTACCTGAACCTGAATAGTTGGTTCGATTACTGGGCTGCGCATAATATGTTTGTCAACTTAGACAGTTATGTAGGCAGCGGACACAATTATTTTCTTTACCACAATATTGATACGGACAAGTTTGAATGGATCACCTGGGACGTGAATGAGGCATTCGGCAATTTTCAGATGGGCATATCATTGGCGAATTTGAAGGTACTGCCTGTTGGTTATATTCCTATGCCCGCCAACCAGCGCCCCATGATGTCCAAACTCTGGACCGAACAGGTTTTTAAGCAGCAATTTGCCGATCGATACTGTGCTTTACTGGAAGATTTCACCAATGCAAAGATGGATCCTCATATTGATTCCTTAGCCGACCTGATCCGCGAAGCGGTTTACGCCGATCCTTTTAAATTTTTCCCCAATACACAATTTGAGCAAAATATCAGCCAGGATCTCGCAGGCGGCGGCACCCCAGGCGTGAGCACACTCGCCGGCCTCAAGCCATTTATCACTTCCCGGCACATCTCCTTAGTGCAGCAACTCATCACTTTTGGATGCAGCGTGTCGGGAACGGAAAATCCCGTTGAAAACCTCCCCAACATTGTATTGTTCCCTAACCCGGCAAAAAATGATTTTTACTTGCAAATTACTGGTAATGAACATATTACTTATTCGCTCACAGATATTTCCGGCCGGCAAATAAGTACAGGAAACGGCACAGGAACAATCCTTGTTCCTATTGAAAAATTGCCTGGGGGAATTTACCTGATACAGATTACCGACATCATTTCAGGTAGAAGTATTTGCCAAAAAGTGATTGCAGAGTAAGCTTTTTCGCACCCATTACAGCAATCGCAGGGCATATTGTATCTTTGTCACCGAACAAGCCTAAATACAATGCGCACTGCTATGACACAACGTTGTACACCTTTTCTTTTTGCACTGATTACCCTTTTTTTTGCCGCTTCCAATGTTGGCGCACAAGGTCTGCAACTCACTTTTGTCACCATGCTGAATGGCGAATCTGTGGTGCCTGCAGTGAGTACCTATGGGAAAGGAATGGTGACCCTGTTGTTCAACAACGACCAAACCAAAGTGAACATCAGTGGAATGATCCTTACCCTGGATGGAGATGTGACTGAGGCGCTGCTGCAAATTGGCCCAAAGGGCGAAAATGGAGCAACACTCATCGACATCACGCCAATGATCATTGGCAGGCGAATCGAAGGAGACATGGATGTCCCGGCCGGATTAATTAAAAGCTTGGTTTTCAATAACCTGTATGTAACTATCCAAACCACGCTGCATCCGAATGGCGAAATAAGGGGGCAATTTGCAGCGGAAACAGATCTCAATTTCAGGTGCGACATGTCGGGCAGTCAATTAGTGCCGCCTGCCATCAATACCGGATTTGGCTTTGGCGGATTTCACTTTGCCCTGGGTTCCGATGAGATTGATTATGTTTTTTTATTGAGCGGGCTCAGTGGGCCGGTAACCGAAACCGTGATTTATGAAGGTGATCCCGGGCAAAACGGCACCGTATTATACAGCAAAAGTGGTTCGTCCGGGAATTTGGTTTTTGGCCTCCTCGACCTGCAGGAAGATATCCTTCCTTTTGTGGAGCAATGCCTGGCAGAAAAAATCTATATCGTTTTGAAAACAGATGCCTATCCGGAAGGTGAAATCAGGGGTCAAATCCGGTTTCTCGGCAACCTTAATTCATTTGCGCCCGTGAATGGAGTACAGCAAGTGCCCTCAACGTCAACATCCGGTTTTGGTTTTAACTATACCCTTCCCAATGCTGCGTTAGACAGTTTAACCACCACTGTTTTTGTAGTTGGCATTGATCCTACTTCTGCCCAACTACATATCGGAGCACCCGGAACTGTCGGGCCTGTTTTGACAGATATGGAAACCACGCCTATGCCGGGCCTTTACCGCAAAACATACGCCTTAACGCCGGCAATCATGTCCGATTTTGCAAATGGCAACCTGTATCTCAATTTCGGCACGGTCGATCAACCCGATGGAGAAATCAGGGGAGTGCTGCGCACCAGTCTGCGAAAGGGATATGCATTTGACCTGTGCGGTGCGCAAACCGTACCCCCCACTTCCAGTACTGCCCTCGGCATGGCGATGGCATCGGTGGATGTGTTCGACTGCTATATCGACTATAAAGTGATCACCGATGGGCTCCTCAGTGGCGACCTGACAAGTGCCTCCATCCGCAAAGGAATGGTGGAACAAAATGGCGACAAACTGTACAGCATGCCTGCCACAAGTCCGTTCCTGGCCAATTTTCACGCCCTTTTGGCTGGAGAAGGGGCATTAATAGAACTGGAAAGTACTTATATGGAAATCAATACTCCCGCATTTCCCGACGGTGAAATACGGGGCCAAATACGCCGGGGCCAAACCTGCCCTTTATTGGCTTTCGGCACCGGCGAGCCGACGGGCATTTCGCAGGTATCGGTATATCCGGTTCCATTTCAGGACATCCTGCGGATCCAATTGGAAAGTTCCGGCACTTTCACCGGCCGGTTAGTGTTGTACGATATGCTGGGAAAAATAGCCACTGACACTGGCATTAATGTGGTGGAAGGGCCACAAACCTTTGCTATCAACACCACCCCGTTGCCTCCGGGCATTTATCAACTAGTGCTGGAAGGACAAGGCAAAAAAATGTTGCAAATGATTCAAAAATAGGAGGTAAGAGGTAGGAGGTATCATATTAAAACCGGAACAAACCTCATATCATATTCAATTACAGCGGTTTGTCAATACAAACCTATTGTCTGGGCAGAAATAACCGCGATCGGGAGATGTTACCTTTCCGCAGAAAAAGCGGAAAGGTAACATCTCCCCAGCAGGGCTCGATACGGAAATTCTTACTTAAATAGTACGGATTTCGTTTGGGGTAGTATTCGGGACCTGTCACCATTTTAACCCGTTATTCGCATTAATACTTCACACCTCCTACTTCATACCTACTAAAACCTCCGTCAGCACTTCAATATCTGCCGCATCATTATATACATTGGGTGAAATGCGGACAAAATCGCCGCGAACTGATACGAAGACCTGTCGCTCCTTCAGGCAGTTTAACAAACTTTCCGCAGGCATTCCTGCAGGCACCTGAATACCAAATAAATGCCCCCCCCGCCACTGCGGATCTTCCACCCAATAACCGTGTTGCCGCCAGGTATCGACCGCTTGCGCAGTAAGTTGCTGACAATATGCCTGGATATTATCAATGCCCCAATCCAGCAATTGCGACAGTGCTTCTATCGCCATTGGCACATGGATAAAATTGCTTTTCTCGCCCATATCGTACCGGGTTGCCCCATGTTGGTATTCGTCCTGGTAATCGACTAATCCCCGGAAATCTTCTGCATTTTTGCGGGCAATCCAGTTTTCTTCCAAAGGTTTGCCGTCCTGGAAAGTTTCCGAAAAATAGGCATATCCCAGGGCGTAAGGGCCCATCAGCCATTTATAGCCCGCACAAATAAGCGCATCTACACCCAACGCCTGCACATCAAAGGGCAGTGCGCCCACCGATTGAGTACCGTCAATCACGAGTTTAGCGCCCACTTCTTTGCATCGGGCACTGATGGCTGCAAGATCAAAACGGGAACCATTCGCCCAGTGTACATGCGCCATAGTCACCATGACTGTTTGCCGGTCAATACTTTCCAGAACGCGTTGATTCCATTCGGCCCCGCGATGCTCCGTCAATTCAGCAGGATAGGCCACGGTTGTGATCTGCAATTGCCGTTCTTTGGCTAATTCCCGCCAGGAATACAGGTTGCTGGGAAACTGTGCATCCAGCACCACGATATTTTGTCCGCTGTGTGTGGAAAGGTTTTTCGCTACGGTTGCAATACCATAAGAGGCCGATGGAATCAGCGCTATTTGCTCAGCCTTGGGTGCATTGACTAATTGCGCGAACAGCGATTTCAGGCGCTTCACATCCGTAAAAAAATCTTCCGGCGTAATCAGGTAGGGGCGCTTTTTGCGGCTTACCGCCTCCAGACCTGCAGCTTCCACCCGGTTGGAAAGCGGCGACATGTAGGCACCATTGAGGTAATGGACGCCTGGTTCGAGATCGAAATTATTTTTTTGACAATTCAGCATAAAAAGGGAGTGTGCAGGAGAGTTGTTGCGGTGGGAGGCCATCCCGCCGCAATAACTCTATTGGAATCAAAACCAAGTCATTGCCACTGTCCCGCATACCGCTTTTACCAGCATGAGTCCGTCGATAATCATCAGGTAATACATGATGGATTGCCTGCGGTGCATGGAATAGGCTACAGTGAGCAGCAGCGCGAAAGGTATACTGTTTAACAACAATTTCTTCCATGAAAAACCATGAATTGTGCCATACAACAGAAAAGAGCCAAGTCCCATCAGAGAAAGCGGGATCAGGATATAAAAGATTGTTTTGCGCAGGCCCACTTCCGTAACAAAGGTTTTTATCCGTTGGTTGGCGTCATCAGCATAATCCTTAATGTCAAAAATAATACATAAAACGCTGATAAACATAAAGTTTTTTATAAACAACAGCACGCTGACAAGTGAAATGACATAAGGCACCTGGTGCTGGACAGTGTCATACAATGCGGGATATACATTCACCATCCCGGCCCACGAAAACCCGATGATAAACGGTTTTAACCAGCCAATACGCCGCAGGTTATATTGACCGAAAGCACCACTACCAATACCATAATAAAAAGCACCAACCACCGGAAATACCCCGATCAGGAACCAATCCTTCCCATCCAGTATATCCAGGTGAGACCAATTCTGCCAGAAAAAATAACCTGCCAGACCTAAAACAAGAGCCGAATAACACCGCTGCGTAAGGATGATCATTTTCCTGTGGCGCGCATACCATTTTAACCGGACATTTCCCGTTTTTACATGTGGCTCACTGGTATAAGCCACCGTATAATACAAAATGGTACACAGAAAAATCAGGATATAACATACCATATCATTCAGCGGCAGCCGCTGCTGCAGCGATGCCTCGACAGACAAGGCTACGGCGCAAATACCATAAAAATAGTTGCCCAAAAAAATGAATTTGATGAAAGGTTTCGGTTTTCTGGCCGTACAAGTGGACCGGCAAAAAATCCCTGTCGTTTTTACCGCAGTGATAAATATCCCTTCAAAAGAGGTATTTTTATCAAGGATTGCCTGGTAAAAAATATCGTGTGACTGTGGTTCCATATTCAACAACTTTCCTGCAAAGAGACAACTTTCCCACTGCCCCGGCAACCGAAAAATGAACATGTATTTTATTGACAGGACCTGTCTGCCAGTTTGGGAAGTGACCACAAGAAAACCTTTCAATTGCCCACAGTGCATGCTACACTTATATACCAAATAAACACCTCACATTTTGACAAACACCTTGCCCGTTAAGGTCAAATTCTGCCCGGCGCCACTGACGAAATAGATGCCTGCCGGCAAACCGGTCAGGTCAATTTCTCCGGAATAACCACTCAAATAGGTTTCCTGTATTTCCTGTCCCCATGCATTAAATACTGTGACCACCATTTCATGTTCCACAGGAAAGTTTTGGCCAATCGTCACTTCAATATGTGAAGTGGCAGGGTTCGGTACAATGGTCCAGTCTGTTGGATTTTTCTGGAAATATTCCTGAGTCAGATTGAACTCGCATGGGGATGTACCGTAAGGTTGATATTTTAAAAGCGTAGCAGACCCACCCAGGGTGTAGGAGGTTTGCTGGCTTCCTGTGGCAATTTTTGAGAAAAAGACAGAGGACTCGCAGTTTTCCCTTAACCAGGTTTGGCCGCCGTCGGTGGTATGCAGAATTGTACCATTGACACCAACTGTCCAACCGTTCATCAGGTCGGAAAATTCGACATCGTGCAGGTCCTGCAGGGCTCCGGTTGCTATATGTTCCCAGGTTTGACCGCCATCGATGGTGTGCAAGAGTATCCCATTTTTTCCGGTAACCCAACCGTTCAGTTCATTGAGGAAAAAAACGCCGTAGGTCGTCTGTTCTCCATACAATGGGACAGTTTTCCAGGTGATTCCATTATCATTTGTAAAAAATAAAAAAGGAAAACTGGGAGTTGGGTTGCTAAAGCTCTCAATAAATCCGTAGATACAAAAAGCATTTCCTGCCCTGATCACATTAATGGCATGGGTCAATGCCGTAAACCCAAAATTAGGATAATTTACTTTATTCCAGTGTTGCCCATAATCGTCGGAGAAAAAAATCGAATGATAGAGGTCTGTCACTGCTGCGTGACCGCCAGGCAACATGGCAATACCGGTAAATTGGGCATCGGGTTCGGCAATGAACGATGAAGTCCAATTCTCTCCTCCGTTTACAGTAAAAAGTATACTGGTAGAATCTATTGGGCTTCCTGAATACCTTCCCCATACCATACCGCTGTCCTGATTGATCATACTGATGTTGTAAGTAACAACCGGGTTCCCTGTCACCGGGTCCGGTGGAAGCATTTCCTGTTGCCAGGTATCTGCACCATCCTTGGTCCCGAATAATTTCCCCTGGGCGATGATATACCCTATCGAGTCATTGACAAAAGTAATGTTGATACCCGTTTCGGGCACAGGCATTGGTTTGGGTTCCCAGCCCCCATTAAGACAAACATTGACTGAATAAATGAATATATTGGGGTTGGCAAGGCAATTCGTATAAGCCTTTAATGTAATCATATAACATCCCGGCGTGGCATATTCATGCACCGGGTGCTGTTCTGTCGAAGTCGTACCGTCGCCAAAATTCCACCAATAAACACTTGCATTGATGGAGGTATTGGTAAACGCCACCACTTTGTCAGATTTGGCAAATTGGAAACCGGCATATGGCACCTGGCAGGAAAAGGAATCGCAAAGTGCTACAGGACTTGTAGGGGACAATAATTCGGAATTGGCATCACGGGCGCAGACAAATATATCGTAACCCTCAAAATCCGGAAAAAAGGGTAATAACCCTCTTTGAATGTCGCCTATCCCTTCTACCCATTCTACTGTTAACGAGGGGGAAGCCAGATTATTCGTTAATTTCAGATACCTCCGCGGTTCGTTGTTCAGCAAATTATAGGTACTTTTTTCGGTCACAAACAACATTCCCACACCAATCGAAGACCCGTCGAATGTTTCTCCGACTTCAAGGTCAAAATCATAAAACAGGTTTTTATAGCAGTTCGCTCCAGGTGCAACCCGATAAACTTTTCCTGAACTGATTTGGAGCAATTCGTAACTGTTCGGCAACCCGGTATATTGGAACAACAGTAAGGTATCATTACATGCTACTGAATCTCGGACATACCGAAGTGACCGGTTGTAATAACCGTCGAAGAAATTGAAATGATCGGAGTTGATGGTTAGCCCCGGCTTGGAAAACAATTCTCTGGCAGATTGTGCATGCCCAGAAAAGGGAAGAGTGAAAAGGCAGCAAAAAATGAAATAAAGGTGCTTCATAGCAAAAAAAAGACTGGTTGTTCCAATCCTAAAGATACACCTGCTTACACCATCGCTGCTTGAAAAAATATTTTTCTTTGGAACAGTATTTTGCCCCTGCGATGCAGGGAGGAGTCGCTTATTTTGTAAAAATACAAGAGGAACCGTAATGAGAAGATATATCCTGCATTACTGGTAAGAATATTATTTATCAGATATCCTTATTCTGGAAATGTTACTTTCACTTATCTTCGCTTCCTTATCTTTCATATTCACACCTCACGTCGATTTAATGGTTGCTATTGACAAAGTATTTGCCCAAAATGAAGCATGGATCGCCAGTAAATTGGCACTTGATCCGGATTATTTCACCAAATTGGGCAAAGGCCAAAGCCCGGAAATACTGTACATTGGTTGTTCCGACAGCCGGGTGACCGCCGAGGATCTCATGGGGGTACAGCCCGGCGAGGTGTTTATCCATCGCAATATCGCCAATATGGTCATTAGTATCGACCTCAATGTTATGAGCGTGATTAACTATGCCGTTCGGCACCTCAAAGTTAATCACGTAGTGGTGTGTGGCCACTACGCCTGCGGTGGTATCAAAGCCGCGATGCAATCGGCCGATATGGGAATCCTCAATCCCTGGCTGCGCAATATCCGCGATGTGTATCGCCTTCACAAAGATGAACTTAATGCCCTCACAGATGAACAAGCGCGGTATGATCGGTTGGTAGAACTAAATGTTCAGGAACAGTGCGTGAATTTGATCAAAACAGCAGCAGTACAAGAAGCCTACCGGGAGCGGGGATTGCTCGTACACGGTTGGGTTTTTGATGTGCATACCGGCCAGCTCATTGATCTTAAAATTGATTTCCCAAAAATTCTGAAAGATATTATGGAGATTTACAGACTGTATTAAATTTCAATTAACAAACTTAATATATATGAAAATAATTCAGGCCATTTTCTGGCTGTTCCTTCTTGGCTATTCCTCCACCGATGCACAGCAAATTCCACTAACCATGTCCCTCGCCAGGAACGTCTCGCAACCAGTGACATTTGAAGTGGATGGCGAAAACAAAACCATCCTGTTATTTTATGCATTCCGCTTCAATAAGGGCCAATTTTACGCCACTGAAGTGGACAACTCGCTAACAACCCTGCGGACATCCAATATTCAGGAAGTAATAACAGCATCAACAGATGAAACCATCAAAGTGATTGGTGGCTTCCATCCCAAAGGCTCTGATCGTTATTTACTTTTTATAAGGCTTGGCAAATTTCAAATCTGGGAAGTCGCACTCGACCGGCAAAGTTTTGCCCTTACTAGTACCCGAAGGATGTATAAACCGAAAAATGCGAATACCATTGGCGGCATCGCAGAGGGGGACCACTTCTATTTACTTTTCAGTCGCAAAGAGAAAAAAAAGAAAGAAGGCGAAATAATTGTCCTTGAAACAGGTGATGGAATGCAGTTCAATGAACACATTATTGCCGCCAGCACCCGTCTGGACATTTTTGACAAGCGGTATTCCCCGATCTTCCCAACCAAAGACATCGAACAGGATCCTGAAATTATCGCACACGAAAGAGACAAGGTTTTCGCAGCAGATGGTAAAATCTACTTTGTATCCGATGTATCAGAAGATATTTATGGTTCTCCTACTGGCCGTACGAGAGTCTCCTCCATAGATTTGAAAACTTTTACGCTCGATTTTGATTTGTTCACCTGCTTTGAATACCAGGAAACCGAAAGAAACTGGGTTTGCAGTTACTTATATGACAGTAAACTTTTCCAGATGGGTCTAAAAAAGGATTACTTTTCGCTGGAAATCTTTGATTTAACAGACAAAAAGAAAATTTTTTCAAAAATACTACTCGAAAAAGACAGCCTGAACCAATTGCTGAATTCTGATGTAATTGTTCCGGGAAGAGGGTCGCTGGGAATAGAACGGACCTATCAAACGCCGGATAAGTTTTCCCAAAAACTACTTCAGCTCACCCCGTTTATTCAGGTCAGAAAATCAGGAGAAGACTATCTAATCGGGATGGGCGGCCACCTTGAGGTCAATAACCCTCCATCGAATAACACATTTAGCCCTGCGGGAGGCATTGGAATGACCAGCGGCTATTCCTATGAGCGAACCACCTTTTTCTACGCTGTTCTAAATGCGATGGATTATAGTCATTCTAAGAGATTTATCGCCCACGGCATTCAAAACCAAATCAAAACTATCACCGAAAATGAGTTCAATTGGATAACAGAATCGCTTTCTCCCGGCGTTTTCCTGCTGTTCAACCAATTTTATATGGGAAAATACTCCCGAAAAAAGGATGCGTATATTTTCACTAAATTACGTCCTGAATGACGAATATTGCAGGATGCCGCCCGATTATTTCAAAACCAGCAATGCCTTCCAACTCATTTTTTCCCTTTTAACTGATACCTTACCCCCTGAAAATCAATTCGGACAAGAGAGCAGGTCATAAAAATCTTCTCTACGCCTCCGTGTCTCTCTGTGCCCTTTTCTCTGTATCTCTCTATGTAAAAAAGCACTCAAAGGAGTAGCTTCTCCGAACGCGCGTTACATTTATTTTTGGCAGGTCAATTTAACCACATAAGCATATTCCCCCGGTCGCTTTTTCGGCAAATAAACCGTCGTGCCCAGCGCATTCCGCTCCCATTTCAACGGTCGTTTACAGCCCAAAAGCCGCACCGAACCGATAGCCCCAAACCACAACTGTTTGTCTTTCGGAATCGATTGGAGGGTTATTTTGCCATCGGCCGGCCAACCTAAAATGATGGCATACAGGCTATTGCCTTTGGTGGTAAAACGAATATCCTTTGCCGTAAAAGGGCGTTTATTTTGCTGAAAATCGCCGTGATTCAGCACCGTCGGACCTTCGCCATATTTTTCCCAGGGCCGCGTACCGTAAATCGCTTCGCCATTTATTTTCAGCCATTTACCTACCCCTGACAAAACCTTTTTTTGATCCTCCGGCAAGGTGCCATCGGCCCGGAGTCCTACATTGAGCAGCAGGTTACCATTTTTACTTACAATATCACACAGGTTGTGCACAATCACCGTATCCGACAATTCCAGTGCTTCGGAATCGAAAAACCAGTCGCCCGGAATAGACGTATCCGTTTGCCAGGGGTTTTTCCGGATATTGGAGGTTTGCCCTTTTTCAGTATCATACACAATAGCACTGGTACTCGGCAAGTCGCCTTTTTCCCACGATTTGAGATTCAGTACGGCCTCCATTTTTCCACCGTGCCACGCCTGATTGCTGTTGTAGAAATGACTGGCGACCTCCAACCCATAAGTTTCCATTTGAGTCCGGTTATCGGCACATGCCCGGGAGGAACACACCATCGGCATCGGTCCATCAAACCACAACAAATCGGGATGGTATTGATCGATCAGTTCGATGGTTCTGTTATACCATTTGGTACAGTACGCTTCATCAGGCGCTTCCGTTGAGGCATGCGGGGCCGTATACAAATCGACAGGATCGTACCCTTCCCACCATTTGCCTTTACCATCTGCCTTTGTCAATGTCCCGTCGTAGGGTATGCCCTTTTTGTCGCCATGGGTATCGCTGCCATGGGCCGTGGAGAACCAATCCCAGGTTCGGTCGGCATGAGAAGATACGCCTAAGCGAAGTCCATGTTTTTCGCAGGCTTTTTTCCATTCGCCGATAATATCCCGTTTAGGGCCCATATTGACCGAATTCCAGGGCTGAAAAGTCGATGCATAATTGTCGAAATTGTCGTGATGAACCGCTACCGGCACCACGTACCTGGCACCAATAGATTGATAAAACCGCACCAAAGCATCCGGGTCCCATTTTTCGGCTTTCCACATCGGAATCAGGTCTTTGTACCCAAATTCCGACGGATGGCCGTAATGCGCCAGGTGATACGCATAAGTAGTACCCCATTCGGCTCCTTCCTGCTGATACATTTGTCGACCATACCAACCATTTTCATGTGCCGGCACGCTGGATACACCCCAGTGCATAAAAATACCAAATTTGGCATCGCGGTACCAGTCCGGAACGATGTATTGCTCTAAAGATGCCCAATTGGGTTCGAATACCTGGGCTAAGCCAGCCTGAAGTGGCAATATTACTGACAGCAGCGTCAATAATAACAGATTTTTTATTTCCTTCATCAGTATTAGTGGTATTGTGGTGAGCGGGTACAAGCCCTGATACTAGTGGTCGGGTCAAAGATGGTATAATTTTATTCCTGCCCATAAATGTCCCCCAACAAAAAGAAGTATCCCTTTTTTAGCAACACAATGAATATTATCCGTTCTGGTCCTTACTATTGCACCCTGAAATGTAATTTTACACCCATGCAAGAAAATACAACAAGAGTAATTATTGAACGCCTGTTCCTGGAAATCGAAAACCTCATTCCCCTATACATGGCAGACCCCCTGGACCAGCGGATTTCCAATGGCAATGTCGCCATTTGTGTGATGGAACACAACGGATTGGTCCATGGCAAACTATATGGCGACAACCAGATTCGGGGCCGGCAATCCTTTAAGGTGGCCTGGACAAAAGCCAGCCAGGTGTGGCTTACCGGAATAAAAACCATGGAATTCGAACAATTGTTTTTTAACAATACCATTGACGGCAAAAAATTTGGCATTGAAGCGCCTGACTTAATCGGCTGGGAAGGCGGTCAACCGATCACCCTGAAAGATGGGACTGTCCTGTCGGTGGGATTCAGCGGCTTTCGGGGAACAGTGGATATTGAAATCGTTCTCAAGGCATTATCTACGGTAGAAGGAGGTGAATAGGGAATTAGATCGGGCAACTTTTAAAAGCGGTAAAAAGTCAGCAGTCTGGCAAGCAGTGAAAGGACTTTTCTATAGTACCCGATTTTAAGATACATCCGTTTTACGAAAAATGAATAAAGTGCTATTAATTTTCGTGTTAGTTTACTACGTTTTGGGGCAGTTGATGCTGTCTGGAGGTGATTTTTCAATTTTGCCCAACCTCCCCAAAATGTACGCCCATTGCAAAGCGACGGAGCATCATGATATGCCCCCCTTTGATTTGATAACTGACCATCTAATAAATATTAACGGGCTTTTCGATGCCCATGACAATGGCGACGAGCAAAAACCGCATCAACCATTCCCGCTTCACATGCAATTGGAGTCTATGACAAGCTTTCAACCTTTGACGGAGCATAGATTATTGTGTCTTAAATCAACACAAACTTCTCCATTGTTCCAAGATGTCCAGTAGTATGGGGAGCACCTCACTTACAACAAAAATATGAACGACTCAGCTTACCGCATCGAGGGCGGCAATCAACTATATGGCGAAATTACCTGTTTTGGTGCTAAAAATTTTGTCACCAAAGCGATGATTACGGCCTTACTCGGCAACGGTCCAACTACACTTACGAATGTTCCTCCCATTGGTGATGTAGAAATAACCGCAGATATGCTCCGGTCAATTGGTGTCACTGTTAATTGGGATAAGGCCCAAAAACGCATGGTCATTGACCCCTCAACGGCTAAAGATGCCTACGTCCGCATGCCGGAGAGTGGTGCGAACAGAATACCCATTCTGATGATTGGTGCATTGCTCCATCGTTTCGACGAAGTTCGTGTCCCCATGTTGGGTGGCTGTGCCATTGGCGCGCGCGCTGTTGATTTTCACTTGGACGCTATACAAAAATTTGGGGCAAAAATCATTGAAGAACCAGAAGGGTTTGTCGCACAAAAAACCCGAAGGCTGAAAGGCACGAATTTTAAATTGAAACGGATTTCTGTTGGGGCGACCGAAACCTGTTTGTTTCTCGCTGCCATAGCCGAAGGCAAATCTATCATTCAAAATATTTCCCTTGAACCCGAAATTCTGGAAACGATCACCATGCTTCGGGCAATGGGTGCCATCATTTATACGCAGCCCGGTCGGGAATACCACATCGAAGGGGTTCGGGAACTGACAGGCTGTGTGATGAACTGCTTGGGCGACCGCATCGAAACGGCGTCTTGGGCATGTTTAGCGGCAGCAGTTGATGGTTCAATCACCGTGCATGGTATTCGCCCTGATATTATGGGCAACTTTTTAGCCGCTTATCGCCATACAGGAGGTGGTTTTGAATTCGTGGATACCCATTCTATCCGTTTTTTCCGTGCTGAAAAACTAAAAGCGATTCATGTGGACGCGCTCCCATGGCCTGGTTTTAATACAGATTGGCTACAGCCTTTCGCTTTACTGCTCACACAAGCGCAAGGCGTGAGTGTGGTTCACGACACCGTTTTTGAAAATCGCTTTGGGTATCTGAAGCCGCTAAGAAATTTGGGGGCATCCGTTCAATTGACGACGCAATGCAGGCATTCAAACACTTGTGACTTCGGCGGCAAAGGGCATGAACATACGGCTATCATCACAGGCGCAACGCCTTTAACAGCGATTGAAACGCCTTTGCAAGTTCCCGATTTACGCGCAGGTTTAGCCTATGTCATCACAGGTGCCCTCGCCAAAGGCACGACAATACTGATGGGCATCCCATTGATTGAGCGCGGTTATGGCAATATTATGCCTCGCTTGCAAGCATTAGGTTTGAAGATTGAAAAAACACAGTGGGAATTAGCTAACGCCACACCACTAATCTGACGATAAAAGATATTTCCGAATATTATCGGTTTTCCGATTGAAAAAGGTGTAAAAGTTCTTGCAATATGACAATCAATTATTTAGTGTCTGTCCATAGAGTCGCCGGCACGGCGTTCCTTCGCACTTCTCCATTTCTTCAGGTGGGTCTCCATATTTTTACTGGTCACTATATTTTCAGGCTACCCACAATCTTGTTAAAGACAATATTGATGATACCTTTACCCTGTGCATATTCGGCATTGGCCTTCGACGCATATCCCCTATCAGTGGCACTATCACGGGGTATTTTGCTATATGAGGCAATCAATTAATCAATCGAATGCTTTTAAGACCTTCCGCAATACCTGTTTTATTGAGCAATACCGCTGCCCAAAATATTTGTTGGGTGGTGACCCCAAAAGGAATACCTGCATGATTAGCGTTGACCAGCGTGAACAAAGCGGACATCACCATTAACAAGAAATGTAGCGTATCCCGCTCTCCCAAGGGCAATTGCATGCCGTAAATGATACTGGCAAAAAACCGATCAAAGCATCCCGACCTGTTGGCACAAAAGGATTGTGCGGAATGAATTCTTCGTGGATGTACTTTTTTACGCCTTCTTCGCTGTAGTCCCTAAAAAGCGCCAAAAATGCATTGTTGGCGTTCGCTTTTGAATTTTCCACCTTTGCTGTTGGTTTAATTTCGCTTGTTGATTTTGTTTTATTTGTGCCACAGGAAGCGAGCATATTACCAAGTGCGGGCCTAGTATGACAATAAAAGTACCCAACAAGCCATGTCGCCTGGTGCCGACCAGCCGCAAAAGCCAGCGCACAACGTACATACGCCCATGCAGCAACGCGCGCGCCCATAACGTTCTGCAAAACACTGAAATATTGCCTTATACTTCTTTTATTTCTCAGAGAATATGCATAAATTTGCAGAACGACATGGACCAAAATATTAAATATCATCTGGACATGGAGACTGACCACTTGACTAATGCCGCATCCCCCGAAGACAGGAAGGATGTCCTCTCGTTGTTCCAAACTTAAATTAAGACATCTATGAAAAATATCCTAAAAATAAGCCTTTTACTCTTTGCCGGAATGATCCTTTTAGCGACTTCATTGACTGCGCAAAAGGATGTTTGCCTGAAAATCGGCGGCAGTTATTTTATTAACTGCAAAAGAACGATTGCTTTTGGAGAACAGGCTATAATGTCGGTAAGCGGAGACGATCAAACCGGAAGGAACGTCAATTTTGATATTTTCTCCTCGAAAGGTATACTCGATGCTGCTTTAAAAGACGGAAAATTCACAGGGACGAATGCAAACTATTATTCAATAGTAATCCTTGGTGAAGGTTTTACAATAACAGATTTACGCAGCAACCGGATTGCGCTGAAAGTAATGAATATCAAAAACGATTCTGAAAAAAGGAGTGAACTCCATATTTGGGCTGATTTTTTTCTGCCCGACGGCGGAAGATTTCAATGCACCCCGGAGGAATCAAATGTCCCGATGTTAAATATGCTCCGGGGAGCAACTTTTAAAAATAATGAAACGGCCATACAATTGTGAGATACTGCACGCTGCCAAAAAGGCTGTATTGACTGTCATATTGAGCATTCATCATCAATATCTCAGGCCAAAGGCCAAGTACAAAATCTCCAGACTCAAAGTATAAACAGGAATTAAATATGTTTAATCCAACTCCGGAAAGCATAAAGCGTTCCCGCTCTAAACTTCAAAAAGGTGTCCCTTTGTTTCAACAGGATATCTTCAATATTGCCCGGAAATTCAAGTATGCTGACATCCAGTATCCGTTGTTGAAAGGGATACACGCGCGCAACCAGCAGCTGGCAGAATCATTCCTGATATTTCGTAAAAGAATTGGGAGAAATGGAAACTGCTGGTGCATTTCCGCCTGACTCATGGGCGGGACTCACCGCCGTAACAATGTAAGTAACTACACTGTCGTAGCCAAGGAAAGTGGCATAAGTGCGCGATAAACAATTGCTGTGGCCCGGCTGCTGCTATACCGATCAGCCAGGGAATACCGGGAAGTACAGGTGTGCTTGAATAGATTGGGGAGCACCACACATACCGCAGGAGAGCAGTAGCATGGAGAAAAAATGGCGCATAAGTCGTAATCGGTTATCTTGTATTAACTATCGTACCATATCAGCCACCGCCTTTACCCAATCCGGGTCGTCATTCAAACTCGGGACCAGGTCCACGTGTTCGCCACCCCAATGTACGAATTCCTCTTTATATTCTATCCCAATTTCAACAATGGTTTCGAGACAATCAGCGGTAAAGGCCGGACAAAACACCAACAGGCGCTTAGCCCCTTTTTCTTTTGCCAACGACTCCAACGTACGGATGGTATACGGCTGCGTCCACGGATCACGTCCCAAACGGCTCTGGAAAGATACGGTATATTGGTCTTTCCGCAGTCCAAGGCGTTCCACAAGTGCTTTTGTAGTAGCGTAACACTGTGCAGAATAACAAAACTGGTTCACATCTGTCAGCGTCTGACAACAATCGGCGCTTTGCAAACAATGGTTACAATCGTCTGCTTTGCGCAGGTGCCTTTGTGGGATACCGTGGTAACTGAAAAGGATATGGTCGTAGGATGAAAGATCAAACTGCCGGGCATGTTTTACAAAAACATCGATCATCGGCGCGTATGTCGGGTAATCACTGATAAATTCCACTGTTGGAATCACCTGGCGTTTACTGAGAATGCGCATTACTTCCTCGTGTACAGAGCCCGTAGAAGCACTCGCATAATGCGGGAAAAGGGTAAATACCTTGATATTATGTACGCGCGCTTTCCGGAACCGGTCCAATGCCGATTCAATGGAAGGGTTTTGGTAGCGCATGGCCAACTCCACCATATATTCGCCGCCCAATTCTTCCTGTACCCCTTTCACCAGGCTTTCGCCATATATTTTCAGGGGCGACCCTTTGTCGGTCCACAATAGTTGGTAGGCCTTAGCACTTTGGCCCGACCGAAAAGGAGCAATGATGCCACGCACCAACAGGTTACGGGCAATGGTATTGATATCAATCACCCGAGGGTCCAGCAAAAACTGCTTCAGGTAGCGATAAACAGCGCCTCGCGAAGGGGCATCAGGTGTTCCGAGATTAACAATAAGAATTCCAGTCATGGAGTTAGTTATGGAGTTAGTTATGGAGTTAGTTATGGAGTTAGTTATGAGTTATAAACTATGAGTTATAAACTATGAGTTATAAACTATGAGTTATAAACTATGAGTTATGAGTTTCGTGATGTCCTCTTTGATGTCCTTTGTGATGTCCTCTTTGATGGCTAACGATTACCCATATCGCTTTTTGCCAACTTCCGGGAGTAACCGTGAGGTGAAAAAGGTTAGATATACAAGTAAGCCTTATCAAAAATAAAAAGCACGAAGCGTCCTGGTGCGCTGTCACGAGTTCCCCCTTCGAAGGGGGAACCCGATCATATGAACCAGAACACTTTGTTGTCACATATTTTTGATGAGTAATAATGCTTTTAAGTACCGGGAAATGTGCGTTTTTGTTAGCCTGCAAAGTGGACATCACAAAGTGGACATCAAAGTACATCCTACAAAATAGACATCACAAAATAGACATCACAAAGTGCACATCAAGGTACACCCTACAAAGTGGACATCACAAAACTTATAACTTATAACTTATAACTCATAACTCATAACTAAATTGAAGTTTTGCAAGGCTGCTATACACGCCATTATCCACCATTGACAATTCCTCATGCGTTCCTTTTTCCACTATTTTTCCGCTTTCCAGCACATAGATACAGTCGGTTTCCCGGATAGTGGCAAGTCGGTGCGCGATGATAATACTGGTACGGCCTTCCATGAGGCGGTGCAATGCTTCCTGCACCACTTTTTCGCTCTCGGCATCGAGGCTGGAGGTGGCTTCATCCAGGAGCAGGATTTTGGGATCGCGGAGAATGGCCCGCGCGATAGCAATCCGTTGGCGCTGGCCACCGGAAAGTTTAATACCGCGTTCGCCCACAAGTGTTTCCCATCCCTCTGGGAAGGAGGAAACAAAATCCCACGCATTGGCTTTTTGGAGGGCTGCTTCCAGTTCCTGGTCGTTGGCCGTTGGTTTGCCGTACAGCACATTTTCGCGGATAGTCCCTCCAAAAAGAATCACTTCTTGCGGCACAATAGCAAATTGCTGTCGGTAAGATTCCAGGTCAAAATCGTGAATATCAACCCCGT
The DNA here is from genome assembly GCA_044350415.1 of Saprospiraceae bacterium. Taxonomy (GTDB): domain Bacteria; phylum Bacteroidota; class Bacteroidia; order Chitinophagales; family Saprospiraceae; genus M3007. Next base: position 361 of record JBILHQ010000087.1, on the reverse strand, counting down.
CAATTTTGATCGTACCGCCCAATGAAGTGTGGAATTGCAGCAATAACTGCATGATGGTCGATTTTCCGGCACCCGATTGTCCCACTAAAGCCACTTTTTGTCCGGAAAGAATGTCGAAAGAAACACCTTTTAACACGGGCATATCGCTGCGGGTCGGATAAGAAAACGTGACGTTGTCAAAACTAATATTGCCCAACATGCGATCAGCAGACCGGTTCGTCTGGATACGTACTTGCTTTTCAGAAGGCGAATTGAGAATTTCGCGAACTCTTTCTGTGGCACCAACTGCCCCGACTAATTCGGAATAGAAGTTACCCAAACCAGCCATAGCGGCACCAATAACCCCTGTAAAGGTTACAAA
>JBILHQ010000085.1:0-22786 GCA_044350415.1 Saprospiraceae bacterium | reverse complement strand
GTTTCTTTGCCTGTTATATAATCGTATCCTTTTACGCCATCGATAGTGGTCCCTGCCCGGCCATATTTTATTTTATGCCGGTCGAGGAGTTGGCAAAAAATATTGACTTTATTGGCATCGTTATTGTCCCGGATAATAAACGCACCATATTGGCCTGGGGGACTTGCTAATGCTTTAGCATAGTAATTCCGAAAATTCTCCACCAATTTAGGTGCCGACTTACTGGCTATTTCGATCGTGGCACGGCTGGTGGTCAGGTGGTGCATAATGCGGTCGTGCAACGTTAGGGTATCACCATTAGAGATCGTAATTGCCCGGCCTGCCATGCCATTTCCTCCTTGCTCATAAGTCATACCGATGGCACCATTAAACATAGGATAGGTATCGCCGTAAGACGGGTAAAGCAGATCAAATACTTCTTTGGTAAAATACAGCCAGCCATTGGCATCGAAATGGCGGGCGTTATTCGCGCCGATTTCTGTTTGAAAAGAGCGTTGCCAAGGCGTAAGATAAGTGTGCATGGGTTCGGCTGCAGGTGCGAAATAGTAGGGGTCGTCAATAAACTGTTCATGGATATCAGCCACTACATGGGGCAACCAACGCTGGTAAAAATCCAGGCGCTGCCGGGTTTCGGCTTGTGTTGCCCAGGCCCAATCGCGGTTGAGGTCGTAATAATAGTGGTTGGGGCGACCACCCGGCCAAGGTTCGTTATGCTCCCGGGTATTGTGCTGTGTGTTTTTTAACAGGTTTGAAACGCTCCGGTACCAGCTGGAATAGCGGTCGGAACCATCGGGATTGGAGGAAGGGTCAATCATGACAATGGTGGTTTTTAGCCATTCTTGCATGTCAGGTTCGGATTGTGTGGCCAACTGCCAGGCGAGTAGCATACTGCATTCTGCGCCGGAGGGTTCATTGCCGTGAACACTCATATTGAGCCATACGATAACAGGCATCCCCTCTACGACACCGCCGGTTTTGTCATCGCCCAAACCGGCCAGGTGCATATTGTTTTTGCGGAATTCTTCCAGCTTAGCCATGTTGTCCGGAGAAGAGAAAAAAGCTACCTGCAGTGGCCGTGCTTCATTGGTAAGACCATAACGCTCCAGTTTCATAGTGGTGGTCGAGTTGGCTGCCAGGTACTCAAAATAGGAAGTGAGCATGTGGTGCGCAGTGAATTGATCCCCCAAACGGTGAGGAAGAAATTCATCAGGCGACTTAATAGCATTTTGTGCGCCAATTGTGCCCATGACAAAAAGCAGCAAGGTCAGGAGGGGTATCAACCTTTTATACATAAATCCGGAATAAATAACTATGTGACAGAAAACAAAGGTCTGAAAAATACGGTAATAATTCACCTGATGCTTTTTTATGTACCAACAGACCTCATCCGGAAAGATTATTCCCTACTTATCCGTTATTCCGGCGCTTCAAATTTTAATCTGTGTCAGGTGGCGCGTGCCAGAAAAAAAGAAATGACGGAGTGGTTGTTTGGAAAAAAGGGAGAGTGACGAGATTCCGCCCTATCTTCGCCCCATGGCCGCTACTTCAACCCCACCCATCCGGATTTTAGGTATCGACCCGGGTACCAATGTGCTGGGTTTTGCTATTTTGGAGGCCGGTAAATCGAGTATGGTCGTCGTGGAAATTGGCGTCGTCACGTTTGCACATATCAGCGACGATCATACTGTAAAGCTCCAACACATTTTTGAGCAGATACAAGATATCATTATCCAGCACAAACCCACTGAAATGGCTATCGAAGCGCCGTTTTTTGGTAAAAATGTGCAGTCCATGCTAAAGTTAGGTCGGGCACAAGGGGTGGCCATCGCAGCAGGTATGGTGAACGGCCTGGCCATTACAGAATATATGCCCAAAAAAATAAAAAAAGCAGTTACAGGCAATGGAAATGCTTCGAAAGAGCAGGTTGCCGGTATGCTGGAAAATATTCTCAAACAAAAATTTCAGGAAAAATACTTTGATGCCACCGATGCATTGGGGGCGGCTGTTTGTCATTGGTTCCAATCATCCGGACCAGCCAAAGGTGCCAAAACCTATGCCGGGTGGGGCGCTTTTGCCAAAAGTAACCCTGATAAAATACGATAAAAATCTATGGACGCCAACTTCGTCATTTCCGAACTCAAGCGCAATAAAAAATTGTTTAAGGATCTTTTGCGCGGACTGCCTGAAGAGATGTATTCCTGGAAACCGTCACCACAGCAATGGAGCCTGTTGGAGATCGTTTGCCACCTTTTCGATGAAGAACGGGAAGATTTCAGGGCCAGGGTGCAACAGGTACTCCGTGCGCCTGAACTGCCATTGCCGGCGATTGATCCAACCGATTGGGCCATATCAAGACAGTATTTGGACCAGGATTTTGATGCCAAACTGAAAGCGTTTCTTGAAGAACGGGAACAATCGGTCAACTGGCTGCATGAACTTGAAGACCCGATCTGGGAGAAAACGGTGGAACACGATATGATGGGACCGGTACAGGCAAAAATGTTTTTTATCAATTGGCTAGCCCATGATTACCTGCATTTGCGACAGATTACCAGGGTGAAATATGAGTACCTGAAGCAATCCACGCAGGAAAGCCTTGCCTATGCAGGCGATTGGTAACCTATCGGCTCATATTTTCTCTATCCATTTCATACAACCTTTCTATCTTCACACCTGTTTAGTCTTCAAAACTTTCAGACTTTATTGAAAATTGAATATGTCGCTGGATGTTATTAAACAGCCTATTGCCCGGGAATTAGATGAATTTGAAGCGCGTTTTAAAGCTTCAATGAAAAGTAATGTGCCGCTTTTGGACAAGATTACCTGGTATATTGTTCAACGCAAGGGTAAGCAGGTTCGACCTATCTTAGTTTTACTAAGCGCGCGGTTATTCGCTCCTGTGAATGAAGGCTCCTACACGGCGGCTTCCATGATTGAGTTGCTGCATACGGCCACTTTGGTGCACGATGATGTAGTAGACGATGCCAACGAGCGGCGCGGCTTTTTTTCTGTTAATGCCCTTTGGAAAAATAAAATTGCTGTGCTGGTGGGCGACTATCTTTTGTCGCAGGGATTGTCGTTAAGTGTAAAACACCAGCAATTCGGCATGTTGGAAATAGTGAGCCGTGCCGTAAGAGAAATGGCCGAGGGCGAATTGATGCAAATGGAAAAGGCCCGTCGGTTAGACATTAAGGAAGATGTATATTTTGAAATCATCCGGCAGAAAACAGCTTCGCTCATCGCGGCTGCCTGTAGCGCAGGTGCTGCAAGTACTGCTAATGATCCGGCGATTGTCGAGCGTATCCGTCTTTTTGGTGAAAAAACGGGTATTGCATTCCAAATCAAAGACGACCTATTCGATTTCGGGACGGATGATGTTGGTAAACCGCTTGGCATTGATATCAAAGAGAAAAAAATGACCCTCCCGTTGATTTATGCCCTTACCCATTGCGATAGTCAGACCCGCCGTCGGGTACTCTATATCGTAAAAAATGAAAGTGACAACAAAGAAAAGGTAGAGGAAGTAATCCAAATCGTTCGCAAAAGTGGCGGTATTGAATACGCACAGGAAGCCATGTACCGTTACCGGCAGGAAGCGATTGATTTACTAGAATCCGTGGCACCTCCATCGCCTGCCCGGGATTCGCTGCGGGATTTGGTTATTTTTGTGACGGAAAGAACGAAGTAGGGGTTTTCACATAGATTGTGATGCCCTCGGTTTTTACCACATATTATACATAGAAAACCAAAAAGCCCCCGCTTCAACCAAATGAAGCGGGGGCTAATATTATTCCTGAGCTGTTAAAAAGAACTAGTCTTTATTTTCCAGCTGCTCTTTCAATTGCGCAAAGATATCGGTGTCACCGAGTGTCTCTTTTTCCACTTTTTTCTGAACACCAGCGATAGCGGCTTGTGTATCAGTCGCTTCTTTAGAACGCTCTGCTTTAACAGCTGTTTCCGCTTTTGTTTTCAAATCCTCTAAGTAACGGGTGTGCGATACAAGGATCCGGCGCTCGTCTTTGTTAAATTCGATCACTTTAACGGTCACCACTTCACCTGGTTCAACAGGCGTGTTGTCGTCTTTGCGGATATGCTTGGAAGGTGCGAATGCTTCGAGGCCGTGTGGCATCTGGAAAGTAGCACCTTTATCGTCCCGTTTCAGCACAGTAGCTTCATGGTAAGAGCCGGTTGGGAAAATCGACTCAAAGTTGTCCCATGGGTTATCCTGTGTTTGTTTGTGGCCGAGGCTGATCTGGCGTTTGTCTTTGTCGATATCGAGTACCACTACATCCAGTTCATTGCCTGGTTTAGTGAATTCGCTTGGGTGTGCATAGCGTTTAGTCCAGCTCAGATCACTGATGTGGACCATACCGCCGATACCGTCCTGCAATTCGACGAAGATACCGTAGTTGGTGATATTTTTAACTGTACCATTAAAGCGGCTGCCAACCGGGAAGCGGGATTCGATATCGCTCCATGGATCGTCGGTAATTTGTTTAATCGACAATGACATTTTGCGGTCAGTACGGTCGAGGCTTACGACGCGTGCTTCCACTTCCTGGCCCATTTTGAAGTATTCCTTTGCATTGACGCTTTGGCTACCCCATGAAATTTCGCTGATGTGAATCAGTCCTTCCACTCCTGGCTGGATTTCAACGAATGCGCCATATTCTTCAATGTTTACCACTTTGCCTTTCACAATTGAACCCTCCACCACTTCGGCGGCGAGAACATCCCATGGATGTGGGGTGAGTTGTTTGAGGCCAAGGCTGATACGTTTTTTATTCTCATCGAAATCAAGTACCACCACATTGACCCGTTGATTAAGGGCAAGTGCTTCGCTCGGGTGTTGGATACGACCCCAGCTGATATCAGTGATGTACAACAGACCATCTACGCCACCAAGATCGAGGAACGCACCGAAATCGGTGATGTTCTTAACGATACCTTCCAATACCTGACCTTTTTCAAGGCTGGCGAGGATGTGTTCGCGTTGTTCTGCGAGGTCACTTTCGATAAGCGCTTTGTGAGATACAACAGCATTTTTGATGGTCTCATTAACTTTGACCACCTTGAATTCCATTACTTTGTTGAGGTACTGATCGTAATCAATTACTGGTTTGATATCGATCTGCGAACCGGGAAGGAAAGTCTCGAGGCCGTTGCAATCAACGATAAGACCACCTTTGGTTTTGCTGATAACTTGTCCGCGAATGATAGAGCCATTTTTGAACGAGTCAACAATGCTTTCCCAAGCGCGAAGAATTTTTGCTTTTTTGCGGGACAAACCGAGGTTACCTTGTTTGCCTTCCGGGCTTTCCACATAAACTTCCACTTCATCACCAGGCTTGAGGTCTGGCGTATCGCGGAATTCATTCATTGGTACAAGACCGTCGCTTTTGTAGTTGATGTCAAGTACAACATCACCACCGCTGATTGCAGAAACTTTACCGCGGATAACGGAATTTTCTTCAATACTGGTGAGGGTGGCGTCGTATTTAGCGAGGATTTCAGCGCGCTCAGCATCTTCGTAAGCGATGGCGCCCCGTTTGTCCATTTTCCAGTTGAAGTCGTCATGTGCGCCGCCAACAGAAAGTGTTTCAAATACAGGCAACTCCACTTCTTCCTCGTCATCCAGGATCGGCTCTTCTGCTTTTTTAACAACAACTGGTGCGTCGTCATCATCGTCAGAAGTTTCGTCGGCTTCTGCCACTACTTCAGGAGCAGTTGCTACTTCAGCCGCTACTTCTTCAGCAGCTACTGCCGCTACTTCAGGAACTGCCGCTACTTCTTCAGCAGCTTCCGTGGAATCAGTTGCCGTTTCTTCCGGAGTCGGAGTGGTTTCTTCTTGGTTCTGGGTAAGATCTTTTTCGTCGTCTAACAACATAATAAATAATTGGCTTCCAAGTAGTTGCGCAAAAAAAAGCGCTGGGGTAGTTTGGTGTGTATTATTAAGTATCACTTTTGGACGATACCCTTGCCCATCTTTTTTCAAAAAAACAGAATTTTATTTCAAACTCGTCTTTTATAAAAAAGCCCGCAAAGGTATACATAACTTTAAAGAATAAAAATAAAAAACTGCGATTTATTTTTGAAAAAAGAAAACCGTTGGCAGGAAGATTTTTTTGTAGTGGTATGCGAAAACAAAAAAATAATACCTTTGGCTCGCTGGCTTATGCAGTAAAATAATTTTCTTAAAGGGAATAATTCGATATTTATAGTACGCTACAGCAGCTTCATTAAATTATTTTTTCACCAACTTTGTTTTCAACTATTATGTTTTAAAACCCATTTTCCTTTGACGGTCGTATTCGGAGAACCGAGTATGGCATTAGTATGCTTATTTACATGGTATGCTATTTCATTGTGTTCGGGATAGGTGCTGCTATCGGAGAGACCGGCAGCGCTATTCTTATACTGCTTGCATTTATTCCATTAATTTGGTTTGTCATTGCTCAGGCTGCCAAAAGGTGCCATGATCGGAGCAACAGCGGTTGGTATCAATTGATTCCATTGTATGGACTTTGGCTGCTTTTTGGCGATGGCTAACCGTATGATAATGATTACGGTCCTAACTCCAAAGGCATAGGTGAGTCGACATTTCAGCCCAGTGACCAGCATCCTGACATTCTTGATTCTAATATATAGTTATTTCTTCCTTTCCTGCTGCGCAGATTAGCCAATCGAACCAAGGGTAAATCGCCTCAATTTGCTATTTACTTTGGCCCTTTGGGTTTGGGCCCAATACTACTACATAGTCAGAATGGGAACAACGATCAGTTTCGGAAGCCTGGAAAAAATTGAAAGCGGCGTCTTTACAGGCGCCGCTTTTCTCATTTTATGTCACCGGTTCAACAGCGGAGTGTGATACAGGTCACCGTTTTGTTATGGTATTTACCCCCAACTTTGGCGTACTAAATTCATGTTGTCCTAATCACCACTATTATGTATAATTACGAAGTAAATCTTGAATGGAATACCGAGCGGAGAGGTACCGTGTCATCGCCCGTACTACCTGTATCTATTGAAGTGGCTACGCCGCCTGAGTTTCCCAAAGGAATGCCAGGTATCTGGTCGCCCGAACATTTATTCGTGGCAGCCGTAAGCAGTTGTTTGATGACCACTTTTTTGGCAGTAGCGGAAAATTCAAAATTTGAATTTCAGGGATTTTCCTGTAATGCGGTAGGGAAACTGGAAAAGGTCGATGGCAAGATGATGATCTCCACCATTACCCTTTTTCCGGAAGTAGTCATCACTGACCCGGAACAGGAAGAACGCGCCATCAGAATTTTAGGGATGAGCGAAAAAGCCTGTTTGATCTCCAATTCTGTCGCATCTAAGGTGGAAATGGTTCCTAAAGTGGTGTTTTCGAATGAGTTAATTGCTCAAAATTAACAATAAAAAAGTGATGCCTGCACACTTGTACCTTCGACTACGCTCAGGTACCGGTGTGCAGGCATCGCTTTTTTATTGTCACTCAATTCTACTTAACCATCTTTCTTTTTCTTCCCGCCGCCTTCCTCTATTTGCGCTTTCAGCATATTGCGCTCGCTTTCCACGAGCATCAGGTCGCTTTTGCACTTACGGAGGTCGTTGGTTTTTAATTCCAGTTGCGCTTCGCATTGGGACAGCTTCATGCGGGTATCGGTGAGGGTATTGTCTAAGGTTTTTACCCGGTCGCTGAGTTGCGCATTATCCAGCGTCAGGGTTTTCACCTGTGTTTGCAGACCCGAAACGCCGTGGAAAAGAAAGGAAAACAACCATCCCAGTAAAAAAGGGGCTATGCAAAGGGCTAACCCGATGGGGAGGTCTTCCCGGAATGTGGAGAAAAGTAATATATGATACATATTTTTTAAATTTACGATTTACGAAAAATTCGATCTATTTATTGACCGTGATCGATACCCGGCGATTCTGGTGGCGGCCATCTTCGGTAGCGTTATCTGCCACAGGTTCGGCTTCTCCTTTAGAATCGACTTTAATTCTATCCACGTTAATACCATTGGTAATCAGTATTTTAGCAATGGAATTTGCCCGGCCTAAGCCAAGTTTAATGTTTTCATCGGGCTCTCCCACATCATCAGTATGGCCAGTTATGGCAAAGGTGGTGGTGAGAGCTTTGTGCTTTTCCACCAATTTTTTCAGATATTCGTCCACAGCGGGATTATTATCTTTTTCAGTGGAATTAAAAGGAAACAGGAAGGTCACCACGTTATCTGATTCGATAATAGCACCTTCTTCTTTTTTTAGCATCATTTTAGACCAGGCAAACTCGGCGCATTGTTTTGGATCGCCAGTTGCCGTCCAATCATCACTGACCAGTTTGGCATCAACCCGGATTCGATTTTCGGGCATTTCCGGCATCATTAAATTGCGGAGCGCAGTGGCACGGGCAATGCCCAGATTGCCGGTTTTACCTGTAAATATTTCTGCCGTCCGGTAAAGACCCGTGATCAGCAAGGTGTCTCCCTGACCACCCCTGGCCAGGAATGCTTTTTTCCAGGTACTAAAATTGGAATCGGGTTCGGGTTGGGCTGCGCTCCACTTAAACAGAGGAGCACCCGAAGCTTGTACAACTGCTGCGGGAGATGCACCGGCGCAACATTGGCATTTATAACAATGCCAGTAGTTGACACTCCAGTACGAATATCCCAAAAATACCAGCAGGACTAACCACCAGGGAATTTTCATAATAAAGTTGATTTAAAATTTTCCGTTAAGATATGCTATTAGCGCAATATCTGACAAGCGGCTATCAGCATACCTATCGTCTATTGCCTATTGATTAGCAAATGTACAATTTTATACAAGACAGTATGTGTTTTAAAAGAATTTTATTCTGAAATTTAGTATCAATATTTGAACACCTTTTTTCCAGCCATTACCTCCTGTTTTTGCTCATCAAAAGTAACCCGAAGTCCCGTTCGGTAAGCCGCAGTTGCCATAATATTGGCGATGGAATGCTGGTAACCCGCTTCAATAGGGGCATTGGGTTGTTTGCGGCTGCGCACACACTCCATCCAGTTGCGCACGTGTGCTGAAGTGAGCGGGTCACCACCAGTGCTGGCGCTGGTTTGTACTTTAAATCCTTCCAGTTTTTGCGGTTCCAGCAAGTTGGCTTTTAATCCCATGGCTTTGGCAAAATCTTCCGTCAGTCCGCCTGTGGGCGTAATTTGATTTGTTTCCAGATTAATCATGCCGCCATTGGAATAATAGAGCTCTTTAACGTCGCCGGCAGAATTGGAAAATCGGCTGGTGTACACCACCTGAAAGCCCGAAGTGGGGTCATTCAATGGACCGTAATCAAAGACGATCGTGAGGGTGTCGGCGTTTTTCCGGCCATCTTTCCATTGATAAACACCACCATTGGCCACCACCGATCGCGGGTGCGACAAACCACTGAACCAGTGTACGGTATCAATCTGGTGGCTCATCCACTGTCCGGGGATGCCCGAAGAGTAGGGCCAGAACAGCCTGTATTCCAAAAATTTACGGGGATCGAAGTCTTCGTACGGCCGGTTGATCAGGAACCGTTTCCAATCTAGGTCTTCCAGTTTGCATTGTTCCACCAACGCGGGGCGGCGCCACCGACCGGGTTGATTCACATTCCACATGAGTTCCACCATGACGATAGGGCCGAATTTGCCGCTACGAATATAATCGGCAGCGGCATGGTAATTGGGTCCGCTGCGGCGTTGGGAACCGACCTGCAGGATTTTACCCGAATCTTTCACAGCTTTCAGCACGGCCCGGTTGTCGGCCATAGTTTCGGCGAGCGGTTTTTCGGTATACACATCAAGTCCCGCTTTTACGGCTTCGATGGCATGGTATGCATGCTGGAAATCGGCGGTGGAAATCATCACCGCATCAATACTTTTGGCAGCGTACATTTCCTCATTATTGCGGAAAGCCACCGTGTCGGGATTGGTTTTTTCTTTTAAAAAGGCTAATCCCTGTTCACGACGAATCCGCCAGATATCAGAAACAGCTACAATTTCGAAGTTGAGCTCCTTGTTATGCTGGATATATCCTTTGAAGAGGTCGTTTTTAAAGCGATCGGAAAATCCGGCCACGCCCACGCGCACGCGGTCGTTGGCGCCGATAATGCGGGCATAACTTTTGGCAGAAATACTCATGGCAATACCCGCTGCTGCGGTGGTTTGAATAAATATTCGTCTTTTCATAATGTTTTTATCTTAATACTCCGAAACCTCACAGCATCTCCATGATCCTGCAACAAAATCGGTCCTTTCCCGGCTGAGCCAAAAGCACTTCCCCATACGGTGTATTTGCTGCGTTCCACCAAGGCATTGAACAAGGGCGATAATCGTTTGTATTCGAGCACTTTATAACCATTGAGGTAGTGCTCAACCCGATTGTCGGGGTAAACGATGATACGGCCCTGGTTCCATTCACCGGGTTGTTTTATAGCACGGGCTCGGAAGCCGGTTTTGTCGGCTGGAACAAGGTCGTACAGGGATGCCAAGGTGCGGTTGCCGCCCGCGCCCAATTTGGCATCAGGATGTTTGGCATCGTCCAGAATCTGGTATTCCAGGCCAATAGCGGAACCTTTTTTGATGTATCCGTCAGGAACCGTCATGGGCTGTCCGGGATGGTATTCGTGGGTGTACTGCAGGAGTTCACTCACGAAATACTTCACGCCGGAATTGGCTCCTTCACTAAAATTAAAATCAAAGACCAGTTCGAAGGCCCCGAATTGTTCAGTTGTGACAATATCGCCGCCGTTGGTGGACTCTGCACCGCCGCTTTTGGCGACCTGTAGTTCGCCATCTTTGATTTCCCATCCTTTTTCTGGAAATTTTTCTTTGTAGGCACCGCGCCAGCCATTGGTGGTTTGGCCATCCCACAAAAGGCGGAAGCCCTGGTTTTTTTCTACCTCAGAGACATTGTTGGGAATGAGATTTACTACCCGGATATTGCCAGGCGGAGCGGGTAGCAGGTGTTCGGTCTGGATACGGATATTGCGCCAGCGCACCTGTTTGTCTTCTTCTTTTGGATTGCTGATCCCGTGTACCTGGAGGCAAATAAAACCGCTTGGTGTGAGATCATCTACTACATGAGCCACTTCCACGCCGTTGATAAAGGTGCGCAGTGAGGTACCGATGGCTTCAATCCGGTAAAGATTCCAGGCATTGTTGCGGTGAAATGCGGCCTGAGCGGGCATATTCAGCTCGGTGGTGTATAGCCAGCCGCGCCGCGATTCGTCATAAATGCCGCCGGAAAAGGCCCTGTCGGTGGGGTCAATTTCCATTTGGTAGCCATGAACACGACCGTTCTCTAACTCCGGTTTGGAGAGGCTGCGAAACTGTATGCCGGAATTCATGCCCTCGTCTACATTGACTTCACATTCAAAAATAAAGTCGCCGTAATTGGATTCAGTGGTCATAAAAGCATTGGGAACACCAGGAACGGCGGTACCGATGATCACGCCGTCTTTGACTTCATACCTGGCCTGCCCGCCGAGCAATTTCCAGCCGGAAAGCGTTTTACCATCAAATAATGGTTTCCAGTTTGGCTTTTGTGCCAACAATAGTCCTGCAAGGCAGATAAATAGCGGGATAAGAATTTTCTTTTTCATATTTGTGAGCAAATGTATTTCGTTACTTCCAAAAATAATATCTTTATCTGATGAAACAGTATTACATCTTCTTTTTTGGGGCAATTTTTCTCGTTTCATGCCTTTGTTGCAATCGTAATCCGGACTGTGAAGATAGTTACTTTAAATATCCGGAAGACTGGGTAAGTACCCATCTGGATAATTCAGGTGAATATCCAGTCATTTCCACCAAAGACATCTCCAGGGAATCGTATGGCTTTCGACTGAAAAGTTATCCGCAAGCCATAAATCACAGTTTTACTGATTGCGACAACTGGGAAAATTATTTTCCGTTTTCCCGGATTCAGATATTATCATTAGGAACATTTGATGGACTGCCTGCAGGAAGTGATATTACTTCAAGATTTGTTGGTAGGGTGCCCGCTGAATATAGTGAGACGCAACCGTATGCACAATACAGAACTATCCAGGCGATGTTGGGATACATGAACTATTCGAACCAAAAAATACTACAGCATTTTTACGTGGATTTTATTATGCTCGATACGCCGGAAAATCCAGATTCCTTGCTACTTGAAGTCAAATTAACCGGAGGTACTCCGCATGAATTAAAAATTGATTTTCCAAAAACTTTTTTAAAATGAAATATTTTGTAATTTTATTCATTTTCAGTATTACAGGGCCGGTTGTTTCCAACGGTCAATCAGGCATTCCTGATAACCAGTCGACCGCCTCTTCCCAAAAGCGGTACGAATTATTCGCCACCCTCGGTTTTCAAATTCCGTTGTTTGGGAAGGACGGTAAAGCCTTCACCGATCCGCTGGCGGGCTATAGTCAGGAGGCTGTTCTTTTTGCGCCTTTGTTCTCGACCAGAATTACCACGCATTGGGCATTTGATATTCGGCTGAGTTATATGCGCACGTCCTATTGGCGACGCGCAATGGAACGAAATTTTCAGGACAATCAGAAGGATATTTACGTCACCACTTATCCATTGGGCGGGAAAAAGAAGTTGAGCATGTTGAGTGTAATGGCCGGCGTTTCTTACCAGACCGGCGTGGGCCGCCACCATGCAGTATTTAATGCATTGATCGGGACAGGCAATACCGCCAACCAAGGCATCGGTGCAGAAGTGAAGCAGGCCGGAACCAATGCACTCACCACCTGGAAAATTGCTAAAGTGACGCCTGCTGCGGGAGAAAAAGACTTGAACAAAAATATTTTCCTTTTTTCGGCCGGGGCAAAATACGTCTACGACATTGGCAAGGAATGGGCAGTTTTTTTATCGGCAGACCTGATCAGCACCCAACGAACTGGCCAATGGAGCGTGGAAAAGACGAATCAGATTACCAAAGAAGTAGCTGAATATACCGTGAAAATGGATAACAGAGGTTTTAATTTTACACCAGGCGTGGGACTGGTCAACCGTTTTTAATGGCCATGAAGCAATACTATCTTCACCTTATTGGAATGTTCATTGTCGGATTTGTGCAGCTTATGTTTGACCGTTGTTCCAAAATATGCCTGTATGAATCCTTTTACCTGGATACAACCTGGACGGGCCAGCACTTAGACAATTCGGGTGCTTCACCCGTAGCAGTGACCGCCAGCTGTCCTGTTGCCGGGTATGGACTGCGGCTTCGGAACAGGCCGCTTTTTAATGCCGATACCGGAGATCGTTGCGTTTTCTGGGAGTCCAGTAATTTTATTGCCAATATCAGTATTATTACCACGGCACCTTTCGATGGGTTGCCGGCAGGAAGCGATATCAGCGCGCGGTTCGTGGCCCGACTGCCTGCTGGTTACAACGATGAACCCTATGCACAATACCTCAGTTTGACGGAAATAATAACATTGGCCAACGTGCCGACTACCCGGTTTTTAAGGAACTATAATGTGGATTTAGTGATGACAGACCCGGCGGTAAGCCCTCAAATGTTTCAGCCGGAAGTGCTGCTTGCTTTTAATGATAATACGACCATCAATATAGGGTTTGAAGCAATTTCACTGCAATAGACTTCCCAACGATTTCCCAAAAATATCCGTCTTCATCGGTATGAAACAATTATATTACTACTATACTGTTTTGCTGCTTATTGCAGGTGCCATAACTTGCTGTGCTCAGGAAACCGAAAACTGGTTTAAACGCTGGATAAAAGGTGATCTGATATTGCTGACCGCAGGGTATCAAGTGCCGCTTTACGGACAAGCAGGAAAGCGATTTGCCGATCCTTTGGTGGGTTATTCCCGGCAGAACCTCGTATTTATTCCAATGCTGTCAACGGAAATAAAAAAGGATTTAGATTGGATTTTCGCTTTAGTTACCTGCAACCCAGTCGATGGATAAAGGAAGTGAAAAACAATTTTGAAGCAGAAAAAGCTGAAGCAATTGTAAGCACTTATGCTGCAGTCAGACACACCCAAATGCGGGTATGGAATACCATGACTGGACCTTCTTACCGTTTCTCAAAACGGCTAAGTATACGGTCATTCAATTTTTTAGTGGGTTTAGGCAATCAGCCGATCAAAACAATTGCTGCTGATGTCAAAACCCGTGGCACCAATGAATTAGTTACCTGGGATGTAGCCGAGATAAAAGATCTCACAAATATTCAAATTTATAAAAATACCTTTATCGGATCTTCAGGACTGAAATATACCTTTTGTGTCCATTCCGAATGGGGAGTATCGGCTTCCTGCGATGTTATATCTTCCCAAAGGGAGGTGTCCTACTTTGTCACCCGCACCGTGCAGCATACCGGTGAAATATCGGAATACACGGTTCGGGTGACACATCCGGGGTTTTCCATAACGCCGGGTATAGGTTTAGTGCGGCATTTTTAGAACATACCGTAGTACATTTTCAAAGTCTCATCCGTTTCTTTTTCCTTGATCTCTGCAATCATGACATCAATTGCATCTGCTTTGGCAGTATCTCCTTTTTCTTTCAGAAAATTCCGCGTATCAGCTAATGCTTTGGTGGCTGCAAAGCGGCGCCACTCACTGTTGCCGGCAGGTGTCAGGGCGAATGATTTCCAGGAAGCGATACCTTCCTCCAAAGCGGCATTATCGTTCAGTTTTATTAAAAATTGTTGGTATTGCTCAAAAAAGCCAAACGCGGGGAATAAATCAATTTTTGCTGCGTGTTTACTGAACCACGGCAGTTGGTCTGCTTTTGGATTGGCGGCATAAAGTTCTGATAATGAGGTAATAATAGCATCACTATCTTCATTTTCCAAGGCTTTAGACGCTTTTACAGCCGATTCGGGATTCAGGCTCATCAAGGCAGATAAAGATGCTCCCACCACACTGTAAGCTTGTTCGCCGACGAGTCCTTTTTCAAAAACCGGCAGGTATTTCAGATCGCCGGTCCTGCTGAGCAGCGCCATTGCTGAGCAGCGTACAGGTGGTTCTTCTTTCTCGTCGGAGGCGATATGGGCAACATCTTCCACAGCTCCGGCAGCAGGAGTCTCCATAGCCCGAAGAGCAAATTGGCGGATATCCGGGCTTTGATCTTTCAGCGCTTTGATCAGAACGGTTTCCGGAATTGCTGATTCGGCAGAAAGCGCATTTAATGCTTCTATTCGGTCGCGATACAGGGGACCGTGTTCAAACAGATATACCCACTCTTCCCTGCTGTGGTGATCGGTTTTTACGCTGAGTAAGGTTTTATCTGCATCGACATTGAGCAAAGCGGGTTTTTGAGCCGATTTGATGGCAAAAGTCTGTTTGCGTTTGGTCAGGCGGATTTCTTCGCGGTGTACATTTCCGGAAGCATCATAGACGTCTACTGCCATGGGAATATCAAAAACATAGGGAACGCCATTTTCGGCAACTTGCTGCTGCTCAATGGTCACTTCTGTCGCACTGGCGCTGTCATTCCAATTGTAGGTGATGTCGAGGGAAGGGTGCCCTGAAGCAAAGAACCATTGGTTGAAAAACCAGTTGAGGTCCTGACCGGTCACGTCTTCAAAAGCGAGGCGGAGTTCATGGGCTTCCACATCGGAATATTCGTTGCGCTTGAGGTATGTACGCAGTGCGGTGAAAAAGGCGTCGTCGCCCACATAGTTCCTGAGCATGTGCAGAATACTTCCACCTTTATTATAAGAGTGTGCATCGAACATATCTTCCCGGCGGTCGAATCCAAAATTGATGAGCGGGTGCCCGCCATCGGTAGCCGAGTACATGTACCCTGCTTGTTCGTCTTCGAGGTGCTTGTCGGCAACCTCCTTGCCATACTGGTGCTCCATCCAGAGGTACTCTGAATAATTGGCGAATCCCTCATTCAGGGTAAGATTAGCCCAGTTTTCGGTAGTGACTAAGTCGCCGAACCAATGGTGAAACATTTCATGCGCCACCACTTTTTCATTGGTAAAGTGGTCGTCGAGCAGTTCACGTTTGGTTTTTTGCACATAATCGCCAAAAATCACCGAAGTAGTATTTTCCATGGCACCGCTCACATAGTCGCGCACCACCACTTGTGCGAATTTTGACCAGGGGTAATCGTAGCCTAATTTTTCGGAGAAAAAAGAAAGTAATTCAGGTGTATTAGGGAAGATGTCGCGGGCATACTGTTCGTATTTAGGTTCCACGTAATAGAGCACATCTTTACCCTTCCATTGGTCTTTAACCACGGCGAATTCTCCAATAGCCATCATAAAAAGGTAAGGAGCGTGGGGTTTATCCATTTTCCAGTAGTCGGTTCGGGTGCCGTCGATATTTTTAGTTGACGAGAGCATTACACCATTCGACAGTGTTTTGTAATTATCGGCCACTGTGATGTACATTTCCTGTGTGCAGCGCTCATTGGGTTTGTCGATCGTAGGAAACCAAAATGAATTGCTTTCCGTTTCGCCCTGAGTCCAGATTTGTTTGGGTTTGCCTGCTTCGCTGCCATCGGCATTGATAAAATACAGGCCTTTATCGCTGGTAATAGCAGCACTGCCCCCGAAAGATTCCCGATCATCGGGTTTAGCAGTGTAGTCAATAGCTACACTGAACTCCTCTTTTCGGGTATACAGTTTGTCCAGTTGGATCGTGATTTGTTCGTTATTATAAGTGTATTTCAGGGGAGCCCTGGAAGGGACAAGCGTTACCGAGTGAATATCAAAGTTTTTTGCGTCGAGGGTAAGGCTGCTGGTGGCATAAAACCAAGGTTTTAGCGTCAGCGTGGCTGTGGCATTGGCATGCTTTTTTACCCAGTCAAATGAAATCTCAATTTTTGTATGAAGGAGATCGTGTTTAAACGTATGGGAAGCATTGTAGGGTTTTAAAGAGTCAGGATTGAGTACTACGCCTGGGACGATATCAATAGGGTCCATGAGGTTGTACTCCAGCATACTGCTGTCTTGGGGCTCGCCAATAAGTGGTTTACTCTCCACGTATTCATTGGGTTCCTTGGGCTTGTTCAGTTGAGTGGCCTTATCGCCAGTTGTTTTCCGATGACAGGAAACAATAACTGCTGCAAGTAAAAGTGTCAGTGTAGATACGCGGAGGAAATGCATATTTTGAAGTTAAAAATGATAGATAATAATCGTTCTGGTACTTAAAACGCCGCAAAGAAGCAATCTGTTTTGGTGCTGCAAATTATTTTTCGGCAAATCTATCTCACAGGGGTGTAAAAATACAGTTTTTCAGCACCTTTGCGTGCAAATTTAAAAATAATGGAAGAAGGAAAGTACCTCCAATATGTAATGGATTTTCTCTGGAACTATGGCCCCAACATTGTTATCGCCCTGGCGATGCTGGTGGGAGGCATCTGGGTTATTCGGCGTATTTCCAATATTTTTGCATCGTTTTTGAAGGCCCGCAAAGTAGATCAGAGCCTTCAGCCGTTTTTTTCCTCCTTAGCGGATGTTGGCATGAAAGTGGCTTTGCTCCTTATGGTTGCAGGGCGATTGAATATTGAAACGACCTCGTTTATTGCTATTTTTTCGGCAATAGCGTTTGCGATCGGTTTTGCTTTACAGGGCAGCTTGGGCAACTTTGCTTCCGGCGTGCTTATTTTGTTATTCCGGCCTTATAAAATCGGGGATATTATCACCATAGCCGGCAGCATGGGTGAAGTGCAGGAGATTCAGATTTTTAATACCATTTTGGCTACACCTCAGGGAAAAAGAATTATTATTCCCAACGGAAAAATGACAGAGGGCGCAATTGAAAATATTGAATCAGGCAAAGATGTTCGCGTAGATGTTCGGGTGAGTGTGAAGGATAAAACTGATATGGCGACTCTAAAAAAAGCAGCTACGGCTGCCGTATTACAATGCCCGGGAAGACTGGAGGATCGACTGCCTTTTATTGCGATAGATGGCTTTGAGGATGATGGTTATCGTCGGTTGCTGGACCAATGGTAGCAATTACTGGGATACTTATTATGCATTATTTGAGTTGGTAAAAAATGAACTCGATATGGCGAAGATAAAACTGGCAAAAAGAGACGGAGCAGAAGTTTAGTCTGTTAGTCCTAAGCCCCAGGTACACGCTACGGACCTGGGACTAAAATAAAACTAACCACCACACTGATAATTGATGAAGAAAGAACGTATTTTAGTAATTGGTGCCGGAGGGCAAATCGGCTCAGTGCTGACTGATGCCTTGCGATCGGTATATGGCCCGGATCAGGTAATCGCTTCCGACATGCGGGAACTGCCCGACACAGGTGGTCCGTCGGTGGTATTAAACGCCCTGGATGGTGCGGCCCTGGAGGAAGTGGTCACTAAATACAAGATCAACCAGATTTACCACTTGGCTGCCATCCTGAGTGCTACGGGCGAAAAAGACCCGATGTGGGCCTGGAATATCAATATGAACAGCTTGTTCAATGTACTGGAAATCGCCCGCGCCAAAGGGTTGCACAAAGTATATTTTCCGTCGTCTATCGCTGTATTCGGGCGGGAAGCCAATCACTACGATACACCCCAGCATGAAGTGCTGATTCCCGAAACTGTTTACGGAATCAGCAAAGTTGCCGGGGAGAACTGGGCCAATTATTACTTCCGCCGTTACGGTTTGGATATTCGTTCTATGCGTTATCCGGGGATTGTGGGTTACCAAAGTTTGCCCGGCGGTGGCACTACTGATTATGCCGTTGATATTTACCATTATGCGGCGCGTGGCGAAGCATTCGTATGTTTCTTACGCCACGACACCGCTCTGCCAATGCTCTATATGCCCGATGCGATACGAGCCACAATCGAATTAATGGAAGCACCGGCCAGTAAAATAACCATTCGTACCAGTTATAACCTGTCGGGAATGAGTTTTACACCAGCCGAAATTGCGGCCAGCATTAAAAAAGAAGTCTCCGGATTTTCGATCAGTTATCAACCAGATTTTCGCCAAAAAATAGCTGATTCATGGCCTGCTTCCATCGATGACAGCGCTGCCCGCCGCGATTGGGGCTGGAAACCGGAATACGATCTGGATGCCATGACGGTGGATATGCTGAAGCATCTTCCGGTCACGGAGCACCTCTAAATATCCAGGGCCGCCGCCAAATCCGCAATCAAGTCGTCGGCATCTTCCACGCCAACGCTCAAACGAATCAACGAATCGGTCAATCCTACTTTCAGCCTTTCTTCCCGCGGAATACTCGCGTGTGTCATACTGGCAGGATGACCAATGAGTGATTCCACGCCGCCGAGTGATTCGGCCAGGGCAAAGAGGTGAGTGCTGCTGAGGATACGGTGGGCGTTCTTGAGCGAGTTGTCGACCAGGTCAAAAGAAACCATAGCACCGAACAGCCGCATTTGCTTTTTAGCAATTTCGTGATTGGGGTGGTTCTCAAAACCAGGCCAGTATACTTTCGAAACTTTTGGATGTGCGTGCAGGTAACGCGCAATTCTTTCGGCATTCTCGCAGGCGCGCTGTACCCGCAGGTGAAGGGTTTTGATACCGCGCAGAATCAAAAAACAATCCTGTGGGCCAGGCACTGCACCACAGGCATTCTGTAAAAAACGGAGCCGCGCACCCAAATCAGCATCTTTCACAATCAAACAACCGTGTACCACATCGGAGTGCCCGCCAATATATTTGGTAGCCGAATGCAGTACAATATCAGCGCCCAGATCAAGTGGGTTTTGCAGGTATGGCGATGCGAAGGTATTGTCAACACACGTGAGAATACCATGTTTACGGGCAACAGCACAAACCGCAGCAATATCCACGATATTGAGCATCGGGTTGGTGGGCGTTTCGATCCAGATCAATTTTGTATCTGGGCCAATAGCACTTTCCACGGTTGATGCGTCATACATATCGATATACCGGCTTTTGAGTCCCCAGGGACCGTACACCCGGACCATCTGGCGGTAAGACCCGCCGTACAAGTCATTGACAGAGAGGACTTCATCTCCGGTTTTTAGTAGTTTAATTACGGCATCCTGTGCCGCCAGGCCCGAGCTGAAACATATCGCGTCGGAGCCGTTTTCGAGTGCGGCTAAGTTTTTTTCCAGTACAGACCGGGTGGGGTTCTGTGTGCGCGCATATTCATACCCTTTGTGATCGCCGGGCGCATTTTGCACGTAAGTGGAAGTTTGATAAATGGGCGTCATTACAGCGCCTGTACTTGGATCGGGTTCGATACCCGCGTGAATTACTTTTGTTGCAAATTTCATAAAAATGGTGGATGAGAAACCGTAAGGGCGCGCAAAGTTAGTGGTATCTATGCATCCATTTATCATTACTCTTGTACCTTTGCCGGAAAAATTTTACGTAAAATGATGCATAAATTATTTATTTCGGTCTCCGTTCTTGTATTGATCATTGCTGCTTGCAAAAATGACCCGGCTGCTCCGGCGAGTACCACCAGCAACAATGGTGCAGTGGCAGATTCATTATCGATTTCTGCTCAAGCTGACACTCCTTATATGCAACTGGAAATAATGGAATTTGAGAAGCGCGTGATAGGGCATCCAAATATCCCGATCATTGATGTCCGTAAAGCGGAAGATTTTAAGGCTGGCCACCTATACAGTGCTATTAATTGGCCGTATGATACATCAGCTGTATTTTACAACCGTTTTGAAACCCTCGACCGAAGGGCCCCTATTGCTTTATATTGCAACAATGGTTACTACAGTGGCCAGGCAGGTATGAAACTGGTCGGGATGGGATTCCGTAAAATCTACCTCCTGAAAGGCGGGTTACTCCAGTGGATGTCGGAAGGAAAGATCATATCACAGAACTAATAGAGCGCAGGGAGTTATCAAAAACGGAAAAGCAGACAGTGTGCATTGCCTGCTTTTCCGTTTTTGATAACTCCCCACTACTTTACTTTCGGGTAATTGACACCGGCATATTCGGGTCAAAAGTTCCTTTAATGACCGGACTTTGGCGATTGCCGGTATAGGCCCGTACATTTTCATTGATATAATCGTACAATTCTTTGATACTGACAATTTTATCTTTGTTTTTATCAGCATCGCCTTTGAGTCCGCGTATCAGGAAGTGGCTGAAAACACCCTGCCGTAAACCCGCTGATTCCAGTGAAGTTTCATCTCCTTTCGACGACATAATCAGGGCTGTTCCTGCGGTGGAATTAGCCAGATTGAGGTAATATTGAGACAAAACGGGTTCTGTGTCACCCGATCGCATGGCGATAAGGCTGCCGGAGTGACAGGCATCTGCAATACAAAGTTTGTACTTTGCTTTGCAGTTATTAAAAATCTTTGCAACCTCCTCGTGGGTGAGTTTATTGTTATAGCCGTCGAAATCAATAGGCAAAAACGAACCGTTCAGGCCATGTCCTGAAAAATAAAACACCACTAAATCTTTAGGGCCAGCCTGCTCAAAGACCTCCGTCATGGCTGTTGTGATGCCCTCTCTCGTAGCTTCTTCATCGATGAGAATACGAATCTGTTCATCGGGCAAAGCTCCACCTTCCAAGCTTTTTAAAAAGGCATAAAAACGATAAGCATCGTCATCTGTGTAGCGGAGCACCGGCATGTGGTCGTAAGAAGCGACACCGACTACAACGGCCCAAACTTTGGTCTCCGGATTTGATTGAAGTATGGGCGAAACAGCGGCAGCCGTCGCCTCCGCTGATGGCGCATAA
This sequence comes from Saprospiraceae bacterium, assembly GCA_044350415.1. Taxonomy (GTDB): domain Bacteria; phylum Bacteroidota; class Bacteroidia; order Chitinophagales; family Saprospiraceae; genus M3007. Next base: position 1,151 of record JBILHQ010000085.1, on the reverse strand, counting down.
CCTTCTGGTGGAATTTGACCAATATATTCTCCAGCATGCCAAAAACCGCTGATGACTGTGCCATCGCGCAAGGAAAGATTGCCTTTTCCTTCAAATGCGCCTTCTGCCCATTCGCCTACATAGCGGTCACCATTGGCATAGTTGCAGGTTCCGTAACCATCAGGCTGTTTTTCTTTGAATTGTCCTTCATAACGTGCAGCGCCTTCCTTAAAAATATAAATACCTTTCCCTGCGATACAATCCCCTTCAATACAGCCTGTTTTCCCATTTTCTGTAAGATTAGCGCCAACGAATTCGCCTTCCCGCCATTCTCCGCTTTCTGCCGGGGTGCCGTCCGCGTTGGTCCGGGTACCTTCGCCATGTGGGTAATTATCTTTAAAATTGCCGGTATAACTATCGCCATTAGGAAAAACAAAAATGCCTTGACCCGAAAACTTACCATTGGCAAACATCCCTTCATATTTACTGCCGTCGGGATAAGCAAATACTCCCTGTCCATTTTTGCAGTCGCCAGATAGACAACCACTTTGAATATTAGTACCGTCGTCGGTATTTTCTTCTTTCTTTTTGGCGATATAATCTTCCAGTACGTTGCCTTTTTCATCCACCGGTTTGCCTTTTCGCCAGCTTCCTGTGCGTTTAGTGCCGTCGGAATAGGTTTTTGTACCGCGGCCGTCCGGGAAACGGCTTTTCCACTCCCCACTGTATTTACTCTTGTCGGTGTAATAGCACACTCCGACTCCGTAAATTTCGCCGTTTTTAAATTCACCAATGTATTTGGCCCCGGAAGGGTACACATAGGTGCCTTTACCGTCTTTACAATTCCCTGCTATACATTGGGCGTTGATGGACTGGTAACAAAAAAACAGCGTTATAAAAACTGAAAAATACCTGAAAATCATCATTATTGACCTGAAATATGCGAATCGTTAGTTGAGTAGTTTTAGGGGGTAATCAGATATATCTAAACCTTTTTTCAGCAAAATTATTGCATTTTAGACATTTCCCCTTGGCAATATTGGGAAAGCTGTTAACTTTGTAAAAATTTAACCAAAAAGTTAAACCGTTTGACTAATTCAGGTAACGAAAAAATCGACTCAACAGAACAGCGCATTTTTGACGCTGCGCACGAGGTGTTTACCCAAAAAGGA
>JBILHQ010000084.1:0-22847 GCA_044350415.1 Saprospiraceae bacterium | reverse complement strand
TGGCACCACAACCCACTGTGGCTAAAGCGGACCTGGATAAAATCGCAGGTTGGTTGGTATCTATGAAAAAATAGTTATTTAGTGGTGAGTGTTTAGTGGTGAGTGTTTAGTGGTGAGTGGTGAGTGAGAGCTGTGTACCATAAATATCTCTAAACACTCACCACTAAACACTAAACACTAAACACTCACCACTCACCACTCACTCAATAATTATCTTCACGTTCACTACCGTCTGTTGCACAGCAACGATTTGCAGCAGATAACTTCCTGTAAGGATGTGCGATACATCAAGGTCGATGCTTAGTTGCGCTGATGCTGTTGTATTATACCATTTCGATAATAATTTTCGGCCCATCATATCAGTGATCGTACAGGTGACATTCCCTGGATGAGCTGTTGCTGGCCATGCAATGAAGACATGGTCCTTTGCAGGGTTGGGATATACCTGCAGTGCACCTCCATAAAGATCAGAGGAGGATACCATATCGGCACAGTTGGTGATGCCATCGCCATCAGCGTCGCCTGTATCTACTACCGTGACTGTTGCCGTACAGGTGGCTGTATTACCGCCCAAATCATTGGCCTGAAGAGTAAAACTAAATGTTTCACCAACATCATTGCATTGAAACAGGACAGGTACCAATGGCGACCAGTAACAACTATCGGTATTGTCGCTTTTGAACTGGGTAAGGGCAGACAGGTTCGCCGTTACATACCCCAAGGCTTCTGGTGCCACTGTTATTGCGTTGCAAAGTGCTGTTGGTGGAAAAGAATCTTTTAATAATATATATACAGGAACAGGAATGCTTCGATTGCCGGAGGCATCATCAGATTGCACCCAGACCGTAACTACATCACCCGGCAGGAACATTGGACTACCCACTACAACCGTTTCCCCTTGGGTGAAATTCAGGGGAGTATTCAATGCAAAATACCATTTTTCAACACCACAATTATCAGATGCAGTGGCCACGCCCGGCAAAAACAAAGTGGCTGTTCCTGTTGCTGAAAAATAAACAGGAATAGTATCTGAAGGAGGTATTACAACTGATTTTATTTTGTCCACCACCGTGACAGTCGTCCAACAGAAATTGGAATTCCCTGCATCATCTGTGGCGATCAGAAAAACAGGATTGGGGCCCAGGTCGCTACAGAAAAACTGATTTCTATCCAAAACGAGTAATGGATCTCCACAATTATCATAGCTGCCATCATCTATTGCGGCTGCGGCAAGAAATACAAATCCATTTGTTCCTATTGCAATTTCGACAGATTCCACACAAACAACTATCGGGTTGTTCGTATCCACGTCAATCAATCCGTCGCAGTTGTCATCAATACCATTGGAACAGTTTTCCGGTACATTTGGATTAATTAATGGATTGGTATCATTACAATCGCCGCTATTGGCAACATAACCAGTGGGCGTAATAAGGGCATTAATGGTATGGTTTTCGTCGCCAAAACCGTCGCCATCCAAATCCTGGAACCACTGTGGTGTGTATTGGAGTACCCATATAAGGATGGTATCACAACTGGAAACGAATGCCGGGAGAGTATCGCTCACCACCGCGGGCTGGTCATACGGAACGCCATTGATCAGTACGGTATCGCCGGGATTGAAAAGTAAAGTATCGACTATCATTGCCTTCAAATTACCGCAGAAGGGACTGGCTGTAACGGTAACAGTATCTTCATTGGTCACTGGACTGAATTGGGTGGGCATGAAATTGACAACAGTAAATTGTTCAGCGGCAACATTGAGGAGGAGGTCACTTGCCTTTATCGGGAATCCTGGCGCGCAACAACCATCCACGAGTCCGTCGGTATCCATTTTGACTACGAAAATTTCATTTTTACCTGCTGCATTATTGGAGTATCCAACAGCGATATAGCCACCATCGGCGGTAGCAATGATAGAATGGAAGGCGTCACTTTGGTCGCCGCCATATTGCCGGGCCCATAAGATATTGCCATCTTCATCGATTTTAAATAAAGAGGCATTGTCATTTTGAGAATAATTTGCCCCTGTATTGACGAGGTAACCACCATTTTGCGCTTTCAGAAATGATGCATAATAAGTAATTTTTATGCCGTCAGCATACGTTTTTGCCCAAACAACGGCACCATCTGGTGCAACTTTTACCATCATGGGATCAGAACTGTTCAGACCGGGGATGTCATAAGCAACAGACCCACCCAAAACTAAATTACCATCAGGCGCGGGAAAAACAGCGTTGAAGCTTTCGGTATCACCTGTGGTAAAGATGGTATCGATGGCAGAGTCATAGGTTTTCGACTGTAATATATTGCCATTCTCCAGGTCAACGGTTTGAAATGATCCTTTATATCCCGCTATTCCACAGTTATACAATTTACCGTTATTGGCAAAATGTGTTGTTTGGTAATTATAGGATGACACGGAATAGTGCTTACTCCAAATGGTATTGCCATCGTTGTCTGTCCGGAGTGAAATCGACCGGTCATACCCGGGAAGGGCCTGGTCGCCCGAAAAAATATAACCTCCAGGCACTGGTATAATCGGACCATTTAGTGATTCATAATAGTCAGGTGTGCCAGAAACCTTTTGCCAGAGCATATTGCCATCCGTATCCAATTTGATGATCCAGGTGTCAAATTTATCACCAGATGTGGCATAGGAAAGCGTAAACCCTGAGGCGATATAACCGCCGTCATTGGCTATTGCCACAGAAAATAATTCGTCCTCGCGCAATCCGCCATAGGTTTTTTGCCAGATCACGTTGCCAGAAAGGTCGATTTTAATCAGCATCGCATCGGTGTTATGAGGCCCGGTATGAATTAAACAGGAGATCAAATAACCGTCTGGTGTTTCCAGTACTTTACGCGCCCAGCTGTCGGCGGTAGTATGGTAAATTTTTTGGAAAGTCGTTTGTGAAAATGCCAGGTTTGCAGCAAAAAGCAGGCAGGTGAAGAGGATGAGTCTTGGTTGCATTGTATCGTGTTGATGGGTTGTGTTGTGGCTGGATGCTTAATAGCAAAACCTGTCACAACGGATTAAAATGACCACCAAGGTCAATGTTTTTGGACAGAATTGGAAAAAAATAATTGAACGGTATTCCTGATTGATTGAACGTGGCGATTGACTTATTGTTCTTTTCGCCACCAGATTAGTTGTTCGATGACCAGCAACAGGAGTGCGGGCAGTATAAGCCATTGAAAATAAGAGTGGTAGGTGGTGACAGCTTGTTGTTCTACGGTTGTTCTGCGCAGTTGAGTAATGGCTGTTTTGATATCATTCAGGGGATTACCTTCGCCAAGTTGAGTATAAATACCGCCACCTGCTTTGGCCACATCGCGCAGTACTGTTGCATCGAGCTGGGTTCGGACCACTTGTCCGGAATAGTCGCGCAGTAAATTCCCGGAAGATACAGGAATGGAGGAGCCGCCTGCTGTTCCAACGCCCACCATGTGAATAGTTAGTCCTTCCTCTTTAGCCTTTTGTGCGGCCTCCAGGGCTTCTGGTGTATGGTTTTCGCCATCAGAAATAAGAATCAATGCACGGCCTGCTTCCGACTCGGCGGGCAACATTCGTTGTGCGAGTTCGATAGCAGAAGTAAAATTGGTGCCCTGATCGTTTACGGCATCCGGGGCGGCGTTTTTGATAAAAAGCAGCAGCACGTCAGGATCGTTGGTAAGGGGCGCCTGCGGGAATGCATCACCGGCAAATACAATGAATCCGACCCGTTCGCTGCGCAGCGATTTAACCAGCGTTTCCACAAAGATTTTCGCCTGAGTCAATCGGCTGGGCGCTACGTCATTGGCCAGCATGCTGCGCGATACATCGAGGGCGATCAATACATCGGCGCTTGCTTTAGGCGGAGGTGTTTCTCTGCCCATCTTTTGAGGATTGGCGATAGCCAGGGCAATCAAAGCCGCTACCATCGCAAAAAGGCCATTTTTGATCCAAAAACGGCTTTTTGAAAATCCCACCAACAGCCGCTCCTCCAATTGGGGTGAGCCCAACTGCCGCAAGGTACGGGTACGCCACCGCCAGTAGGCCAGCAGCATCACTGCCTGCAGCGCGAGCACCCATAAGAGCTGTAATAAATCGGGATTTTCGAAGCGCATATTTTTCTAAACGGTGATTACCCGCAACGGCCCCCAGCGCAACAACAATTCCAGCGCGAGCAGGCTGATGGCAGCATTAAGGAACCAGAAAAAAAGCTCCGCAGTACGGTTGACTTTTTTTACGGTGATTTTACTTTTTTCTAACTGGTCAATGGATTGATAAATCCCTTTCAGATCGGCAGCATTTTGGGCGCGGTAAAACTTTCCACTACCGATCCGGGCCACGCCGCTGAGACTGAGGGTATCGAGTTGCATATTGCGGGTTACAAAATTGTAGGAGCCATCCATCCGCTGCGACGAAGGTGATTCAACCGGTCCGTCGTTGGCAATACCAATTACATAGGTGTGAATACCGAGCGCGGCGGCAATAGCGGCGGCCTGTAAGGGCCCAACATTGCCTGTGTTATTTTCGCCATCAGTCATCAGAATGACCACTTTGCTGGTAGTGGTGCTGTCTTTCATATGGCTGACAGCAGTGGCAAGACCTGTGCCGATGGCCGTCCCATTGGGTAAACGCCCCACTTGCATATTATTCAAAAAAGCCTTTAAAATCCGGTGGTCCTGTGTGAGCGGACATTGCGTAAAGGCACCGCCGGCAAAAATAGTCAGTCCTATGCGGTCGTATTTGCGGTGGTCGATAAAATCGCCGGCAATATCTTTTACGGCCGACAACCGATCGGGTACAAAATCTTTGGACAGCATACTCGGCGACACATCGACCACCAGCATCATATCAATGGCTTCAGCGTCGGTTTCTTCTTCCTGCCAAAGCAACTGTGGGCGCGCCAAAGCAAGGATGAGCAATGCCATCACTATCCACCGGAGCCATTGCAGCCAACTGCGGGCGTACACGACCCATGTTTTATAACCTGCCATAGCCGTGAACCGGGATACTTTCAGCGAGACATGCCGTTTTTTGGCCGATCGTCCGTAAAGGAAAATCAGCACCGGCAAAAGGGCCAGAAGGAGCAGCCAATAGGGTTGGGCAAAGGTCATATCGTTTCTTCAGCGGTTTTGTGTACAAATTCCTCCGCTTTCAGCAAAAACTGTTCGTGGGGTTTACCGGGATCGAGTGCTTGTGCGTATTTGGCAAGATCCGTTTGCCGCAACACAGTGAGCAGTGCCATTGTCCGGCCTTCCTGTAAAGGGATTTTTTTTAAGAGTATTTCAACTTCGCGTGTCGTCGATTCCAACGCCAGGATATGGTATTTATTTTCGAGGTATTCTTTAAGAATACTGCTCAAATCTGCATAGTATCCCTTGATATCGCCTGATTTCCAAGGCTTGGCTTGCTCCAATTTTTTTAATTTTTGTAAAGCGATAATATGCGGAGGTACCACAGGCGCGGCGACGGCAACCAGTGCTTGTATCTGAACAGGCGGTTTTTTCTTTTTCCTGATCAAAAAGAGATATACCGTATACAACGCCACAAGAATACCCAGTAAAAGCGCGTAATCGGTCCACAACAACGGTTCATACCTGATATCCCGCACGGGCTCCATTTTTTCAAGATCATCGGGCGAAGGGGTAGAGGTCACTTTAATCGCAACCGGATTGGATAATGCTTTTTCGCCCGACAGCGACAATACTCCCAACGGAGGAAGTTCCCCTTCAAAGGCATCAAAAATTAGCAGGGTGTACTCGCTTACCCATTTATCGGCAGTATGTGTCCATGCGCTGCGCCGCAGTACATTCTCAGTTGGGAGCACTGCGCTCCAGGCCGAAAGATCTATCCGGTCGGGTTTGGCGTTCGTGCCGGTAACTAGTACGCGCATGGTGAAGGTGTCGCCTGTCTCGATATTTTGCCGGTCGAATACTACAGCGACGTTCACCTGAGCAGTGAGGAGGGAGATGCAAAGGAGGAGGGCTGAAAGCCAGGCGATTTTTTTTTGTATCAACAGGTTTATTAATTGTGGTGCAAAAATCGGCAATATAAGTGGAATAAAAAAATAAAGGGGCCGCTGTCTCCATTGGCCCCCATTCCATGTGGTTCCTCGTAGGGTAATGACGGGTTCAGCCGTGATAGTATGAATGTTTTTCCCGGATGGCTTTAGCGATGGTCCCATGGAGCGTTCTGGAATTGAGCCGCCTTCGGATATGCTGCAAATGGAAGTTGACGACATAGGGCGTAACCGGTTTTTTATCCCCTCCTTCCAATCGCGCCGCTGTTTCGGCAATATTGAGATTCATGGATAAGAGTTGAAGTACCTCCCGCTGTCGGCGTGTCAGGGTATATTGGGATTCTCCATTCCCTTTTAAGCCTTTGATAATGGCGTTCATGGTATTTTTCGCCACATATATATCGCCTTTAACCATCTCGTGTGGGCCTGTTGGAGGTATTAAAAGCCTATAGTATGTTATAGTGTATGCAGTACCTGTTGTTTTTTCAGGTAGTACTGTACGTTTTCAGCCACCACAATATCTAATGGAAGATATTGGTTGCGTTCAGGTATTTCTTTAAGGAATAAGTAATTGAAAAGCGTCACTACGCCGAGGTAACCTTGTTCTACAGAATTTTGGTTGACTAAGAAATTGATTTTTCCGGTATTCAGGTAGTGAATATTGGGCAATACTAAGTCAAATCCAACAATTTTAATCTGGCGGTTGGCATCTGCCGGAAGGCATTCGACCAATTGGTAAGCCCTGGAATTGGTGACAAATACGCCTGCGAGATCGGGTTGTACGGCCAATTGCGCTTTAATAAACTGTTTCAGAAGCATTTTTTCACCGAAATTATCAAAATCATACCGGACGACCTTAATATCCTGCTTTTGGTGCTGCGTGAAATAATCACGGAAACCGCGTTCTTTTTCCAGAATATGAATGGCATTGGTAATGGATTTTTCCAGATTGAGGACCATCACAGTCTCCGTTCCCTGAAGGGCAAAGTCGAGAAGTCTTGCCGCCAATATACCGCTTTGGTAGGAATCCTGGCCGATATAGCTCAATACATTGGCTCCTTCGATCTGTGTATTAATAATGACTGCAGGGATACCTTCTTTTTCGCATTCGTCGATCAGCCATTTACCCTCTTTCAGGAATAATGGAGGAAAAAGCAGGCCATCGGGAGGGCGTTGGAGTACCTGTTCTGCTTTTTTTACAAAATCCTCCGGATCAAATAATTTAAAATGTATATATTCTACCTGAATACCGTAGTGTTGCAGCGCGCTGATAGCCTGTTGGCTTCCGGTGAAAGGCTGCTCCCAGTAGGGATCGATGTGGTAATCAGGCAAAAGGGCTACAATCCGGTGATTCCGGTTATACGCAAGCGTACTGGCTAATAAGTTCCGCTCATATCCGATTTCCTCCAGGGTATCGAGTACTTTCTGTTTGGCCTTTTCAGAGACGTAACCCCTGCTGTGTAAAACCCTGTCAACCGTACCGGTCGACACGCCTGCCTTTTGGGCAATATCTTTAATTCTGACCTTTTTTTGCATCAGGTGGTGTGATAATCAGACGCTTTGATTTATATTTGCTCAGATTTGATCTGCAAAGAACGTAATTTTTCCGTTTAGGTATATACTATGAAAAAAAAATGCTGTGTGCGCACACACAATGAATTTTATCTACTATCTTTGCCACACATAAACGCGACTTGTTGTTATGGGAGACCACCCGGTCTGCAATTGATTTTTTTTGGCTATTTTTGAGCCTGTAGGGATGCTACGAACTCGAAAATGCGCCCCCAATAGCCCGAAAGTCTCTGATTTCTGGGCTCCGGCGCTTTCACCGCAACATGTTTTTTGATCTAAACGCACCAGTATGAGTACCCATTCCATTGCATCTTCGATGTTAAAGTATCAGTTCAAATCCATTGAAAATATTCCGGTAAAAATTTGGAGCGACTCAAAAGCGGGTTGCGATCATATTGCCCGGTCTATTGCACTTGCTATCCGGCAAAAGCAGCAAGATGGCGAACATATTGTATTAGGACTTGCCACCGGTTCTTCTCCGATTAAGGTATATGAAGAACTAGTGCGGCTGCACCGGGAAGAAGGTTTAAGTTTTAAAAATGTGATCACCTTCAATCTGGATGAGTACTACCCGATGGCACCAGAGGCGCAACAAAGTTACGTGCGGTTCATGCGGGAATACCTGTTTGATCATATAGATATTCTCAAAGAAAATATTCATATTCCCGATGGGACCATTCCGGTGGCGGAAATAGACGCTTATTGCCTGCAGTACGAAAAACTGATGGTCCAATACGGCGGTATTGATATTCAGTTGCTGGGTATCGGGCGTACAGGACATATTGGATTTAACGAGCCAGGCTCCTGGGAAAACTCCCAAACCCGACTGGTGCGCCTCGACAGCCTTACCCGCCGCGATGCCATCAAAGACTTTATCCGGGAAGAAAATGTACCGTATCGCGCCCTTACCATGGGTATTGGCTCTATTATGAAAGCCCGCACTATTTACCTCATGGCCTGGGGCAGCCACAAAGCATCTATAGTGCGGGAGGCTGTGGAAGGACCAATATCATCTTCTGTTCCAGCCACTTATCTGCAAAAACACCCCAATACCAAAGTCTATGTCGATGAAGTAGCTGCTGCCGAACTCACCAGGTTCAAATCGCCCTGGCTCGTGGGCATGTGCAACTGGAATGAAGACCTCGTGTGCAAAGCAGTCGTGTGGTTGTCGCAAAAGACCGGCAAACCCATTCTTAAACTCACCGATGATGATTATGGCGAGCATCATCTGAGCGAGTTGGTCATTGAATATGATAATGCCTACAACATCAATATCAAGATATTCAACCGCCTTCAACACACCATCACCGGGTGGCCGGGTGGCAAACCCAACGCCGACGACACACACCGTCCGGAACGCGCTAAACCCACGAAAAAGCGGGTGATTATTTTCAGCCCGCACCCCGATGACGATGTGATTTCAATGGGGGGAACTTTTCTCCGTTTAGTAGAGCAAGGCCACGATGTCCATGTGGCTTACCAGACTTCCGGCAATATCGCGGTGCACGACCACGATGCGCGCCGTTTTATGGAATTTATTACAGAATTTGAGACAAAAATGGGTTTGAACAACGAAAATTTGGCCAAACTTTATAAAAAAGTCACCAAATTCCTCGATACCAAACAGCCGAATCAGTCCGATATCGACGAAGTTCGCCAGGTCAAAGGCATTATTCGCAGGGGCGAAGCCCGCGCAGGAGCTCGCTTGTGCGGACTCACGGATGACCATATTCACTTCCTGGATATGCCGTTTTATGAAACAGGCCGCACCCGAAAAAAACCGCTGGGCGACGATGACGTGAAAATTATAACTGATCTGCTGGAGCAAATAAAACCCCATCAGGTATACGCCGCAGGCGATTTGGCCGATCCGCATGGCACACACGCTGTGTGCTTGGAGGCTATTTTTAAAGCACTCGGCGGACTAAAAGAAGCCAAAAAAGGTTGGATTGAAGACTGCTGGCTTTGGCTTTATCGCGGTGCCTGGCACGAATGGGGCATTGACGAGGTGGAAATGGCCGTGCCGTTGAGCCCCGTTCAATTAGAGAAAAAACGCAAAGCTATTTTCACCCACCAAAGTCAAAAAGATCAGGCTCCTTTCCCTGGCGAAGATGCCCGCGAATTCTGGCAACGTGCCGAAGACCGCAATCGCGGCACCGCTCAAATGTACCGGCAACTTGGTTTAGCAGAGTATGAAGCCATGGAAGCGTTCCGCAGGTGGCATTATTAGCCTAGTCCCAGGTCTGTTAGTCCCAAGTCATAGGTCCGTAGAGTGGACCGCAAGTATGCCGGTTTTTACGAATGGATGCCCCGCTTGTGGTCCACTCCACGTACTTGGGACTAAACTGACTTGGGGCTAAAATCCCGTTCTGCTGTAATACAACGGGTGGTAATACCGAAATTCTTCCTGGATGAGCCATCCATTGATCATTGGTGCCACGGCCTTCAGGGTAACGGACAATTGGCTCCGTTGCGCATTCCAGCACCATTGATGCACTAAACGAATATGCTTGACCCTGGATGGGGCTATATCGGAATGATACACGGTTACATATTCGTCATAAGTCACCGGATCAAACGTGACCACCGTAGCCATCTGCAGTCGGTCTGCAGGTGTCTGTTTTTTTTCATTAGATCCATCGAAAAAAGGAACCCGCATATCTGAGCCCCACACTTTCAATTGATGTTCCAGGGGGTAGCGAAAGCTATTGATGATTTTTACCGGTTTACCTTCTTCTTCAATATTAAAAAAGGTAGACTGCTGGACGCTTTGAATGGTTTTGGCCCAGGCGACATGCCGACTAGATGATTTTACCGGTTTTTTCGCAGCCCTAAACCAAAAAATAGGCTTTAAATCCACCGAATCGCCAACCGTGTTTCGCGAAACAGCAATTCGGTGTTCGATATTCGAATCCTAGACTGCTTCAATGATCACTTCATTGGTGAGCAGTTTATGAACCGGGCATTTATCGGCAATTTCCAATAAACGCGTCCGTTCGGCGTCTGAAAGATTACCTGAAAATGATAACGTCCTTTTGATGCGGGTAGTTTGTGCGCTGCCATTTTTTTCAATGCTCATTTCGAGGGCAATATCCACCTGCGCTAAATCCCAGCCTTTGCGATCGGCGTACATCCGCAACGTAGCGCCCGTACAGGAAGCAAGTGCCGCCAGGATTAATTCTGAAGGGGTAGGGCCGGTATCGCCGCCGCCATTCACCGTAGGCTCGTCACTGACGACCTGATGGGTGCGCGCATGAGCGGTCGTTTGGTAAAGCGTACGGCCAATGGAGGCGGTAAGTGTGGTTTTATTTTCCATGTGATATAGTTGATTATCAGTTTAAAAAAAGCAGACATGTTCAAAGCGGTGATTTTTTCAGGTAGTCAGACAACGCGGTAAGGCGTATTTTTGTTCCAGTGCTCTGATACGGCCATCCCAATTCATAGTCAGTGTTTACAACCGGTATGCCCGAAAAATATTTCTTCAAAATAAATTAACCCAAAACTACAATCTCTTCAATCGTTCAGCACAGAATGTGTACCAAGGTGAAGGGCCAGATATAAGATTCGCTCAGGTCTTCGTTGGGCATTTCGGTTATCCTGCAATCAGTGACTCTTGCCTGTTTTGGAATACTAAATAACGATTGTTTCCGCCTTAAAGAAAGCAGGAGGTAACAAATTTTTTGAAGCGGCCCGAATTCACTGCGGCATACATTTCTGTACTGTTCCGGTTTTTTATTAGGTTTGCGGTGCGGGATGACCCCGCCTTTGTTCAACTAAACGTTCGTCATGCGTAAATCGCTTTCCGCAGCATCGCTGTTATTGCTCTCGCTCTTCTTTTTCGGGTTCTCGGTCCATAAAGCTTTTTTCGGCGATCCCGAAGATGAAAAACGGAAACCTGAAAACGCCGTAAAAAACCTCCGGACCGCCGAAGGACTGCAGACGCAACTTTTTGCGTCCGAACCCATGATGACCAATCCGACCGATATGGATATCGATGACCGTGGGCGCATTTGGCTCTGTGAGGCTTTCAATTACCGGCCGGATATCAACGGCAATCCCACTAAAAAAGAAGGCGACCGCATCCTCATTATCGAAGATACCGACCACGATGGCAAAGCCGATAAAAGTACTGTTTTTTACCAGGGCCCCGAAATAGAGTCGCCACTGGGCATTTGGGTCATGGGCAACAAAGCGCTGGTATCCCAAAGCCCTTACCTGTGGCTGTTTACGGACGATGATGGCGACGATAAAGCCGACCGGAAAGAAATAGTTTTGCAAGGGGTGGGTGGGCACCAGCACGATCATGGATTACATGCAGTGACTTTTGGTCCCGATGGAAAATGGTATTTCAATTTTGGCAATGAAGGCCACACGCTCCAGGATAAAAACGGCGTCACGATCACCGATATTGATGGAAAGCCGGTTGACCCGAAAAATTACCGCATGGGCATGGTTTTTCGCTGCGATCCCGATTTTACCCATTTTGAAGTGCTGGGGCACAATTTCCGCAACAATTATGAAGTCGCCTGCGATAGTTACGGTACCCTTTGGCAAAGCGATAACGACGACGACGGCAACAAGGGCGTACGGATCAATTATGTGATGGAATACGGTAATTACGGCTATACCGATGAAATGACCGGCGCTGGCTGGCAAGTCAACCGCACGAATATCGAGCCCGAAATTCCCCACCGCCACTGGCACCTGAATGACCCGGGTGTGGTACCCAATCTCCTGCAAACCGGCGCAGGGTCGCCCTGTGGTATGTGTGTGTATGAAGGTGATTTACTGCCGGCACGTTTTACAGGGCAGCCTGTTCATGCGGATGCCGGTCCGAATGCCGTACGCGCTTACCCGGTCCAGCCCGATGGCGCAGGTTATAAAGCGCAGATCGACAATATCCTGGAAGGGGTGAATGACCAATGGTTCCGGCCTTCCGATGTCTGTGTGGCACCCGATGGGTCTTTGTTTGTCAGCGACTGGTATGATCCGGGCGTGGGTGGCCACCAGGCCGGAGATCAGAACCGCGGACGGGTATTTCGCGTGGCACCACCATCTGCGGCACAATATACGGTGCCGGCATTCGATTATACAGCCGTGAAAGGTGCCGTGAAAGCCCTCCAAAATCCCAATTTATCGGTGCGGTATAAAGCCTGGAATGCCCTGCACGACCAGGGGGCTGCTGCTACTGCGGCCTTGTCTGATCTATACAACAGCAGTACATTACCACATATCAGGGCAAGGGCTTTGTGGTTGTTGGCCAAAGGACCCGATGGTGCAAAATACGTCGAAGCGGCATCTGTTGATAAAAATGCCAATATTCGGATTGTTGCGATCAGGGCTGCCCGCCAGGGCGCAGCGCCATTGATGCCCCTGTTGGCGAAATTATGTACCGACCCCGACCCGCAGGTACGCCGGGAGTGCGCCATTGCCCTTCACCACAACAAGGAGAAAAAAATGCCCGACGTATGGACCAAACTGGCGCAGCAATACACCACCGGTGATCGGTGGTATCTCGAAGCATTGGGCATTGGTGCCGATGGGCAGTGGGACGCTTGTTTCTATGCCTGGGCACGGGAAAGCACCAGCCAAACTACGGCTGCTGAAAATGATATTATCTGGCGTGCCCGTTGCGCTCCTGCGGCAACTATGCTGGGCCAGTTATGTGCCGACGCATCAAAGCCTCTTAGTGAACGCTTGCGCTATTTCCGTGCGTTTGATTTTCAAAAAGCGGCAGATGCATCTCCCGTTTTATTAAAGGTGCTGCGGGCAAATGGCTCCGATCCTGCAATCGTTCAACTTGCGCTCCGGCACCTCGATATGGAACTGGTCAAAAATACGCCGGATGCCAAAGCGGCATTGACCAGGGTAATGGCTGCATTGACAGGAGATGAATACCTTGAATTCGCCGATAAATACCAGTTGACGGAAGAAAATGAGCGACTGTTCAATATGGTCGTGGCGGGTGATCATGCGGCCCGGGCATCGGAAGTGTTGTTGAAAAATGCTGCAGGCCGGACGATGTATAAAAAGGCCATTCAGCCCCAGCAAAAAGACGCTGTCCTCTCTCCGCTCCTCGATGCCATCAGGGGTTCAGGCGGCAGTGCCCAATTGCAATTGATTGAATCAGTGGCGTTGGATAAGAAGCGCCAGGACAATATCCGCCGGCAGGCCACCGAGTGTATTGGCAATAGCTGGAATGGCGAGGAACGTATTTTGGAACTCCTGAAAGCGGGCAAAATTGAAGCGCGGTTTATCCCGGCAGCAGTGCAGGGGGTGAGTCATGCCTGGCGTACCAATGTAAGGATGGAGGCAGCCACTTATCTCGGAAAAAGTAATCCCCGAGCCACGAAACCTATTCCCGCGATTGCTGATCTCCTGCTCTTAAAAGGCGACCCGGCCAAAGGGGTGGTTTTGTTTGATCAATTTTGTGCCAATTGTCACCAGGTAAATGGAAAAGGTGTTGATTTCGGCCCTAAACTCTCCGCGATTGGTGGTAAATTGCCAAAAGAGGGGCAGTATTTAGCCATTCTTTACCCCAATGCCGGTATCAGCTTCGGTTATGAGGGTTGGGACTTAACGCTCCAAAACGGCGACAAATTCAGTGGTCTCATCACCAGTCAAACCGAGCATGAATTGGTAGTGAAAGGCCTCGATGGTTCCCTTAAAACATTCCGGCAAAAGGATATGCTCAGCAGAAAGCAACGGCTCGAATCCATGATGCCGGCGGGATTTCAGTACTCCATGACGGCACAGGAATTGGCTGATTTGGTGGAATACTTAATGGCGCTGAAGTAGAATCCACTTAATATTTTATCCTGTAGGTGCCTTTTTGGAGCCGCATTTTGGCAAATTCATAATATTCAGGTACAATTTCAAACCCGGCATACTGGCGTCCTTCCAGGTGGCTTACCACGGCCACCTGGCCGGATCCCAGGAATGGATCGAGTACCAAATCGCCGGGTTGGGAGGAATAAGCCAAAATTTTACGGATGATTTCTGCAGGCAATTTGGTGGGTGTTTTTACAAAGCCTTTCCAGTATTCCCGGGAGATTACCCATACATCTTCTTTGTCTTTATAATGTGCGCTGCCGCCTTTGGGATGACTGTCGCCTTTTTGATACCGCGCAAAAGGAAAAAACTGCCGTTGTTTTTCATCAATACTCACGAACAGAATATGGTAATGAGAGGTGACGTATTTGCGCTTGGTGACTACCCCGAACTGGTATTTCCACACCAAATGATTGACCAGAATAAAATCCAGTTCGTCGAGGGCGATCAGCAGTTCTTTCAGGTAATTCCATCCTGAAAAAACATACATGCTGCCGGTAGGCTTGAGTACCCGCCGAATCTCGCGGAGCCAGTTCCTGGTAAATTCCCCATAATCTGCTCCTTTAACTTCCGTGTATCCAGCCAGTACCCGCTCTTCCTTCCGGTTGTAGTTGCCCCGTTTTGCCTGAAATTCAATGCCAAAAGGAGGGTCAGTAATGACTAAATCCACACTTTGGTCGGGCAAGTGGGCGGCCATCCCGGAAATACAATCTTCATTAAAAATTTGATTCATGCGCAGTTGAAATACAGGTGCAATTTTGTATGCTGCTTTTGTCTTTTTTTGGGCGCGAAGGTCAAAACTTTTATGCAAAGTAGGTGCGTTTCCAATTTTTATTCATTTTTTGCAGGCAAATTTTAGATTATGTTTTTAAAAAGATTTTTTTCTCCCTTTCCCTGGTCTGCCACTGGTGCCGACTGGGCCTCGCTTATGATTCGGTTTACCTTCGGTGGTATGATGGCTTATAATCATGGGTATTCCAAATGGAAGGATCTTATGGGGGGCGCTACCGATTTTCCCGATCCGTTGGGCATAGGTGCTTATTGGTCATTTGTCCTGACTATAGTTGTTGAATTAGTGTGCTGTTCCTTATTGGCGGTGGGTTTATTCACTCGTTTTGCTGCATTGGCACTTTCTTTCACGATGTTTGTGGCGGCATTTGGTATTCATACTGCCGACCCGCTGGATGTTAAAGAACATGCATTAATGTATGCTTTTGCTGGCATCGCTATTTTTTTCCTTGGTGCAGGGCGATTTTCCCTTGATTCGGTGCTGGGCGCGAAGGGTAAAAAGCCCTGAGAATGATTGCCTGAATTTTCACAAGTTCTGTACCCATTACTTACACATTTGTTCTGTTATGAAATACTTTGCATCTATCATTGCCTTGTTCATCTCCTTCCCGCTCGCCGCTCAAGAGGAAGAGCCTGCTGCTTATATCCGCGCGCACTACACCAAACAGGAAGTAATGATTCCCATGCGCGATGGTGTAAAACTCTTCACCTCCATTTATGTTCCGAAAGACAGCACTCGTACCTATCCCATTTTGTTGAAGAGAACGCCCTATTCGTGTTCGCCTTATGGTGAATCCGAATACGTTGGTAGTTTTCAGAATATGTACCTGGCCAGGGAAGGCTATATTTTTATCACCCAGGATGTACGGGGAAAGTATATGAGCGAGGGTGAATTTGTGGATGTGCGCCCTTATATTCCCAAAACTAATCCGGCTCCTCCTCCGCCTGAGGTCCAAAAAGGAAAAAAAAAGGGCCAATCAGTATCTCCAAAGCCTGAAATTGATGAAGCTACCGACACTTACGATGCAGTCGACTGGCTTATCCGTAAATTGGCTACCAATAACGGTAAAGTGGGGGTATACGGCATTTCTTATCCAGGTTTTTACGCCACGATGTCTATGCTCGCACAGCACCCGGCGATTAAAGCGGTTTCTCCGCAAGCACCGGTGACAGACTGGTTTATTGGCGATGATTTCCACCATAATGGTGCTTTTTTTATGCTCGATGGATTTGCTTTCTATTCGGGTTTCGGCAAACCCCGCCCCGCACCCACCACGACAGGGCAGCCAGGTTTCTCGGATTGGAAAACACCGGACAATTATAGTTTTTACCTCAAAGCAGGTGCTTTGCGCAATTTCAATGAAAAGTACCTGCATGGAGAGATTCCTTTCTGGAACGATCTCATGAGCCACCCCAACTACGACGCCTGGTGGCAGGCGCGCAACCCGCGCCCGCACCTGAAAAACGTACAACCTGCTGTGCTCACGGTAGGTGGCCTGTTTGATGCAGAAGATTGCTGGGGAGCCTGGAATGTCTACAAAACCATTGAAAAACAGAATCCAGCAGCCACTTCTAATCGCGTGGTCATTGGTCCCTGGGTACATGGCGGATGGGCGCGCGGCAAAGGGGATCGTTTAGGCAATGTGGCCTTTAACAGCCCAACCAGCGAATATTTTAACCAAGAAATTGAGTTTAAATTTTTCGAATTTTATCTCAAAGGCAAAGGCTCCATGGACCTCGCCGATGCCACTGTTTTTGAAACCGGCACGAATCGCTGGACTTCCTATTCGGCCTGGCCGCCCGCCAAGGCGCAGCCCACTCCATTTTACCTGAACGACAATGGGGCCATTGGTACAGAGAAGCCGCCACCAAGTGGTTTTGATGAATATGTCAGTGATCCTTCAAAGCCTGTGCCTTATACAGAAAATGTCCACCTGCAACGCACCCGGGAATATATGACCGACGACCAGCGTTTTGCCGCCCGACGACCCGATGTACTGGTATATAGTACGCCCGAACTCACTGAAAATCTCACAGTTACAGGCGCTGCTATTGCCGATTTGTGGGTGAGTACCACAGGCACTGATGCCGATTGGGTGGTTAAAATAATCGATGTATTTCCCGATACATTATCGACCAGCGAAAATGGAACTCCTATGGGTGGCTATCAGATGCTGGTGCGCGGAGAAATTATGCGCGGCCGGTACCGCAATAGCTTTGAAAAACCAGAAGCATTTGTGTCGGACCTTCAGACCGAAGTGCGCTTTGAACTACCTGATATTGCCCATACGTTCCAGAAGGGCCACCGCCTGATGGTTCAGATTCAAAGCAGTTGGTTTCCACTGGCAGACCGAAATCCGCAACAATTTGTGGATATTTATAAATGTTCGGATGCGGACTTTATCAAAGCAACGCACAGGGTTTTTCATTCGGCAGAGCTGCCATCGGCCATTATTTTGCCGGTATTAAAGTAAGCGGCTGATGCCTTCGCGGAGGACAGGAACCATATCGGCTTCGAACCAGGGATTGCGGCGCAGCCACATTTCATTGCGGCGCGATTTCAGGCTATTTGCCGGCAATGCTAAGCAATGTCTTAACATTGGTCATAGTTGTTAAAGTATGACTGCAAAAGTATTGCAATGTTCTTTCGTTGCCAAATTGAATGGTTCAAAAAAAGGGCTGTCTACTCCACTTTTGGAATAGACAGCCTTTGTAAAATTTAAAATAATTACAATGTTTCAATTAATTGGGTAATACCACCTTATTAATAGCATGTATTACGCCGTTACCACATTGTACATCTACTGCAACAATGTTGGCAATACGACCTTTAGCGTCCACCAATTTGGCACCACCATCCAGGTCTACCCGCAGTGTGCCGCCTTGAAAAGTAGTAATTACCTGTTCGTCAGTGAGTTGGGTCGACAGCACATTTGCACCTGCTACCACGTGGTATTGCAATACCGCATTGAGGGTGGCTGCATCGATTGCTGCAAGACTGGTAGCACCCAATTCTCCCAGAAGTGCTGTGAAAGCATCATTGGTTGGCGCGAATACAGTGAATGGACCAGCTCCGGATAATACTGCTACGTAATCCACGCCCAGATCGCTGCGGGTTAACGCAGATACCAGCGTACTGAAATTCGGATTGCTCAGGGCTGCTGTAACGATCGATGGAATGCCAATCACCTGGTCTACAATGTGTACCACACCATTTTTGGCGATGTTGTCTGCGGAGGTAACTTTGATACCGTTGTTGAGGACCACGCCACTTGCTGTATTAACAAATAAGCTCAGGTTGCTCGTAGTGGTGCCAAATGTTGCGTTCGTTTTCACATAACCGGTAGTCAATGACGTGGATTTTACTTCACCAGTGATGACGTGGTTCAGCAGGATTTGCTTCAACGTAGCCACAGGAACGGCCTCCAGATTAGCAAAACCGTTGGCTGTAAGAAATGCAGCAAAGGCATCGTTGGTGGGCGCAAATACGGTGAATTTGTCTGTGCCATCAAGTACACTGACTAAGTCTGCGCGTTTCAGTGCAGCAACAAGGCTGCTGAGGTTGGCTGTATTCTGTGCCAATCCAGCAATGGTAGGCGTTTCTGGTATTGGCTCCGGATCATCATTTTTATCGCATGAAACGAAAGTCAATGAGGCGATCGCAAAAAAAGCGAGAAGGGTACTGAAAAGTAATTTTTTCATGTGTTTAAAACTTGTGTGATTGATTAAATGAAAATATCAAACAGCAATCATCATTTATTTGTTTAACTTTTTGGAAAATTATATTTGTAAAAATTAAACAAAAGTCTTTTAACATGCTCATTATCAATGGGCCCTTTGGCTCATTTTTTTTCTAATTAATGTGAGTTCGGAGATATTTACTTTGATAGCCAGCATGCAGTGTCCCTTCGGAAGGGCGCATGTACACGGAAGAACTACGGAGAAAAAAGCACTGTCCTCCTGAACGAAGTGAAGGAACCACAGAGGCGTAGAGGGGGACTTGGGGGGACGATTGTTTCGTAACTGTTGAGATCGGAAAAATCTACTTCCTTCACTTCGTTCAGGAGCACAGCAGGGGGGAGGGGGGGAACAAAAAAGGCCACTCGTTGCTGAGTGACCTTTAATTTGTGGCGGGAGCCGGACTTGAACCGACGACCTTCGGGTTATGAGCCCGACGAGCTACCAACTGCTCCATCCCGCGATTTCGAACCGCAAAGGTAAGCGAAGTTAATTGATACCTCCAAATTTATTTGCAATATTTTTATTTAAATCCTCAACCAACGCAACATGTGGGGGAAAGGGGGCACGCCAAGGGTTTCGGCCTTCGCTGGCCCGGCAGTCAATCCCATCCATTCCAGCAAAGGAAGCCCAATATAATGCTGTTGGTCGCGGTAATGTTCTACAAACCAGGAACTACTGCCTTGATAGCCGCCTGCATGAAAAATAATTTCTTCCGGAAGATTTAACGCTTTGGCTGCGGCAAAAGACCACAGCATGGCCGCGATTTCGTCACCCATTCCGCCGCCGCCGGCGTCACCAACCATCTTGATCCGGTCTTCCGGGAGTGCAACGGCAATGTGTCCGGCCTCATGCAGCAGGTCGCCCTGGTAAGCCAGTTTGGACTGGTCGATACGCATGCTACCCGAATCGATCAGTACACCGGGCAGAAACGTAGTATCATCCAGCGTTTCAAAAACAGTGGGTATTCCAATTTCATTCAGGAAATCGACTATACAATGCAGTTGTTCTTCCGCCGTCATTTAATCCACCCGAAATTTAAAACCTACACCATGGATATTTTCTACCTTGATCCGTTCATCGAGGCTCAGGTATTTCCGTAGCCGGGAAATGAACACATCCAAGCTGCGCCCAAGGAAATAATCGTCCTTCCCCCAAATAGTTTCCAGGATGAACGACCGCTTGATCACCAGATTGCGGTGCTCAAACAGCAGTTTCAATAAATCCGCTTCTTTTTGCGTGAGCGTTTCGGAATACCCATCAGTAGTTAAACTGAGGTTGCGGTAATCAAAACTATAGTTACCGATAATGACCGGTTTGTCGCTGTTGGAAGGAGCAGAAATTTTGGAACGGCGGAGAAAAACATCTATTTTCAACAGCAATTCCTCAATGCTGAAAGGCTTGGTCATGTAATCATCGGCACCAATCGTCAGACCGTAAATACGGTCCTGTTTCATGCTTTTGGCCGACAAAAATATTATAGGTACCTGCTCATCGCGCTCGCGAATCGCTTTGGCCAGTTCGAAACCGTCGATTTCTGGCAACATGACGTCCAGGATACACAAATCAAATCGTTTTCCCGATTTAATGGTATCCATGGCTTTTTGGCCATCGTCACAGTAAGTTACCTCGTATCCACTGAGTTCTAAGTTTTCACGGGTGACGAAGCTGAGACTTTCATCGTCTTCCACGTATAATAAATGTGCTTTCGTTTCTGTCATGCGGTTGACTGTTAGTTTACCCTGCAAACATACTCTTATTCTTGTAGATAAACACGTTTTACACGATTAGAGATATTGGTAAATATTTCATAAGGAATGGTCTGCATACAATCAGCTAAATGCTGAACAGGCGGATTTTCGCCAAATACCACCACTTCATCACCTGCTTTCACACCGGGTATGGTGGTGATATCAATCATGGTCATATCCATACACACATTGCCAATAGTAGGGGCTAATTGGTTGTTGATTAGTACTTTGTAGCGGCCAATGCCTGCCATGCGCAAAAAGCCGTCGGCATAGCCAATACTGATGGTTGCGATGGTGCGCGGCTGGGATAGCAGTCCGGAATTGCGGTTGTATCCCACCGTATCGCCGCGCGGTATATGCTTTACCTGACTGACGGTCGTTTTGAGAACGTTAACTACCTGAAGCCTGTTTTGCAGTCCGCTGCTGTCTATTCCATACAATCCAATGCCCAAACGCACCATATCAAAATGGTATTCCGGGAAGCGCACGATCCCCGCTGTATTGACCACATGCCGCAATGGCTGGTATCCCAACACTTGTTCAATGCTGCCGTACATATCGCTGAATGCCGCTGCCTGGTGGTGTGTAAAACCATCATGTGCCGGATTGTCACTCGCCGACAAATGGGTGAACACCGAAGCAATCTTCAGGTTTGGGAATGCGCGGAGTTGCTGCCCGAGCGCCTCCATATCTCCTTTTTCAAAACCCAGTCGGTGCATACCGGTGTCTAATTTCAGGTGGATGGTCATGGCCTTTTCGGTACTGGTATAGGCGCTCAGGCTGTTCAGTAATTCCAGGCTGTAAATCTCGGGTTCCAGCCGGTAGCGAAAAAAGACATCAAAAGAAGCGGTATCCGGATTCAGGACAAGAATGGGCAGTTGTACGCCAGCCTGGCGCAGTTCAATACCCTCATCGGCATAAGCCACACCCAGGTAATCCACTTTGTGGTATTCCAGCAAACGCGCTACTTCTGCACCGCCGCTGCCGTAAGCCGCCGCTTTTACCATGGTCATTATTTTGACACCCGGCTGTATCTTGCTGTTGTATACATTCAGGTTGTGAATAAGTGCATTCAGGTTGATTTCGAGCCTCGTTTGGTGGACTTGTTGCTCTAATCTCGATGCAATTAATTCAAAGGTAAATGTGCGGGCACCTTTGATCAGGATCAAATTGTTCCGCCAGGAGAATCGCATCACATCACCCAAAAAGGTTGCTGTATCTATAAAAAAAGCGCTTTCGACGTGTGCCGGTAAAAATGGTGCAATGGCCGGAATGGCCGGTCCAATGCCAATAAAACGGTCGATCCCTTCAATCATTTTGGCCACTTCCCGGTAAAGGGCTTGCTTGGACTGCCCGCTTTGTAAAATATCGGATAAAATGAGGGTCACGCGCCGGCCTTTGGCCTGCTGTTGGGCAAATTGCAACAAAATGCGCAGCGAAGCCAGGTCATTGTTGTAAAAATCATTGACCAAAGTGCTGTCTTCAATGCCGTCTTTTAATTCCAGCCGCATTTCCAGCGGACTCAAATGGGAAAGTCCGTCCACCAAAACAGGGATAGCAACACCCAGGGTTAAACCCGCCACAAAACAATGGATAGCATTTTCTACCGACGCCGAATCACTGAAAGGGATAACCATTGCTGTCTCGCCATTACCGGCCGACTGGATCGTCAGGGCAGTGTGGCCATCGTCCAATATTTGAACAGGCCCTACCCGGAACATGGCTGCCCGGTTTTCTGTCGACCACGACCAGATTTCACGCCCGGTGTGGGCTGCGGCCCATTTTTCTGCTGCAGCCATAACACCAGCATGGTCGGCGCAGCAAATCAATCGGTTGCACGCTGCAAACAGCTGCATTTTTTCAGCAATTTTTTCTTCTTCCGACGAAAATCCCTCGCGGTGTGCGGGTCCGATATTGGTAAAAATGCCGATATCAGGCCGAATGATCGGCGCGAGGTGCATCATTTCGGCTATTTGCGAAATGCCAGCTTCAAAAATACCCAGGGTATAAGCGCCGCTCATTTGCCAGACCGACAAGGGGACTCCTACTTGTGAATTATAGCTTTTCGGACTCCTGACGATACTGAATTGTTTGTTGAGCAGTTGGAACAGCCATTCTTTGACGGTGGTTTTTCCGTTGCTGCCGGTAATCCCCA